>NZ_JBSFXE010000001.1:0-353124 GCF_053595195.1 Kitasatospora sp. NPDC002522
TTAAGCACGCCGCCAGCGTTCGTCCTGAGCCAGGATCAAACTCTCCGTGAATGCTTCCACGAAAGAGCGGCACAGCAACCACCGGAATAAGGCGGCCCTGCGCACTGCGTCCTCGCTAGTGTTTTACTTCAAAAGGAATCTCCAACCCCGAAAGACTTCGAGGCCGGGGATGTCAACATATCTGGCGTTGACTTTTGGCACGCTGTTGAGTTCTCAAGGAACGGACACTTCCTTCAGGCGGCCTTCCGACCGACCCTCCGGGCGCTTCGTTCTTTCGTGTTCCCAGCTTATCAGAGGTTTTTCACTCCGATTTCCCGCTGGTGTGGGATTTCCTTCACCTTCGCCGCAGACCTTATCAAAAGCTCTGCACTGCTCTGCTTCGGGATTATGCCGGAACCGGGCCAGCATCCTTGCGGACGCGCTGCCTCGTCTTCGGCGGTGTCGTAGACACTACGCTCGGGCCGACCGGATGTCCAGTCGCTCCCAACCGTTCAAATCTACTCGCCCACCGGAACCACGTCAATGGTCCCTGGGGTTGATCATCAGGCTACCAGGTTTGGCGGGGCACTCGTGACGCCACGCCGGTCAGGCGGCCATCGGCTGGAGGTCGGTGCGGTCGGCGGCTTCGACGTCGCCGATCTCGCCGCGGGCGGCGGCGTGGCGGCCGAGGACCAGGGCGTAGAGGAAGAAGAGGACCTCGACGGTGACGCCGATGGTGATGCGGAGCCAGGTGGGGAGGGCGGAGCCGCTGACGAAGCCCTCGATGATGCCGGTGACCAGGAGGACGCCGGCCAGGCCGATCGCGGCGCCGATGACGGAGCGGCCCTCTTCGGCGAGGGCGGCGGCGCGGGTGCGGGGGCCGGGGTCGATGACGGTCCAGCCGAGGCGGAGGCTGAGGCCGGCGGCGACGAAGACGGCGGTGAGTTCGAGCAGGCCGTGCGGGATGAGCAGGCCGAGGAAGAGGTCGAGGCGGCCGGCGGAGGCCATCAGGCCGAGGCCGGCGGCGAGGTTGACCACGTTGCTGAACAGGATGAAGAGCACGGGGATGCCGAGCAGGACGGCCGAGACCAGGCACTGGACGGCGACCCAGGCGTTGTTGGTCCACACCTTGGCGGCGAAGTTCGCGGAGGGGTGCTCGGTGTAGTAGGTCTCGTACTCGCCGCCGGGCTTGGTGAGTTCGTGGAGTTCGGCGGGCGGGATGAGCGCTTCGCGGATCTCGGCGTGGGTGCCGATCCACCAGGCCATGACGGCGCTGAGGACGAGCGAGACCGCCATGACGGTGAGCCACCAGCGGCGGGCGCGGTAGAGGGTGGCGGGGAAGCTGGTGGTGAAGTAGCGGGCCGCGTCGCGCCAGGAGGAGCTGCGAGCACCGGCCACGGCGTTGCGGCCGCGGACCACCAGGGTGGTGAGGCGGCCTTCGAGGCCGGGGTGCGGGGCGGTCGACTGGACCTGGGCGAGGTGGCTGGTGGCGCGCTGGTAGAGCGCGATCAGCTCGTCGGCCTCCTCGCCGGTGAGGCGTCGGCGTCCGGCCAGGACCTCCAGACGGTGCCACTCCGCCTGGTGGGCGGCGACGAAGACGTCCAGGTCCATGCGGCTCTCTCCGGGTGCGCGGTGGGACGGGTGGCGGGCACCGGTGCGGTGCGCAGCCCGGGCTAGCTTGCCAGAGCGGGCGGGCGACCCGGCAGGGGATTCCGGAACAGGGGTGCGCGGACGGGACCGGGGTTCCGGGTCGCGGCGGGCGGTCGTATCTTTGCGGCCTGGACGGATCCGGAACGGATGCGGGGGTCGGGTCGCGCGGCAGGGTGCCGGTCGGCGGGCCGCGGAACGGAGCGGGTGGGTGCTGTGAGCGAGTTGGTGACCGGCGAGGCGGTCGTCCTGGGGCTGCGGACGGCGCGGTTGCCGTCGCGGGGGCTGGCGCGGGCGTTGGACGGGGTCGTCTACGGGATCGGGTACCTGGTCACGTTGTTCGCGCTCTCGCTGCTGCTGTCTCGGCTGGAGGCGGCGGCGGTGGCGGCGGTGTCGCTGACCACCCTGGTGTTCTTCCTGACCCTGCTGCCGATCCTGATCGAGACGCTGTCGCACGGGCGGTCGCTGGGCAAGGTGGTGTTCGGGCTGCGGGTGGTCCGGGCGGACGGCGGGCCGATCCGGTTCCGGCACGCGCTGGTGCGCGGGTTGGTGGGGATCGTGGACTTCGGCTTCCTGGCGATGCCGGCGGTGTTCGTCTCGCTCTTCAACGAGCAGGGCAAGCGGCTGGGCGACATCTTCGCGGGGACCCTGGTGATCCGGGAGCGACTGCCGCGCAGCGCCCAGGACCACGGGGCGGTGCCGCCGGTGCCGCCGCAGGTGATGCACGCGCTGGGCGCGGACCTGGCCGCGATGGACCTGTCGGCGGTGCCGGACGGGCTGTGGCTGGCGATGCGTCAACTGCTGGGCCGCTTGAACGAGTTGGACCCGCAGGTGGCGCAGGGGCTGGCCGAGCGACTGGCCGGGGACCTGTGCGAGCGCACCGGCCGGTCGGTGCCGGTGGGGACGCCGCCGGTGATGTACCTGGGTGCGGTGCTGATGGAACGGCAGCGGCGGGAGTGGGAGCGGCAGAGCGCGGCGGCGGCCCGGTACGCGGCCGCGCAGTACGCCGCTGCGCAGCAGGCCGGCCAAACGGCTCAGGCGTCGCAGGCGTTCCAGGCTCAGCAGGCGGCGCCCGGTCAGGTGCCGCCCCCGTACCTGCCGCCGGCCGGGGCTCCGCAGCCGCAGCCGCCGGTGCGGGTGCTCGGGTACCCGCAGCCGCAGGCACCCGTGCAGCCTCCGCAGGTGGCGATCCCGGTGCAGCCGCAGGCACCCGGGCAGCAGCCGGTCCCGGCGCAGCAGCCGCCGGCCGGGGGCGGGTTCGCGCCGCCGGCCTGATGGCGTCCGCGGGTCAGCGGCGGGCGTTGGGCGGGGTGTCGAGCTCTTCGAGTTCGATGCCGGGGGCGGCGAGCAGGACGTCGCCGGTGAGGTGGAGCTCGCGGACCTCGCCGGTGTCCAGGTCGGTGACCCGGTAGTGCTCGACGGGGAGCGGGCCGGTGTCGGTGGGGTGCTGCTCGACGGCGTGGAGCTGCCAGGACTGGTCGAGGGTGCGCGGGGCGAGGGCGCTGCCGGTGAAGGAGACCAGGCGGATCCGGGTGCTCGCGCCGGGGGCGAGGTCGAGCAGCCGGGCGGTGGCGAGCAGGAAGGCCGGGGAGTCGCCGGTGAAGGCGTGGGCGCGGTCGTGGCCCTCGACGGCGTGCGCGGGGTCGGGGTCGTCGGCGGCGGTGCGCACCCAGCTGACGCCGTCGAGCGCGCCGCCGCGGACCTGCCAGCCGCCGGCCCGGAGTTCCATCCGTAGCGGGCGGCCGCGCTGGTCGAGGGTGAGGTCGGTGGTGCCGAGGACGGTGCCGTCGGGGTGGTAGCTCTTGGCGACGTAGCGCCAGCCGGCCGGGCCGGGGGCGCAGCTGAAGCGTTCCTCGCCGAGCGGGGTTCCGTCGTGCGGGTCGTGGAGGGAGTAGCGGCCGTTCGGCATGGGTGAAGCCTACGGAACGCGGTGTGCAACCCTTCCGCGGGTCGGCCGCATCAGGGGGGCGGTGGCGCGACCGCGTCACCGGTCATGGGGAGGGGGGACCGGATGGCGGAGCAGACGCGGGACGAGGAGTTCACCGCGTTCGTGGCCTCCAGGACGGTCTGGTTGCGGAAGGTCGCGTACCTGCTGTGCGCGGACTGGCATCGTGCGGACGACCTGGTCCAGGAGAGCATCACCAAGCTGTACGTGCACTGGGGTCGGGTGGGCCGGGCGGAGAACCGGGACGGGTACGCCCGGACGGTGCTGGTCAACACCTTCCTGTCCGAGCAGCGGACCGGGTGGTGGCGGCGGACCCGTCCGTCCGCGGAGCCCGGAGCCGCGGTGGTGGCGGGCGGTGCGGACCTGGCGCTGTCGCTGGACGTGCGGGAGGCCCTGGCGGCGCTGCCGCCGCGGCAGCGGGCCACGGTGGTGCTGCGCTACTTCTGCGATCTGACGGTCGAACAGACCGCTGCCGAGCTGGGGTGTTCCAGCGGCAATGTGAAGAGTCAGAGTTCGCGGGCGCTGGCGACGCTGCGGCGATCGGCGTGGCTGCGTCCGATGGGGAGGGCCGAGGTGTGACGGACGATCAGCGGCAGGCGGAGGAACTGACGGTGCGGATGGCCGAGTACGTGGCGTCCGCGGAACGGTCGGCGCCGCCCTCGTCGGTGGACCCGCTGCGGGCGGTGCGGCGCGGTCGGTCAGCGGTGCGACAGCGTCGGTGGACGGTGCTCGGCGCGGTGGCGGCGGTGGTGGTCGCCTCGGGGTCGTTCGCGGTGCTGCACCGCGGGTCGGCCACGGGCTCCGCGCCGATCGGCCCGGTGGCGCCGAACTCGACGCACTCGTCACCGACCGCCCCGTTCACGGCGCTTCCGGATCCGACGCCGACCGGCCCGGCCGCCGCGGTGCCGACGATCGGCCGGGCGGCACTGACCGTGCAGGCTCGGTTCGGCTGGCTGCCGGACGCGGTGGCCGAGGTGGAGTTCAGCGCGACCAGGGTCGGGGTGCAGACCACGGCGAGCACGGGCCCCGGGCACTCGACGCAGCACTATTCCTTGCAGGTGTTCCCGGCCGGGGTGAACCCGGACGAGGCGCCGACGTTCGCGGACGGATCGCACGGGGTGCGGGTGGCCGCGCCGCAGGTGAACGGGCGGGAGGCCTACTGGTTGCAGAAGGACCGCCCGGACGGCTGGCCGAGGGCGACGGATGTCCTGCGGTTCAGGCTGGCCGACGGACGCTGGGCGGAGCTGGACACCGAGGGCCTGGAGGACGCCGACCGCCAGGCGGTGCCGCTGCGGATCGCGGCCGGGGTGCTGGTCGGCGCGTACGCGGTGCCGATGCCGGCGTCGATGGCCTCGCTGCCTCCGTCGGCAGTGCTCGTCGCGGCGAGCATCACGGCACCGCGCAACGGCGGCGGCTGGTGGACGGCGTCGCTGGGCTTCCAGGAGCAGGGGTCGCACTACGTGTCGGTCTACGTCACCCCGGACGGGCCGAATCCGGGCGCCGGCTCGCCGTCCACGGACCCGAGCGCGGGGTCCCACCCGCAGGCGTGCTCCTCGGGCGGGGGACTGAAGTGGTGCGCCATGGCCCTGGAGCCGCCGGACGGCAAGGCCGGCGACCCGAACGCCTGGCTGCCCCGAGTGGTCGGGCACGGCGCGGACCCGAACGCCTGGACCACCGAGGTGCTGCCGTAGCGCGACGGCGCCCGGCACCCCCTCGCGGGGGTGCCGGGCGCCGTCGACGGTGTGTCAGTAGCGGTACTGCTCCGCCTTGTACGGGCCCTCGACCGGGACGCCGATGTAGTCGGCCTGGTCCTTGGTGAGGGTGGTGAGCTTGACGCCGAGGGCGTCGAGGTGGAGGCGGGCGACCTTCTCGTCCAGGTGCTTGGGGAGCACGTAGACGCCGATCGGGTACTGCTCGGTCTTGGTGAACAGCTCGATCTGCGCGATGGTCTGGTTCGCGAAGGAGTTGGACATCACGAAGGACGGGTGGCCGGTCGCGTTGCCGAGGTTCAGCAGGCGGCCCTCGGAGAGCACGATGATGGTCTTGCCGTCGGCCTTGCGCCACTCGTGGACCTGCGGCTTGACCTCGGTCTTCACGACGCCCGGCAGCTTGGCGAGGCCGGCCATGTCGATCTCGTTGTCGAAGTGGCCGATGTTGCCGACGATGGCCTGGTGCTTCATCCGCTCCATGTGGGAGGCCAGGATGATGTCCTTGTTGCCGGTGGTGGTGACGAAGATGTCGGCGATCTCGACGACCTCGTCCAGGGTGGTGACCTGGTAGCCGTCCATCGCGGCCTGCAGCGCGCAGATCGGGTCGATCTCGGTGACGATGACCCGGGCGCCCTGGCCGCGCAGCGACTCGGCGCAGCCCTTGCCGACGTCGCCGTAGCCGCAGACCACGGCGACCTTGCCGCCGATCAGGACGTCGGTGGCGCGGTTGATGCCGTCGATCAGCGAGTGGCGGCAGCCGTACTTGTTGTCGAACTTCGACTTGGTCACCGAGTCGTTGACGTTGATCGCCGGGAACAGCAGCTTGCCGTCGCGGTGCATCTCGTACAGGCGGTGGACGCCGGTGGTGGTCTCCTCGGTGACGCCCTTGATGGTGGCGGCGACCTCGGTCCACTTGGCCGGGGACTCGGTGAGCGTGCGGTTGAGCAGCTCGAGGATGATCCGGTACTCGTCGTTGTCGGCGGTGGACGGGTCCGGGGCCTCGCCGGCCTTCTCGAACTCGACGCCCTTGTGGATCAGGAGGGTGGCGTCACCGCCGTCGTCCAGGATCATGTTCGGGGTCTGGCCGTCGGGCCAGGTCAGCGCCTGCTCGGTGCACCACCAGTACTCCTCCAGCGTCTCGCCCTTCCAGGCGAACACCGGGATGCCCTGCGGGTTCTCCGGGGTGCCCTCCGGGCCGACCGCGATGGCGGCGGCGGCGTGGTCCTGGGTGGAGAAGATGTTGCAGGAGCACCAGCGGACCTCGGCGCCCAGCGCGGTGAGGGTCTCGATCAGCACGGCGGTCTGCACGGTCATGTGCAGCGAGCCGGTGATGCGGGCGCCCGCGAGCGGCTGGGTGGCGGCGTACTCGGCGCGGATCGACATCAGGCCGGGCATCTCGTGCTCGGCGAGCTGGATCTCCTTGCGGCCGAACGGGGCCAGGGAGAGGTCGGCGACCTTGAAGTCGCCGGTGGGCAGGTTCGACATGCGAACTCCTCGCTGCGTGGGCCTGGTTACGGGTGTGCTGAGCGGCAGGGGGACGCGGTGGGCGGCCCTCTGCTGCGGCACAATCCGTCGGAGGACCTCTCTCCCTCGACCGGAGCCGGACTCCGATCGACCGCCATCAGCAGCGACGTTTGGCACTGCTGACGAATCTACACCGCCCGGCCCCCGGTCAGTGGGCCTTCGGGCCGGGACCGCCCGGAGTGGCGTCGGCGTCGGGGCCGGCCAGGGCCTTCTCCTCCGAGTAGATGTCCGGCTCCAGGTAGATCGCCCGGGCGATCGGCACGGCGCGGCGGATCCGGGCCTCGGCCAGGTCGATCGCCTGGGCGACCACCGCGGCGCTGTCCTCCGCGTTGACCCCGATCTTGGCCGCGACCAGCAGTTCCTCCGGGCCGACGTGCAGGGTCCGCATGTGGATGACGTCGGTCACCGTGTCGTGGTCGACCAGCGCCGCGCGGATCGCCTCCACCACGTCGACGTCGGCGGACTCGCCGATCAGCAGCGACTTGGTCTCCAGCGCCAGCACCAGCGCGATCACCACCAGCAGCACGCCGATCGACACCGTGCCCGCGCCGTCCCAGACGCCGTTCCCGGTGGCGGCGGTCACGCCGACGCCGATCAGCGCCAGCACCAGGCCGATCAGCGCGCCGGTGTCCTCCAGCAGCACCACCGGCAGCTCGGGCGCCTTGGCCCGGCGGATGTACGCGGCCCAGCCGTGCCGGCCCTTGTCCTTGGACGCCTCGCGGTAGGCGGTGAGGAAGGAGAAGCCCTCCAGCAGTATGGCGAGGACCAGCACGCCGACCGGCCAGTACCAGTTCTCCAGCTCGTGCGGGTGGACGATCTTCTCGTAGCCCTCGTAGATCGCGAACATGCCGCCGACGCTGAACAGCACGATCGAGACCAGGAAGCCGTAGACGTACCGCTCGCGCCCGTAGCCGAACGGGTGCTGGGGGGTCGCCTCGCGCTGGGCGCGCTTGCCGCCGACCAGCAGCAGCACCTGGTTGCCGGAGTCGGCCAGCGAGTGCACGCCCTCGGCGAGCATCGAGGACGATCCGGAGAACGCGAACGCCACGAACTTGCTGACCGCGATGCCCAGGTTCGCGGCCAGTGCCGCGACCAGGGCCTTGGTACCGCCTTCGGTGCTCAACCCCTGTCCTTCCCTCCGGGCCCGGACTTTGCCGGGCCTTGGTTGACCAGGGGACGATATCGCGTCAGTTCTCGGTGGCGAGGCCCAGGTAGACCGCCGCGAAGTCGGTCAGGCCGATCAGTTCGGCCAGTGCCTGCAGCGGGTCCTCCAGGCTGGAGGCGTGATCGGTGACCCGCACCTCGTGCGCCTCGGCCAGCCGCCGGGCCCGGGCCACCGGCCAGCCCGGCTCCTCCAGTTCCTCGACGCCCGGGGTGTGACGCAGCATCAGCACCTGCAGCTGGAGCGGCACCGGCTCGTCCACCCGGTCGCGGAAGAAGTCGTCGGGGTCGGCCCCGGCGCCCAACCGGCCCGCGAACATGCCGCGGTGGGCGGTCAGCGCCTGCGGCAGCCGGCCGGTCAGCGCGGGCAGCCCGGCCCGGTCGGCCAGCGCCGCCGCGAACCGCTCCCCCACCGCCGCGGCCACCGCGCCGTCCGACCACAGCAGCGGAACGGTCTCCGCCAGCCGGCTGGCCAGCGACTTCGCCGGGTTGTCGTACGCCTGGGCGTCCGGGCGGCAGCGCACCGCCACCTCGTCCAGCCGGTCGGCGGCGGCCTCCAGCGAACCGGGGGCGAGCTGGACCAGGCCGATCCGGTCGGCCAGCTTCAGCAGCGGAGCGAGGAAGGCCCACAGCGCGGCCGGGTCCTCGGCGGGCAGGTCGGGTTCGGCGTCCGAGCCCTCCGGCTCGACCTCGCTCGGTGTGAACGGCAGCGGCAGGCCGCGGACCTGCTCCGCGGCCTCGGCCAGTTCCGACCCCTCCGGGGAGATCACCGCGATCGCGCAGCCCCGGGCGTACGCCTGCTCGGCCAGGTTGATCAGCCCGCCCTCCCGGCCGCCGGCGCTGGCCAGCACCACCAGGTCCAGCGGACCGGCCCAGCCCGGCAGCAGCCAGGACTCGCCGTCGGTGAACGCGGGCGCCGCCGGACGGGCGTCGGCCGGCGGCAGCGGCCACACCTGGCAGCTCGGCACCGCCAGCGCGGCCAGCACCGCCGCGGCGGTCAGCGCGCTGCCGTGTCCGGCGACCAGCACCGCCCGTGGACGGCCGTCCGGGCGCAGCCCGTTGACCCCGGCCGCGTCGGCCAGCCGCAGGGCGATCCGGATCCGGGCGCCCGCCCCGGCCAGGGCGAGCAGCTCGTGCCGGCGGTCGGCGCGCTGCAGGGCGGCCGGGTCGTCGATCAGGGTGTCGTCGAACATGGCGGCTGGCCTCCAACAACTGCGGGGAAGCGGCTGACGGGGGTTCAGGAGGGGCGGCGGGCCTCGTCGACCAGCAGCACCGGGATGCCGTCGCGCACCGGGTACACCAGGCCGCAGCCCTCGCCGGTGCAGCGCAGCTCGTGCTCGGCCTCCTCGGAGCCCTCGCGCACCTCGGCCAGCGGCGAACGGCACTCCGGGCAGACCAGGATCTCCAGAAGGAAGGACGGCAGGCTCATGACGGTCGGCTCCGGTCGGTGCGGCGGTCGTGGTGGATTGTCAGGCCGGTGACACAGCAGTACCCCGGCCGGTGGCAACCCTACCGGCCGGGGCACCCGAAACGTCAGCGCCAGGCTGACCAGCGGGGTCAGGCCCGCACGATCGCGAGCACGCCGTCCCGCACCTCGGCCATCTTCGCCGGGTCCTTCGCCTCGGCGTTCAGGCGCAGCAGCGGCTCGGTGTTCGAGGCGCGCAGGTTGAACCACCAGTCCTGGCCGGCCACGGTCAGGCCGTCCAGCTCGTCCACGGTGACGCCCTCCAGGCCCGCGTAGGCGGCCCGCACCCGCTCGGTGGCGGCGTGCTGGTCGGCGACGGTGGAGTTGATCTCGCCGGAGGCGGCGTACCGGTTGTACTGCTTGGTCAGCGCGGAGAGCGGCTCCTGCTGCCCGCCGAGCGCGGCCAGCACGTGCATCGCGGCGAGCATGCCGGTGTCGGCGCGCCAGAAGTCGCGGAAGTAGTAGTGCGCGGAGTGCTCGCCGCCGAACACCGCGTCGGTGACCGCCATCTCCTGCTTGATGAAGGAGTGGCCGACCCGGGTGCGCACCGGGACGGCGCCCAGCTCGCGGACCACCTCGGGCACCGTCCAGGAGGTGATCAGGTTGTGGATGATCGTCGGCTCGGCCTCGCCGTTCGCCTTCGCGCGGGCGACCTCCCGCTCGGCGACCAGCGCGGTGATCGCGGACGGCGAGACCGGGTCGCCGTTCTCGTCGATCACGAAGCAGCGGTCGGCGTCGCCGTCGAACGCCAGGCCCAGGTCGGCGCCGACCTCGCGGACCTTGGCCTGCAGGTCGACCAGGTTCTTCGGGTCCAGCGGGTTGGCCTCGTGGTTCGGGAAGGTGCCGTCCAGCTCGAAGTACATCGGGACGACGTCCAGCGGCAGGCCCGCGAACACCGTCGGCACGGTGTGGCCGCCCATGCCGTTGCCGGCGTCCACCGCGACCTTCAGCGGCCGGATGGCCGTCAGGTCGACCAGGCCGCGCAGGTGCGCCGCGTAGCCGTCCAGGGTCTCCTTGGCGCTCAGCGCGCCCGGGGTGGCGTCGACGACCGGGACGTGCACCGCGCCGTCCTCGTCCAGCCACGACTCCACCAGCTCGCGGATATCCGCCAGGCCGGTGTCCTGGCCGACCGGGGCCGCGCCCGACCGGCACAGCTTGATGCCGTTGTACTCGGCCGGGTTGTGCGAGGCGGTGAACATCGCGCCGGGCAGGTCCAGGCTGCCGCTCGCGTAGTACAGCTGGTCGGTCGAGCACAGCCCGATCTCCACCACGTCCGCGCCGCGGGAGGCCGCGCCCTCGGCGAACGCGCGGGACAGCGAGGGCGAGGACGGCCGCATGTCGTGACCCACCACGACCGCCGCGCCGCCGACCACCTCGACGAACGCCGCGCCGAACGCGTACGCCAGCGACTCGTCCCACTGGTCCGGGACGACGCCCCGGACGTCGTACGCCTTCACAAGCTGCTTCAGGTCCCGCACGAATGCTCCCGTGTGTGTGCTGCGAGCTGCCCCGGACGATGCGTCCGCCCGGCGGTAGAGGGGCAGCGTACCCGGCCACGGCGAAGCGCCGGTGCCGTGCACCCGCGGACCGGTCTCAGCTCTCCGGCGAGCGCAGCACCCGCAGGTGGCCCCGACGGCCCGACTCGCCGTCCGTCTGCGGGCCCTGACGGGGTGTCCGCTCCTGCGGACGGGCCGCCTCGCGCACCGCGTTGGCCAGCGCCTCCAGGTCGTCGCTGCTGCGCCGCAGCGGCCCCGCCTCGGCGACCAGCCGGACCACCTCCCACCCGCGCGGCGCGGTCAGCCGCTCGGCGTGCTCGGCGCACAGGTCGTAGCAGTGCGGCTCCGCGTAGGTCGCCAGCGGGCCGAGCACCGCGGTGGAGTCCGCGTAGACGTACGTCAGCGTCGCCACGGCCGGACGGCCGCACGCGGTCCGCGAACAACGACGTACAGAGCTCACGAGGGTGGACGGTACCGCACTCCCGACCGGCCCGCGAAGACCCGCCCCCTCCGCGTGTGTCTCCCCGCGGGTCTCGGAGCCGTCACGCGCCGTGCCCGAGTGGTCCACTTCCGGGCATCCAGGGACTACGCTCGACACTGCTATGGACAGCTCGACACCCTCGTCCCCGCCCGGTCCCGGCCGCCGCAAGCACCGCGACCGGCACGGCCGCGGCCTGCGCGGGCCGCTGGCACCGCCGCAGGTGCCCATCTCGCTGACCCGCTCCGAGCTCTTCGACGACTACGTCCGGGAGTCGATGGAGCGCCTGGTCCGGCGCTGGCCCCAGCTGGAGGACGTGGAGTTCGCCGTCCTGGAGGTCCCGGTGCCCGCCAAGGGTGAGCCCGAGCCCGACGGCGTCCCGCTCGGCCGGGTGATTCCCGCCGTGACCGGGCGCCGCGCCAGGATCCTGGTCTACCGGCGGCCGGTGGAGATCCGCGCCAAGTCCAAGGAGGACCGGGCGGCGCTGGTGCACGAGATCCTGATCGAGCAGGTGGCGGAGCTGTTGGGGCTGTCGCCGGATGCGATTGATCCGCGGTACGGCGAGGACGGGTAGGGGCTCGGGGAACTGCGAGGCGAGTGTCTGGTGGTCTGAGCTTGGCGGGGGGTCTTCGGAGACGTCTATGCGCCCAGACCTGGCAGCGCCCCGATACCCCGACAGCCACGCACCCCCGCCGTTCCCCGGGCCCCTGGGGGCTTCGCCCCCCCTACTTCAGGACCACTCCGGGGTCGCCTGCGGCTTGGGGGACCTGGACGGTGGCGCGGTCGTCGCGGAGTTGCTGGGTGGTGAAGGCGGGGTAGTCGCGGGCGGGGATGGTGAGTTGGCGGGCGGCTACGACGGGGCCGCCGGTGGTGGTTTCGACGGTGAGGGCGTAGGGGCCGTTGACGCCGGCGGGGTCGATGCCGTCGACGGTGACGGTGGTGCCGGCGGGGATGTCGACGTCCTTGGTGGCGGGGGTGCCGCCGTTGCTGCCGGCCGAGGAGGTGACCTTGACCTTGGCGTCGGTGTCGGTGGCGGTGAGCATCAGGGCGGTCTGCCCGGCCCGGTTGTCGGCGATGGAGGCGCGGGTGCCGACGGGGGCGGCGCCGGCCAGCCACGCGGCCTCGTTCTTGCCCTTGTTGTTGCGGTCGACCCGCAGGCCGGCCACCACGGGGGTGGCGTGGGCGGGGTCGGTGGGGGTGAGGCGGACCGCGGTGGCACCCTCGTGGGCGAGCTTGGAGACGTCGAAGTCGAGGGTGGCGGTCATGCCGGCCTTGACGTGCAGGGTCTCGTGGTCGGCGGGGGTGAACCAGCCGTTCTTGCCGGAGAGTTGGACCTTGAGGTCGGCGTCGTCGGCGGAGTCGGTGGCGACCACCAGGTGCGCGGCGGTGAGGTCGGCGGGGACGCCGGGCACGGTGACCGTGGCGGCGGGGTCGGCGGAGGGCTCCAGCCAGTCGCTGCCCTTGCCGCCGTCGCGGGCGTGCAGGCCGGCGCCGACGCGTCCGCTGCGGGCGACCACGTGGACGGCGAGGTCGTTGACCTGGCCCTTGGAGAGGCCGCTGAGCAGGATCTGCTGGGAGGTGCCGGGGGCGACCGCGATGCCGGTGGCGAGCTCGTTGTCGATCAGGCCCTTGTCGCCGTAGAGGCGCAGGTCGACGACGGCGGGCAGGGTGTCGGCGTTGACCAGGGTGACGTAGTCGACCCGGTCGCCGGCGGTGCTGGCGCCGGAGAACCAGAAGCTGGTGCCGGTGGGGGTGCAGCGGGCGCCGGAGAGCGCCGGGGAGCCCTGCTCGGAGCTGGTGGTCTGGGTGACCGTGAAGCCCGGGGCGAGGGCGCCGGTGCCGACCGCGAAGGTGCCGGGGGCGGTGTCGTTGTTGGCGGCGGGGCCGGCGGTCGGGACGCCCGGCTTGGCCAGGGTGACCCGGGCGTCGGCGGCGGCCGGGGCGCCGGAGGCGGTGCCGGACGGGGCGGTGGCCGGCTGGGCGGGGGCCTGGGCGGCGACCACGCTCTGCGGGGTGACGTCGTTGAGCACGCCGGTGCCGCCCTGGGCGGTGCCGCCGGGCGGGGTGAACAGGGTGAGCGTGGTGGAGCCGACCGCGCCCTGCAGCGGGGGCGGGCAGACCAGCGCGGTGCGTTCGACCTGGGTGCTGGTGAGCTTGCCGGTGGCGCCCGTCGTCGGGGTGACCGGTGAGCGGAGTTCGGCGACGCCGAACACCACCGCGAGGATGGCGGCCCCGGCGAGCAGGGACTGGCCGGTGCGGCTGCCGCCGGCGACGCTGCTCAGGTCGGGCGCCTTGAGCTTGGGGGCTTTCAGGGTGGGCTTCTTCATCGCGGGTCAGCTCCCCGTCCCGGGCTGCTGCGGGTGGCCGCCGTAGGGGTCGTTGGGGTCGTGCTGGGGGTATCCCCAGCCTTCGGTCTGGTCGGTCTGCTGCTGGCCGGGCAGCCAGGGCTGCTGCTGCTCCTGCTGCTGCTGCGGGTAGCCCGCCGCGTACGGGTCGGTCCAGCCCTGGGCGGGCGTCTCGTAGCCGTACTGCTGGCCGTACTGGTCGTAGCCGTCGCCCTGGTAGGGCGCGCCGACCGGCTGCTGCTGGCCGTTCGGGTCCCAGCCGGACTGGTCGTAGCCGTAGCCGTCGCCCTGGTAGGCGGGCTGCTGGTACGGGTCGGCCTGGTACGGGTCCGCCTGGTAGGTGTCGGTCTGGTACGGGTCGGCGAACGGCTCGGGGTCGGCCTGGTAGCCGCCGTCGGGTTCGCCGGTGGGCTGCTGCGGGATGGCACCGGCGTAGACGCCGGGCTCGGCGGGGGCCTGCTCGCCGTCGCCCTCGCCCTCGCCGCGTTCGGCGAGCCGGCGGGCCCGGCGGCTGCCGGGGGCGGGGGCCTGGGCCTGCGCGGCGGCGGCCAGCGCCTGGGCGGCGACCACCTCTTCGGGCAGGTCGTCGTCGTTGTGGTTGCGGCGGCCGGGCAGCGCGAGGACCAGGACCACCACGCCGAGCAGGAGCTGGCCCCACGCCCAGCCGGTGTGGGCCAGGCTGCTGGTCCGGGTGACGTCCAGTCGGCCGCCCTTGGCGGGGAGTTGGAAGCCCTGGGCCCAGCCGTCGACGGTGACCGCCTTGAGCGGGGTGCCGTCGAGGGTGGCCTGCCACTGCGGGGCGGCCTGTTCGGCGAGCCGCAGCTGCCGGCCCTCGGGGCCGTCCGGGATGGTGGTCCAGATGTCGTGGACGCCGGCCGGGACGGTGATCGGCACGGTGCCGGGGCTGGTGATCTGCGCCCGGGCGCCGGGGATCGCGGTCACCTGCCAGAGCGCGACGCCGTTGTCGAGGCTGAGCCGGGTCAGGCCGGGCGTGGTGTCCAGGACGTCGCGGACCTTGGCGATCAGCGGGTCCTTCACCTCGACGTAGCCGACGCCGTACCCGGCCAGGGTGCCGGCCTGGTCGCCGCCGGAGCCGGCCAGCAGCTTGCCGGTGAGCTGGGCGAGCTTCTGGTCGGCGGCGGCGTCCACGGTGCCCTCGGCCTGACCGGTCGTCAGGCCGGCGCCGCGGACCAGCGCGTAGCTCACCGCGGTGCCCGCGGCGTCGCCGGTGATCATCAGGGTGCGGGCGCGGTCGGTGGTGTCGGCGGCCTCCGCGATGAACGCCGGGACCTGGGCCTCGGCGGTGCGGTGCAGCGGGCCGTCGGCGCCGTGGATCGCCCACCAGGCGGCGGTGCCCAGCGGGGCGAGCACGGCGGAGGCGACGACCAGTGCGGCGACCGGCTGCCGCCAGCCGAAGGCGATGCCGGAGACGCGGGCGTTGGCGCCGTCGGCGCCGATCGCGGCGGCGGCGAGCAGGGCGACGCCGGCCAGCAGGGTGGCCGGGCCGGCCCAGGCGGCGGTGGCGGGTCCGCCGGAGGCGGGGGTCACCGAGGTGCCGGCCACCGCGACCGAGAAGACCAGACCGGCGGCGGCGGCGCCCCAGGCGGCGAGCACCGCGCGGCGCCGGTCGGCGCGCAGCAGGGCGGCGAGCGCGGCGAGCACCACGCCGGCGGAGAGCCAGATCGGGGGGACGCCGGCGCCGCCGGGGTTGACCAGGATCAGGCCGAGCGGGTCGGCGGCGGGCCCGTTGAACCCGGCGACGCCGGCCTCCAGCAGCAGCCGGGAGGGGTGCGCGAGGACGTGCAGCGACCAGGGGGCGAGCACCACGACGGGCGCGCCGAGGATCACCGCGATGCGCAGGCCGAGCAGCCGCAGCGCCTGGCCGCCGGAGCCGAACGCGCCGCCGCGCAGCACCGCGTGGGCGAGGGCGGCGAGGCAGAGCGGGAGGGCGATGGCCCAGGTGAGCGGGACGAACGCGGTGCAGACGGTGAGCATCAGCACGGTCATCCAGGCGGACCGCCAACCGGGGCGGGCGCCCTTGGCGGCGGTCTCCTTGCGGATGCCGAGGCCGGCGGTGATCGCGGCGGCGCGGGCCAGCGGCGGCAGCAGCACGGCGAGTACGGCGGTGCCGATCCGGCCCTGGGCGAGGGCGCCGGTGGCGGCGGGCAGCAGCGCGTAGGTGGCGCTGGCCCAGGCGCGGACCAGCTTCGACTCGATCAGCGGCCGGGAGACCAGGTAGGCGCTGACCGCGGCCAGCGGCACCGAGAGCAGCACGATGAGGGTGAGCGCGAAGTCGGCGTGGCCGAGGAACACCCAGGAGAGCACCGCGAGGACGCCGAGGTAGGGCGGTGCGGTGGCGGTGGAGCCGGTGCCGACGGGGTGCCAGGCGTCGGCGTACATCCGCCACAGTCCGCCGGCGCCGTCGGTGGCGGGCAGCAGGGCGCCGCCCTCGAGCCAGCCGGAGCCGATCAGGTTGCGGCCGGCGGCGAGCGCGAAGACCAGCACCGCGGCGAACAGCACGGGGGCCGGGCGCCGGGCCAACTTCTTGATCAGCGCGAACTGCTCGACCACCAGGTCGTCGGTGTCGTCGTCGCCGGGTCCGGACTCGGCCGAGCCGTGCCGGCCGGCGCCGGAGTCGTCGCCGCCGCCGATGCCGAGCGAGCCGATGACGTTCTCGATGGCCAGGCGGGCGGTGGCGCCGGGTGCGGGGAACAGCGTGCGGTCGTCCAGCGAGTCGACCGAGCGGGTCCGGCGGCGGCGCGCGCGGGCGGTCAACAGGCGCGGCAGTCGCAGCAGTTCGTGGCCGAGGCCGGCCACCTCGTCGTAGGCCTGCTTGGGGTCCTTGCCGACCAGGTTGACCACGACCCGCAGCAGGGTGCCGAGGATCAGCCGCAGCAGCGTGTACGGGAACAGCACGCCCTTGGAGTTGGCGAGCAGCGTGTAGACCGCGCCGGCCTTGTCGACCCGGTGCGGGTGGGCGGAGCCGCAGTCGATGGCGCGCCGTTCGCGGCTGGCGGCCTCGGCGTGCCGGAGCACCGCGTCGGGGGCGACCACCACGCGGTGGCCGGCGGCGTTGACCCGCCAGCAGAAGTCGGTGTCGTCGCGCATCAGCGGCAGCGCCCGGTCGAAGCCGCCGAGTTCCTCGAAGACGTCGCGCCGGACCAGCATGCCGGCGGTGGAGACGGCGAGCACGGGGCGGACCTGGTCGTGCTGGCCCTGGTCCTGCTCGCGGCGGTCGAGCCCGGTCCAGCGGCGGCCGGAGCGGGCGATCGTCACGCCGACCTCCAGCAGCTGCCGGCGGTCGTACCAGGAACGGAGCTTGGGGCCGACCACGGCGGCGCTCGGGGTGGAGTCGGCGACCTGGAGCAGTCGGCGCAGGGCGTCGGTCTGCGGTTCGCAGTCGTCGTGCAGCAGCCAGAGCCACTCGACCGGCTGGGTCTCGCGCGGTCCGCCGCGGCCGAGGTCGTCCTCGGCGCCGAGCGGGTCGCCGAAGTCGTCCCAGCCGCCGGTGACCGGGTCGTAGCCGGACGGGTCGAGGCTGTAGGAGAGGTCTTCGGGGCGCAGCGGCGCCGAGTTGAAGACGGCTTCGCCGACGGCGCGGCCGAAGCCGACCCGGCGGCCGAGGATCTGCGGGCCGCTCTCCGGCAGCCAGTCGCCGAGGGTGTCGGCGAGCAGTTGCGGGGAGGTGTCGGTGGAGCCGGTGTCCACCGCGAGGATGCGCTGCACCTGCCGGTCCTGGCCGAGCAGACCCGCGAGCGCCTGGGGCAGCCAGCGGGCGCCGTCGTGCGAAACGATCACCGCGGTGACCAGATGGCGCGGGTAGGCGGGCGGCCTGGCAGCGGAGAAGCCGCTCTGGTGGCTGTAAACAGTCATCGGGTGCGCGGACCACCGGTTCGGGTTTGACGGCAGATGACGCACCACACTAACGGCTCCGGGTGGCCGGGTTGTCCCGGGTGTGTGTGAAGAGACGGTGCAGCGGGTATCGCGGCGGCCCCCGCCGGTGTGCGGCGAAGCGAAAGCGCCCCACCTCGGGGAGGTGGGGCGCCGGCACCGGACGTGCTCCGCGGGGATGTCCCGCGCGGTCCGCGGGGATGCTCAGACCGCGCTCTTCTTGAGGCGTCGGCGCTCCCGCTCGGAGAGCCCGCCCCAGATGCCGAACCGCTCGTCGTTGGCGAGCGCGTACTCGAGGCACTCGGCCCGGACCTCACACGCCAGGCAGACCTTCTTGGCCTCCCGGGTGGACCCGCCCTTCTCGGGGAAGAACGACTCGGGGTCGGTCTGGGCGCACAGCGCCCGCTCCTGCCAGCCGAGTTCCTCTTCGTCTTCCTCGATGCCCTCACCGATCAACAGCTCAAAGAGCTCGCTCATTCTGGCGCGCCTCCTCTGCCCCTCTTGGCGTCCCCGTGGTGTTGCCGTTGCCGGTGCGGCGGAACGACACGAGAGAAATTACAGTTGCGTCACTCTGGCCCAGTCAAGCCGAGGTCTGGTATTGGGCCAAGGATTCACTCCCCGGAACCAAGCCACTACGAATAGTGTACATATCCGGACAACCCGGACATCCTGCCTGGTCCCTGACCTGCCGTCAGGCGGCGGCCTCATCGGGCCCGGCGATCTCACGGCCTGCCTTCCCGGCGATCTTCACATCGAAACATAGAGGGTGATTTATCACCCCATCCGGTGGTTCAGGCCAGGTCTGCCCCGATTGTCCTCACCTGCGCCTTGACACCGACGGCCCAGGTGCGGTCTGCTTGCCCGCATGTCACAGTTCGCCGCCCCGTCGCGCCGCCAGGCGCTCCTCGGTGCTGCCGCGAACTCCTCGTGTTGTCGCCGCTGTCTCCGCTGTATCTAGGCGCACGCGTCCCACCGCGCGCCGCCCCGGAACAGAGGCCGACCGCGCGACAGTCCCCCCTGATCGCTCTCGCGGAATCGGCTGATCCCAGCCCGAAGCCGAACCCGAGGACGACACCGCCGTGCGAATGCCCCGCCTCCGCAAGCGCAACCGCGACCGCAAGCTCCACCACTCCCCCGCGACCGACTCCGTCGCCGGCAACCCCGTGGCCGCCCGGCCCCGTTGGACCGACGGCCTGAGCGACGTCTCCATCGCCGGCGACCCGCTCGCCTTCCCGCACCTGGCCCGCACCGACCTGCCCGCGCACCCCACCACGGTGGCCGGCTACGCCCGGCTGGTCCGGGAGATCGCCGCCGACCGCGCCCGCTGGGAGCCGCTGGTCCGCTACGACCCGCTGACCCGCTGGTACGCCCGGCTGGAGACCGGCCCCGGCTACGAGGTCTGGCTGCTCAGCTGGGTGCCCGGCCAGGGCAGCGGCCTCCACGACCACGGCCGGTCCTCCGGCGTGATGACGGTCCTTCAGGGCGAACTGACCGAACGCTCGCTGACCGCCGGCGGCGAGGGCTCGCGCGTGCTCGCCCCCGGCGGCCTTCGGGTGTTCTCTCCGGGCTACCTCCACGACATGGTCAACGCAGCACTGGAGCCCGCGGTTTCACTCCACCTGTACACGCCCGGTCTGGTCGAGATGAACCAGTACCCGGCCCCGACCGGGCGGCGGCAGCTCCAGGAGTCGTAGCGCTGGCAGGATGAGGCCATGCGAATGACGGCACTGGCAGGTGGAATCGGTGGGGCGCGGTTTCTGCGCGGCTTGCGGGCGGCGGTCGATCCCGGTGACGAGATCACCGTGGTGGGGAACACCGGCGACGACATCCACCTGTTCGGTTTGAAGGTCTGTCCGGACCTGGACACCGTGATGTACACCCTCGGCGGCGGGATCCACGAGGAGCAGGGCTGGGGCCGGGCGGACGAGACCTGGTCGGTCAAGGACGAGATGAAGGCGTACGGCGTCGGGCCCGAGTGGTTCGGGCTCGGCGACCGGGACTTCGCCACCCACATCGTCCGCAGCCAGATGCTCGCCGCCGGCTACCCGTTGAGCGCCGTCACCGAGGCGCTCTGCGTGCGCTGGCAGCCCGGGGTGCGGCTGCTGCCGATGAGCGACGACCGGGTGGAGACCCACGTCCGGATCACCGACGCCGACGGGCCGCGGGTGGTGCACTTCCAGGAGTACTGGGTGCGGCTGCACGCGGCGGTGCCCGCCGAGGCGATCATCCCGGTCGGCGCGGAGAGCGCCAAGCCCGCCCCCGGCGTGCTGGAGGCGATCGCCGAGGCCGACGTGGTCATCCTGCCGCCGTCCAACCCGGTGGTCTCGATCGGCACCATCCTCGCCGTGCCCGGCATCCGCGAGGCCCTCGCCGCCACCCCCGCCCCGGTGGTCGGCCTCTCCCCCATCGTCGGCGGCGCCCCGGTCCGCGGCATGGCCGACAAGGTGCTGGCTGCGGTCGGCGTGGAGACCAGCGCCCTCGCGGTCGCCCGCCACTACGGCGCCCGCACGGCCGGCGGCCTGCTGGACGGCTGGCTGGTCGACACCTCGGACGCCGGCGCCGTCGCCGAGGTGGAGGCCGCCGGCATCGCCTGCCGCGCCGTGCCGCTGCTGATGCGCGACGTCGACGCGAGCGCCGAGATGGCGCGCGCGGCACTCGAGTTGGCCGCGGCGGTGCGCAAGTGAGCACCGAGCTGACGGTCGTTCCGGTCGACGGGCTGCCGGAGGTCGAGCCCGGCGCGGACCTCGCGGAACTCCTCGCCAAGGCGGGCGAGTACCAGGACGGCGACATCCTGGTGGTCACCTCGAAGATCGTCAGCAAGGCCGAGGGCCGGGTGCTGCACGGCGTCGACCGGGACGCCGCGATCGACGCCGAGACGGTCCGGCTGGTGGCCCGCCGCGGCCGGGCCCGGATCGTGGAGAACCGCAACGGCCTGGTGATGGCCGCCGCCGGGGTCGACGCCTCCAACACCGCGCCGGGCACCCTGCTGCTACTGCCCGAGGACCCGGACGCCTCGGCCCGCCGACTCCGCGCCCGCCTGCAGGAGTTGACCGGCCGACGGCTCGCGGTCGTGATCAGCGACACCTTCGGGCGCCCCTGGCGCAACGGCCTCACCGACGTGGCGATCGGCGCCGCCGGCCTCCCCGTCCTGGACGACCACCGCGGCCGCACCGACAGCCACGGCAACGAACTGGTCCTCACCGTCACCGCCACCGCCGACGAACTCGCCGCCGCCGCCGACCTGGTGAAGGGCAAGGCCACCGGCGTCCCGGTCGCCGTGATCCGCGGCCTGCCGCACCTGGTCACCGCCGAGGACGGCGACGGCACCCGCCCGCTGATCCGGCCCGCCGCGGACGACATGTTCCGCCTCGGCACCTCCGAGGCCGTCCGCGAGGCGGTCACGCTGCGGCGCACCGTCCGCCACTTCACCGCCGAACCGGTGGACCCCGACGCCGTCCGCCGCGCGGTCGCCGCCGCCGTCACCGCCCCCGCCCCGCACCACACCACCCCCTGGCGGTTCGTCCACCTGGAGTCCCCCGACCTCCGCACCCGCCTGCTGGACGCCATGCTCGACGCCTGGCGGCGCGACCTGCGCGAACTCGACGGCTGGTCCGCGGAACGGATCGCCCGGCGCACCGCCCGCGGCGAGGTGCTGCGCGCCGCCCCCACCCTGGTCATCCCCTGCCTGGTGATGGACGGCTCGCACGCCTACCCCGACAGTCGGCGCGCCGGCGCGGAACGCGAGATGTTCACCGTCGCGATCGGCGCCGCCGTCCAGAACCTCCTGGTCACCCTCACCGGCGAGGGCTACGGCTCCGCATGGGTCTCCTCCACGATGTTCTGCCGCGACACCGTCCGCGACGTCCTCTCCCTCCCCCCGCACTGGGACCCCATGGGCGCCATCGCCATCGGCCGCCCGGCGGACGCCCCGAAGGAACGTCAGCCACGGGACCCGGATGACTTTCTGACGGTCCTGTAGTTGCACCACCAGGGGCCCGGGTCGCTGGCGAAGCCAGGGGCCCGGGGAACGGCGGGGGTGTGTGGCGGTCGGGGTTCCGGGGCGCTGCGAGGTCTGGGCGCATGGAGGTCTCCAAGGCCCCCAGCCGGACTGAGACCGCCAGGCACTCGCCTCGCCGTTCCCCGAGCCCCTGAAAAACAACCCCGTTACCGCCCCCGGTGGTCGTTCGGGGTGAGGCGGGGGCCGTACTTCGGGGGGCGGGCGCCCGTGAGGGGGAGGATGCGGCAGAGGCGGTGGCGGTGGGGGCGGTAGGGCTCCAGCAGCGTGAGCATCTGGGCGTCGTCGCTCCGGGGCCGTCCGGCGAGGGCCCAGCCGACGATGTTGGGGAGGTGGAAGTCGCCGACGGAGACCGCGTCGGCGTCACCGTTGGAGCGCTGCAGGGTCTCCGCGGCGGTCCAGACGCCGATGCCGGGGACGGCGGTGAGGCGGGCGAAGGCTTCGGCGGAGGGCATTGCGGAGGCTTCTTCGAGGCGCGCGGCCAGCCGCGTCGCGCGGACCACGGTGGCCGAGCGCTTGGGGTCGACACCGGCCTTGTGCCATTCCCAGCTGGGGATCAGGGACCACTCGCGGGCGCTCGGCGCCACTCGCATGCCGAGGTCCGCCGCGGGCCCGGGCGCGGGGGTGCCGTAGTCGCGGAGCAGGGTGCGCCAGGCGCGGTAGGCCTCGCCGGTGGTGACCTTCTGTTCGAGGATGGCGGGAACCAGCGACTCCATGACCAGGCCGGTGCGGGTCAACCGCAGTCCGGGGCAGGAGCGTTGGGCTTCGCGCAGCGGGCCGGGCGGCAGCACCAAGCCGGCCGGGTCGTCGTCCGCGCCGAGCAGCGCGGGGAGGCGGTCCAGCAGCCAGCCGGCGCCGGGGCCCCAGGCGGTGCCGGTGAGGGTGTCGGAGGAGGGGGTCAGGCGGAGGGTGCCGGGGCCGTCGGGGGTGCGGGAGGCGCGCCAGTAGGAGTGGTCGGGGGTGCGCCGGAACGCGGGGTCGCCGGTGCCGCGTTGCAGGGGGAAGAGGGTGCGGCCGAGGTCGAGCGGGTAGCCGGGGCGCCACTGCCGGGTTTCGGGGGCCTCTGCGGACATCGCGGCGTTCCTCGGGGCGCGGGTCGGGACCTTGCGAGCCTAACGCGCCGCGATGGCGCGGCAGGGCCGGGCACCCTCCCGTCGAGGTGGGGGCAGGCCTTAGGCTGGACCGCACCATGACTGCGACTGCGCCTTTCGCTGCCGACGCCCGCACGCCCGCCGAGCTGCTGCACGCCTACCTGCGCGCCGGGGCCGATGCCGATCCGTCCCGCCCTCTGGTGACCTTCTACGACGACTCGACCGGTGAACGGGTGGAGTTGTCGGCGAAGACCTTCGACAACTGGGTGGCGAAGACCGCCAACCTGTTGCAGGACGAGTTGAACGCCGCCCCGGAGGACCGGGCCGCACTGCTGCTGCCCGCGCACTGGCAGAGCGCCGTGTGGCTGGTGGCCTGCTGGTCGGTCGGCGTGGTGGCCGTACCGGGCGGTGACCCGGCCGACGCCGACCTGGTGGTGTCGGGTCCGGACGGACTCGCGGCGGCGCAGGAGTGCGCCGGGGAGCGGGTGGCGCTGGCGCTGCGCCCGCTGGGCGGGCGGTTCCCGCAGCGGCCGGACGGGTTCCTGGACTACGCGGCGGAGGTGCCGGGGCAGGGCGACCGGTTCGCCCCGTACTCGCCGGTGGACCCGCAGGCGGCGGCGCTGGAGACCGCGGTGGACGGCCTGGCACTGAAGCTGACGGGTGAGCAGGCGGTGGCGCTGGCCCGCGAGGGTGCGGCGCGGCTCGGCCTGGACAGCGGCAGCCGGGTGCTGTCGACGCTGTCGTACGACGACTGGGCGGGGCTGGAGGCGGGGCTGCTGGCGCCGCTGGCGGCGGGCGCCTCGGTGGTGCTGTGCCGGAACTCCGAGAAGTTGACGGATGATCAGTGGCAGCAGCGGATCGACTCCGAACGGGTGACTCTGCGTCTCGGCTGACTCCAGCGGCCCGCGGTGCCGGGTAGTGCTGGAGCGATGGAAGTGGGGAACGACGGCGGGTGCCGCTCGGTCCGGTGGACCGGGTGGGGCCCGCCGTTCCCGTTCCGGCCGGGGTCACACCGTGACGGGCATCACATCCCGCCCGGATCATGGCCCGGGCTCGTCTAGGGTGTCCGGGATGAACAGCGGACACCGGAACCGGGGCGACTCGGCGAACTCGATCCCGCCCGGAGTCGACCCCGCGGACCAGTGGGTGCGCGACCCGGAGACCGGCGAGTTCCGCCTCGACCTGACCGCGGGCGTGCCGAAGGCTGCCGAGCCGCAGCCGCGCGCGACGCGGGTCCGGGCCGCCGCGAACCCGGCCGGGGCCGGGGCCAGTGCGGTGGGCGGCCGGGCCGCCCGGCGGCGCGGGGCGAAGGGCGGGCGCGGCGGGAAGGCGAAGCGCGGCCGGCGGGCGCTGAAGTGGACCGCGGGCGCGACCGGCCTGGTGCTGGTGGCGGGCTGTGGCGGCGCGTTCTACGCGTACCAGCACTTCAACCGGAACATCGCCTCGGTGAAGGTCCAGATCGGCGACGAGGCGGAGCGCCCGAAGGCCGCCGGCGACGCGATGAACATCCTGGTGATCGGCACCGACAGCCGCGTCGGCCTGGGCCGGGAGTACGGCGACGAGGGCTCGACCGGCCACGCCGACACCACGCTGCTGTTCCACGTCTCGAAGGACCGCTCCAACGCGACGGTGATGTCGATCCCGCGCGACCTGATGGTGCCGATCCCGGAGTGCCAGACCGGCGACAAGAAGATCCCCGGCTCGGCGCGGGCGATGTTCAACACCAGCCTGGGGCAGGACGGCCGCGACCCGGGCTGCACCTGGAAGACCGTGGAGAAGCTGACCGGGATCCGGGTCGACCACTTCATGATGGTCAACTTCGAGGCGGTGAAGACGCTTTCGACCGCGGTCGGCGGTGTCGAGGTGTGCGCCGCGAAGGAGATCAACGACCCGGACTCGCACCTGAAGATGTCGGCGGGCCGGCACGTGGTGCAGGGCGAGGAGGCGCTGGCCTTCGTCCGCACCCGCCACGCGGTGGGCCTGGGCGGCGACCTGACGCGGATTCCGCTGCAGCAGCAGTTCATCAGCTCGATGATCCGCAAGATGAAGAGCAGTGACACCCTGACCAGCCCGACCAAGCTGTGGAACCTGGCGGACGCCGCCACCAAGTCGCTCACCATCGACGACGGGATCGGCGGGGTCAACGGGCTGAAGGACCTGGCGCTGGACCTGTCCCGGGTGAACACCAAGAACATCACCTTCACCACGGTGCCGGTGCTGGACGACCCGGCCGACAACAACCGGCTGATCCTCAAGCCGGGCGACGCCCAGCAGTTGTTCGGGATGATCGCCGCCGACCGCTCGCTCACCACGGTCGAGCAGCCGGCGGGCGCCGCGCCGAGCACCCCGGAGGCGGCGCCGTCCTCCTCCGCGCCGGCCGCACCGGTGCCGCAGGTGGACGCGAAGAGCGTGAAGGTCACCGTGCGCAACGGCAGCGGGGCGTCCGGGCAGGCCGGCAAGGCCGTCACCGCGCTGCAGGGCAAGGGCTTCGCGCTGGCCGCGACGGGCAGCAACGCCGATGCCGCGGCGGCCACGTCGGTCTCCTACCCGGCCGGGAAGGCGGACCAGGCGGCGGCGGTGGCCGCGGCCCTCGGGCTGCCCGCGACGGCGGTGCAGCAGAGCGCCAAGCTGGGTGCCAAGGACGGCCTGCTGGTGGTGCTGGGCGCCGACTACGCGAACGGGACCGCCGGGCAGCCCTCGGCCGTCCCGACCGAGGCCCCCAAGGACCTGCAGCGGGTGCAGGCCGACGACACCGCCGTCTGCGCCAAGTAGCCGGCGGTCCGGCCGCTCAGCCGAGTTCGGCGTCCGGGACGAGGCGGCCCGCGGTCTCGGTGTAGCGCTCGCCGGTGCGCGGGCAGCGCCAGGCGTCCGGGCCGGCCGGCTCCAGCGGTTCGCCCGCCCGGCCGACCCACTTGATCCGGCGCGCGGGCACCCCGGCGACCAGGGCGAAGTCCGGGACGTCCCGGTGCACCACCGCACCGGCCGCGACCAGCGCCCAGCGGCCCACCGTCACCCCGGCGACCAGCACCGCCCGGCCGCCGATCGAGCAGCCCTGACGGAGCGTCACCCCACGGGCGTGCCAGTCGTCGCCGCGCTTCAGTTTGCCGTCCGGGTCGACCGAGCGCGGGTACAGGTCGTTGGTGAGCACCGCCGCCGGGCCGACGAAGACGCCGTCCTCCAGCACCGCGGGCTCGTACACCAGCGCGTGGTTCTGCAGCTTGACGCGGTCGCCGATCCGCACCCCCGGGCCGACGTAGGCGCCGCGGCCGATGATGCACTCGGCGCCGATCTCGGCGTCCTCGCGGACCTGGGCGAGGTGCCAGACGGTGCTGCCGGAGCCGATCACCGCCCGCGGGTCGACGTCCGCGGTGGCCTCGATCCGGGCGGGCTGGGGCAGGGGGGCGCTGGTCATGGCCGGACCCTAGCGCGGGCGGACGGCCCCCGTCCGGTGTTCCGGGGACCGTCCCTGACGACCGCTCAGGCCGTGACGGGGTCGATCGGCGCCGGGGGCTTGCTGTCGATCACCCGGCGGGCCAGCCGGCGCGGGGAGGTGAGGAAGCCGAAGCCCCAGCTGAGGTGCATGGTGGCCAGTGCCACCGGCAGCAGCAGCCGGGCCCGCCCGGACAGGCCGCGGCCCTCGACCAGGCTGCCGCCGAAGATCGCCAGCAGGTAGGCGGAGGGCAGCAGCAGGAAGAGCGGGCTGAGCAGGCCGAGCAGCAGGCCGCCGAGCACGCCGCAGAACGCGGCCGGCGGGGCCAGGTAGCGCAGGTTGACCGAGCCGCGGTGGTAGCGGGTCACCACCCGGCGCCAGCGGCCGTAGTCCTTGTACTGCTTGGCCAGCGCGCGCAGGCTCGGGCGCGGCCGGTAGGTCACCCGCAGCTGCGGGGTGAACCAGACCAGGCCGCCGTTCTGCCGGATCCGGTAGTTCAGCTCCCAGTCCTGGGCGCGGATGAACTCCTCGTTGTAGCCGCCCTGTTCGGCCAGCACCTCGCGGCGGAACGCGCCCAGGTAGACGGTGTCGGCCGGGCCGGCCAGGCCGCCGGTGTGGAACGCCGCGTTGCCGACGCCGATCTTGGAGGTCATCGCGGCGGCCACCGCGCGCTCCCACTCGGTCTCGCCCTCGGCGTGCATGATGCCGCCGACGTTGGCCGCGCCCATCTCCTCCAGCAGCCGGACCGCGGTGGTGATGTAGCCCGGGGTGAGCAGGCCGTGCCCGTCCACCCGCACCACGATCGGGTGGCGGCTGGCCCGGATCGCCGCGTTCAACCCCGCCGGGGTGCGGCCCGTCGGGTTCGGGACGGTGCGCACCCGGGGGTCCTCGGCGACCAGTTCGGCGGCGATCCGGTCGGTCTCGTCGGTGGACGGACCGAGCGCGATCACCACCTCCAACTCGCCGCCGTACTCCTGTTCCAGGATTCGGCGGACGGCGGTGCGGAGGTGACGTTCCTCGTTGAGCACCGGCATGATCACGGAGACCGCCGGCAGCTCCTCAGCAGCCTTGGTGTTCATCGTGCCCGAGCGTACCGGCGCGGCCCGCCCCTTGTCAGACGGGGTCGGCACCCGTTCGGCGCGCCGACCGGGCGACCGCGGCCCGCCCGCCTACCATCCGGAAGATGCCCACCCAGCACCCGTCCGACCGCCTGTCCGCACCACCCCGGCCGCGGACGCCGGACCGGCGGGGTTCGCAGGCGAAGGGCCGCCGCTGGGGCCGGTGGGCGGCGGGCACCGTCTCGTTCTCCATCCTGGCCACCTCGTGCGCCGGCTGGGCGGTGCTGCACGGCGTCGGCTCCTCGATCGGCCGGGTCGACGCGATCGGCGGCGGTTCGGACCGCCCGGCCGACGACGGTGCCACCACCTTCCTGGTGGTCGGAACGGACGACCGGGAGGGCATCCCCGAGGCCACCCTCAAGGACGTGCTGCACGCCGGCGGGGAGTCCTGCCACTGCACCGACACCATGATGATCGTCCAGCTCTCCGCCGACCGCGGCCGGGCCACCGTGGTCTCCATCCCCCGCGACTCCTACGTCGACATCCCCGCGCACCAGGACCAGGCCACCGGCAGGCAGGTCCCGGCGGCCAAGGGGAAGATCAACGCCGCCTACGGGATGGGCGGGGCGCCGCTCGCCGTGCGCACCGTCGAGCAGAACACCGGCCTGCGGATCGACCACTACGTCCAGGTGAACTTCCTCGCCTTCGTCTCCACCGTGGACGCGCTCGGCGGCGTCTCGGTCTGCACTCCCAAGCCGCTCAAGGACGACTACTCGGGCCTCGACCTGCCCGCCGGCACCACCCGCCTCGACGGCGCGGGCGCCCTGCGCTACGTCCGGGCCCGGCACGTCGACGGCTCGGCGGACCTAGGCCGGATGCACCGCCAGCAGAAGTTCATCGCCCAGCTGCTGCACCAGGCCGGCTCCGGCGACACCCTGCTCAACCCGGCCAAGCTCACCGGCGTGCTGGACACCGTGCTCCGCTCGGTCAAGGTCGACAAGGACCTGGGCAACGCCGAACTCCTCGACTTCGCCACCCGGTTGAAGGACCTCTCGGCGGCCAACGCGGACTTCACGACGGTCCCGCTCGCCGACCTGGACCACCAGGTGCCGGGGTGGGGGTCGACGGTGCGGTGGGACGAGAAGGGCGCCAAGGCGCTGTTCGACGCGGTGCGGGGCGGGCGACCGCTCACGGCGGCCGCTCCTTCCCCGGCCGTCACGGCCGCCGCGGTTGCCGGAACGATTCCTCCGGGGGAGGTCCGGGTCCAGGTGCTGAACGGCGCGGGCGTCCAGGGGCTCGGCTTCCGGGTCGACGCCGACCTCCGCAAGGCCGGCTTCGCCACCACCGGCACCCCGTCCAACGCCCCCGGCGGCGGGGCGGCCGCCGCGCGGACCGTGATCCGGTACGACCCGCGGTGGGACGAGTCCGCGAAGACGCTGGCCGCGGCGCTTCCCGATGCCGAGCTGGTGGCCGCGCCGAACCTGGGCGCCACGTTCCAGGTCGTCGCGGGCACCGGCTACCACGGCCTCGCCGGCAGCAGCCCCTCCCCCGCCAGGCCCGCACCCGCGACGGCCGCCCCCGCCCCAGCGGTCACCGCGGAGACCGGCACCGAGATCACCTGTCCGTCCTGAGGGGCACGACCCCGAGGCGCCTGCCGCGGCCGTCCTACCCGCCGATGGCGTACCTCCCCACCACGAAAGCCACGTAGCCCGCCAGCGCCAGCCGGTTGAGCAGCAAGGTCCCGCCCACGGCGTCGGCACCGAGCAGGATGCGGCGGCGGCATTCGAGGCTCCCGTTCATCCGCATTCACCCGCCGAAGGCGTACCTCCCCACCACAAAGGCCAGGTAGCCCACCAACGCCAGCCGGTTGAGCAGCAAGGTCCCACCGATGGCGTCGGCACCGAGCAGGGTGCGGGGGCGGCGTTCGGGGCGGTGGGTGAGGAGGGTGATGGTGCGGGCGGCGGCTGCGGGGCTGTAGGGGCCGCCGAGGTGGCTGTGGAGGGCTTGGCCGGGCCATGCGGTGAAGCCGAGTTGGCGGCTGTCGGTGGTCTGCAGGGTGAAGCGTCCGCGGTGGACGGCGGCGGCGGTGAGGTGCTGCCAGGGGATGCGGTGGACGGTGAGCGCCCCGGCCAGGGCGATGCCGTCGCGGTCGACGGCGAGCTGCCAGCCGAACGCGCCGGTGGCGGCGACCACCAGGGGGGACAGCAGCAGCGGCTTCACCAGGCCGTCCAGCAGCCCGTCCGTGCCCAGCAGGGTGACCGCCGCACCGAGCAGCAGCGCGGCCAGCGGTCCCGCCGGCCGGCGCAGCGCCGCGGGCATGCCGTGGACCTGGGTCGGTTCGGGCGGCCCGTCCGTCTCGGGGTCCTGCTCCAGCATCCGGGCGGCGAGCGCGGGGACGGCGAGGTGCTCCTCGCGGTAGCGGCGCTTGCGGTGGCGCAGCCGGGAGGTGGCGGGGTAGTCGACGGAGAGTCCGGCGTGCCAGGCGGCGTACGGCTCCGGCGGGGCGTAGACGAGGAGTTGGCGGTGTCCGGCGTCGGGGCCGTGGTAGAGCAGGGCGTCGACCGGGCGGTCGGCGAGGGCGAGGGCGTGGGCGGCTTCGGCGGGGGTGCGGGCGTCGGGTTCCTCGCCGGGCTGCGGGCCGGGGAGCCACTCGGCGGGGCCGTCCTCGTCCTCGGGGGCGAAGTGGGCGGTGCCGCGGGCGGGCAGCCGCCACAGGCCGGGTTCGCGGTCTCCGCCGTCGACGGGGTGGACCATCAGGTGGCCGCCGCCGTCGGGGCGGACCCGGACGCGCAGTGCGGGGGCGCGGTCGGCGGGGGCGCGGCGGGAGCGGTCGGTGCGGTGGGCGGAGCCGAGCAGCAGGGCGGCGGCCGCGCCGCCGGCGCCGGCGGCGAGCCACCAGGGGGTGGGGTCGTACGGGTCGCCGGCCACCCGGGTCCAGCCGGTGTCGTCGGCGAGCAGGGCGATCCGATCGCCGACGGCCGGGGTCCAGTCCCACCAGATGTCCACGGTGGTGGTGAACCGCTGTCCGCCGCTGGGGAGTTGGTAGTCGACGGTGGCGCTGAGCCCGTCGTCGTGGACGGCCCGGACGGTGGCTCGGACCTCGTCGGCGGTGGCGGAGCGGGTGTCGCTGTCGTGCATCCGGTACAGGCCGGTGCCGAGGGCGAGGACGGCGAGCAGGCCGAGCACGGCGGCGAGGGTGCGCCGGGCGGTCGGGCGGCCGGCCGGGCCGAGCGGGGCTTCCTGGTCGAGCAGGGTCCACGGGTAGGGCACCGGCGGGCCCATCAGCGCGGCGAGCTGGGTGCGGGCGCGGCGGCGGCCGGCGGCGACCCGGTGCAGTGCGGCCGCGACCGCCAGGTGCGCGCCGGTGACGGCGAGGCGGACGGCGGTGCCGGGCAGCGCGTCGGGCAGGAACCACAGCAGCAGGCCGACCACGGCGGGGACCAGCGCGCTGCCGCGTGGCCGGGCCAGCAGCACCAGCGCCTCGACCAGCACCAGCGCCACGGCGACCGTCTCGCCGAGCGACACCGCGCAGGCGTCCAGCACGTCGCAGCTGCGCGGCAGCGGGTCGTCGGCCGCCGCCGCGAGCACGAACGTTCCGCCAGGCAGCAGGGCCAGCCATCTGCTCTCCAGCCGCCGCCACACCCGGGCGGCCCGCCACTGGTCGGCGGCGGCCAGGGTGAGTCCGGGCGCGGCGGGCAGCGGTGGTGACGCCATGTCTGACATGCCCCGAATTCTCGCAGCCCGGCGGCGGGGGCCGTCGACGAACGGGCCCGCCCGGGGCCTTGGGGGCTCCGGGCGGGCTCGGTGGGCGGATTGACGGGGCGTCAGTCGGTGGCGATGGCCGCCAGGATGTTCATCCGGGCGGCGCGGAACGCCGGGATGAGGGCGGCGATCAGGCCGATGACCACGGAGCCGACCAGGATGGAGCCGATGGTGCCGGTGGGGATGGCCAGGTCGGTGAGGCCGAAGTCGGCGAGGACCGAGCGGGCGGTGATGCCCCAGGCCAGGCCGAGGGCGGTGCCGACGACGGCGCCGAACAGGGCGATGACCACCGATTCGAGCCGGACCACGCGGCGCAGCTGGCGACGGGAGAGGCCGATGGCGCGCAGCAGGCCGATCTCGCGGGTGCGCTCGACGACCGACAGGGCCAGGGTGTTGACCACGCCGAGGACGGCGACCACGATCGTCAGGCCGAGCAGGCCGTAGACCATGTACAGCAGCTGGTTGACGCTGGACTTGATCATGTCCTTGTAGCCGGCCTGGTCCTTGATGCTGAGCTGCGGGTAGGCCTCCAGGGACTTCTGCAGGTCGGCGAGGACGGCGGCCTTGTCGGAGCCGGCCGCGGCGGTGAGGTACAGCCCGGCGTCGGGCGGGAGTTGGCCGCCGAGGGCGGTGGAGAGGGTGCCGGTGCCGACGATCAGGGCGCCGTCGAACAGTCCGCCGGTCTTCCGGATGCTGGCGACCTTGAGCGGCTGGGTGCGGCCCTGGCCGTAGTCGGCGGTGATCCGGTCGCCGAGCGCGAGCTTGCGCTCCTCGGCGAACTTCTGGTCGATCGAGACGCCGCCGTCGGCCAGTGCGTCCTCCATCCGGCCGGCGGTGAGGACGACCCGGAAGTCGTGCGTGAAGCCGGGGTCGACGGCGGCCAGCGAGGTCAGCGTGCGCCCGCCGTCCGCGGTGGTGAGGGCGGCCGGGATGTTCCGCTGCTCGGTGATGTGGTCGATGCCCTTGGCGTGCTTGACCACGTCGACCGCAGCCGGGCTGAGGCCGGCCCGCTGGCCGTCGACCACGTAGTCGGCGCCGACGGTCTTGTCGATCTGCGCGGTGGCGGAGGTGACCATCGAGGAGGTGACCACCGAGGCGCCGACCACCACGGCGAGGCCGACCATCAGGGCGGCGGCGGTGGAGCCGGTGCGCCGCGGGTTGCGCATCACGTTCCGCTGGGCGAGCCGGCCGGCCGGGCCGAACAGCGCGGGCAGCAGGCCGCCGAGCAGGCGGATCAGGCCGGCGGCGAGCAGCGGGCCGAGGACCACCGCGCCGACCAGGGTGGTGAGCACGCCGAGGCCGATCAGCAGGCCGCCGGCGGAGGCGCTGCCGGCGGTGCCGGCCAGCACCAGGGCGGCGGCGCCGAGCCCGGTGATGAGGGTGCCGAGCACGGTGCGGATCCGGTTGGCCCGCGGCTCGGCCGGGGCGGCGTGGTCGAGCAGCGCGGCCATCGGCGTGATCTTGCCGGCCCGGCGGGCCGGGATGAAGGCGGCGAGCAGGGTGACCGGCACGCCGACCGCGTAGGAGACCACCGGGACCACCCAGTTGACCTCCAGCGCGGAGGCGTCCAGGTTCATGCCGGCGGCCTTCATCAGCTGGATCAGGGCGACCGCGAGGCCGAGGCCGGCGCCGATGCCGAGGGTGGAGCCGATGCCGCCGAGCAGCAGACCCTCCGTCAGCACCGAGCCGTTGACCTGGGCGCGGCTGCCGCCGATGGCGCGCAGCAGGCCGATCTCGCGGGTGCGCTGGGTGACCAGCATGGAGAAGGTGTTGAAGATCAGGAAGCCGCCGACGCCGGCCGAGAGCACCGCGAAGCCGAGCATCGCGTAGCTCATGAAGCCGAGGAAGGAGCCGACGTCCTTGTTGTTCTCGTCCTTCTGCTCGGCGGCGGTCTTGCCCTGGAAGCCGCTGCCGAGGTCGGCCAGTGCGGCGGTCTTCAGCTGCTCGTTGGTACGGCTGCCGTCACCGAACACCTCGACCGAGGTGAAGGCGGTGCTGCCGAGCAGGACGCGCTGGGCGGTGGGGGTGTCCAGGAAGGCCAGCGCCGCGCCGGGGTTGGTGGTGCGGAAGGTGGCGATGCCGGAGATGGTGAAGTCGTAGTTGCCGGTCTCGGTGATGATGCGGAGCTTCTTGCCGAGGCCGAGGCCGGACTTCTTGGCGGTGTCGGCGTCCAGCACGATCTGGTCGGAGCCCTGCGGGACGTGCCCGGAGGTGATGTCGACCGAGGTGCGCGGGGTGTCGGTCCAGTTGCCGGTGAGGGTGGGGGCGCCGCTGGTGGGGCCGACCACCTTGTTGGTGGCCGGGTCGACCAGGGTGGCGCTGGAGGTCATCACCTGGCCGAGCGCGGCCTTGACGCCGGGCTCGGCGGCCAGCTTGTCCCGGGTCTCCACCGGGATGGTGGGGATCTGGTCGGAGCCGCGGTGGTCGGCCAGTTCGTCGGCGGCCTTCTGCACCGACAGGTCGGAGGCGGTGGCGGCGAACAGGCGGTCGAAGGTGCCGGTGGCGGTGTTGTAGAAGACCAGGGTGCCGGCCACGAAGGCGACCGAGAGCACCACGGCGAGCAGGGAGAGCACTAGGCGCCACTTGTGGGCGAAGAAGCTCCGCAGCGAGGTCTTGAGCAGCATCGGATTCCGCTCCCGTCTCAGCTGGTGCGCTTGCCGTCGAAGCGGCGCATGCGCTCGAGGACGGAGTCGGCGGTCGGGTTGTGCATCTCGTCGACGAGCGCGCCGTCGGCCAGGAAGAGCACCCGGTCCGCGTACCCGGCGGCGCCCGGGTCGTGCGTCACCATCACGATGGTCTGGCCGAGTTCGTCGACCGAGCGGCGCAGGAAGGTGAGCACCTCGGCGCCGGACCGGGAGTCGAGGTTTCCGGTGGGCTCGTCACCGAAGATGATCTCGGGGCGGGCGGCCAGCGCGCGGGCCACCGCGACGCGCTGCTGCTGGCCGCCGGAGAGCTGGGAGGGGCGGTGCTTGAGGCGGCCGGCCAGGCCGACGGTGTCGATCACCTGCTCCAGCCAGGCCTGGTCGGGCTTGCGGCCGGCGATGTCCATCGGCAGCGTGATGTTCTCCAGCGCCGACAGGGTGGGCAGCAGGTTGAAGGCCTGGAAGATGAAGCCGATCTTGTCGCGGCGCAACCGGGTGAGCTGCTTGTCGCGCAGCCCGGTGATCTCGGTGTCGCCGATCCAGATCCGCCCCTCGGTGACGGTGTCGAGGCCGGCCAGACAGTGCATCAGGGTCGACTTGCCGGAGCCTGAAGGACCCATGATCGCGGTGAACCGGCCGCGCTCGATGTCCACGCTCACCGCGTCCAGGGCGGTGACCCTGGTCTCCCCCGCGCCGTACGCCTTGGTCACCAGTCGGGCCCGGGCGGCCGCGTCGGCCTGCCCGGTGATGTGTGAAGTGTGCGCGGCGCTCGCTGCCGTGGTCACTGGATTCTCCTCGTGATGGTGTCCACCCGTCGCCCCCAAGCCTTCCGGGCGCTCCCCCCGTGGCGGAATCCAGCAGGCATCCGTCTTCGGGGTGGTGCCAGCACCACCATCACGGGTGGGGCTGAGGGGATGGCTCCACGCTAGGGGCCCTCGCGCGCGCGGTCGTCCTCCACCGGTCGTAACCCGGTCACGGGGAAATGCTCCGGGGTCCGGGCCCTCCCCCCCTAGGGGTCCGCGCGGGCGGAGTGAGGGTCCGGACCCCGAGGCGGAGACCGTACGGTGACGGAACGTCAGGCGGTGGTGGCGAGTTCCGGGTGGCGGGCCAGCGCGGCGGCGAAGGCGTCCACCACCGGGGTGAGCAGGACGTCGGTCTCCCGCTCCAGTTCGGTGCCGCCGTCCTCGCGCACCAGGATGTGCCGGTCGAGCACGAACCAGCCCTGGGTGACGTGCTCGGCGCCCATCGAGGCGAGCACCGGCCGGAGCGCGTAGTCCACCGCCAGCACGTGCGCGGGGCTGCCGCCGGTGGCCAGCGGGAGCACCGTCTTGCCGCGCAGCGCGTACTGCGGGAGCAGGTCGAGCAGGACCTTCAGCAGCCCCGAGTAGGCGGCCTTGTAGACCGGGGTGCCGATCACCACCCCGTCGGCCCGCTCGAAGAGTTCGACGGCGCGGGCTATCGCGGGGTCGGAGACGTCCGCGGCCAGCAGTGCCTCGGCGGGCAGGGCGCGGGCGTCGAGCGGCAGCACCCGGTGGCCGTGCGCGGCGAGCCGGGCGTCGACGTGGCGCAGCAGCCGGGTGGTGCGGGAGGTCGCGGACGGGGAACCGGAGACGGACAGGATCACGGCCATGGAGTCACCTCGGGACGAACGGCACGGCGGTGCCGGAAGAAGGGGGTGGCGAGGGCGCGGGCTCGCCGGGGTGAGGCGCGGCGGTGGCGGTCAGCCGCGACACAGCGAGCAGGACACCCGGCCGTGGTCGACGTGCCGTCGACGGGTGAGGACCTCGCGCTGCTCCATGCGCGCCATCGAAGCACCCCCGGTTTCGGCCGGTCAAGGCGATCCCGCCTGGTGAGCCGCACGGCACATCCGCTCCGCCGGGACGGTCCGCACCCGTCCGGCGGGCGGTCCGGACGACATTCCGGTGAACAGTCCGCGGAAGCGTCCGCACCCTGCATCAAAACGGCCACAAGGGGCTCCGCGGGGGCCGGTGGATCACTGCGCGGCCCCGGCTTCGGGCATCCTTCCCCCATGAACACGTGGCAGGAGCGCCCGGGGGGCGGCTCGTACGGTCAGGACGACGCGGCACGGGGCCAGGGCGGCGCGCCCGCCGAGCCCCCGCTGCCGCCGTCGCTGAACCCGCGCGGCGCGGGCATCCCGCTGTCCCGCCCCGCGCAGCCCGCGTACGGTGCGCCGGCCGGTCAGCCGCCGTACCGCCAGGACGGCCCGGGCGGTACGCCGCCGTACGGCCAACAGCCGCCGCAGGGCCGGCCTCCGTTCGGGCAGCCGCCGGCCGGTCAGCCGCCGTTCGGCTCCGGGCCGGAGCCGGCCGGTGCGCCGGGGCCGGCGCCGAAGCGCCGCTCGCGGAAGAAGATCGCCGGGCTGGTGGCGCTCGGCCTGGTCGGGGCGCTGCTGGCGACCGGCATCGGGACGTACTTCTGGGCGGACGGCAAGCTCAACCACGAGAACGTGCTGGCCGACTACCAGGGCCGTCCGCCGGCGGGCAAGGGCACCAACTGGCTGATCGTCGGCTCGGACAGCCGCAACGGCCTGACCGACGCGCAGGAGGACCAACTGCACACCGGCTCGGCCGAGGGCAAGCGCAGCGACTCGATGATGATCCTGCACGTCGGCGACAACGGGAACACCCTGATGTCGATCCCGCGCGACTCCTGGGTGCAGATCCCGGCCCACCAGGACACCGCGGGCAGCGGCAAGACCGTGCCGGCCGCCACCCGGAAGATCAACGCGGCCTTCAACACCGGCGGCGGGCGGCTGCTGGTGCAGACCGTGGAGACCAACACCGGCCTGCGGATCGACCACTACGCGGAGATCGGGTTCGCGGGCTTCGTCGGCCTGGTGGACGCGGTCGGCGGCGTCGACATGTGCATCGACCAGCCGATCAAGGACAAGGACTCCGGCCTGGACCTGAAGGCCGGCTGCCAGACCCTGACCGGCTCGCAGTCGCTGGCCTTCGTCCGGCAGCGGCACCAGATGGCCGACCAGGACCTGGGCCGGATGCGCAACCAGCAGAAGTTCCTCGGCGCGCTGGCCAAGCAGGCGGCCTCGCCGGCCACCCTGCTCAACCCGTTCACCTTCTACCCGATGGCCTCGGCCGGCCTGGACACCCTGATCGTCGACGACGACGCCGGGCTGACCGACCTGGGCTCGATGTTCCTCGCCATGAAGGGCGTGACCGCCGGGAGCGGCAAGACCATCACGGTGCCGATCGGCAACCCGGACTTCCACACCCCGACCGGCGAGTCCGCGGTGAAGTGGGACCCGGCCAAGTCCAAGCTGGTGTTCGACGCCCTGAAGAACGACACGGCCGTTCCGGACACCAAGTAGCCCGCAGCGGGCGGGGGTTCGCCCGGAAGGAGGCGACCCCCGCCGAGATCCGGGCCGCGGTTACGGCAGGTTGCGGGCCATGACGATGCGCTGGACCTGGTTGGTGCCCTCGTAGATCTGGGTGATCTTGGCGTCGCGCATCATCCGCTCGACCGGGTAGTCGCGGGTGTAGCCGTAGCCGCCGAGCAGCTGCACCGCGTCGGTGGTGATCTCCATCGCCGCGTCGGAGGCGAAGCACTTCGCCGCCGCGCCGAAGAAGGTCAGGTCGGAGTCGGTGCGCTGGGACTTCGCGGCGGCCGCGTAGGTGAGCTGCCGGGCGGCCTCCAGCTTCATCGCCATGTCGGCGAGCATGAACTGGACGCCCTGGAACTCGGCGATCGCCTTGCCGAACTGCTTGCGCTCCTTGACGTAGCCCTTGGCGTAGTCGAGCGCGCCCTGCGCGATGCCGATCGCCTGCGCGGCGATCGTGACGCGGGTGTGGTCGAGGGTCTTCATCGCGGTGGCGAAGCCGGTGCCCTCGGCGCCGATCATCCGGTCGGCCGGGATGCGGACGTTGTCGAAGTACACCTCACGGGTGGGCGAGCCCTTGACGCCGAGCTTCTTCTCGGGGGCACCGAACGACAGGCCCTCGTCGCCCTTCTCCACCACGAAGGCCGAGATGCCCTTGGAGCGCAGCTCCGGGTCGGTGACGGCCATGACGGTGTAGAACTCGGAGAACCCGGCGTTGGTGATCCAGCGCTTGACGCCGTTCAGCACCCAGAAGTCGCCGTCGCGCACCGCGCGGGTCTTCATCCCCGCCGCGTCGGAGCCGGCCTCCGGCTCGGACAGGCAGTAGGAGAACATGCCCTCGCCGCGGGCCAGCGCGCCCAGGTAACGGGTCTTCAGCTCCTCCGAGCCGGACAGCTGCACCGGCAGCGAACCCAGCTTGTTCACCGCCGGGATCAGCGAGGAGGTGGCGCACACCCGGGCCAGCTCCTCGATCACGATCACCGTCGCCAGCGCGTCCGCCCCCGCGCCGCCGTACTCCTCCGGCACGTGCACCGCGTGCAGGTCGTTGGCCCGCAGCGCCTCGAGTGCCTCGGTGGGGAAGCGCGCCTGCTCGTCCACGTCGGCCGCGAACGGGGCGATCTTCGCCTCCGCCAGTGAACGCACCGACTCCCGGAGCATCTCGTGCTCCTCGCTCAGCCGGTAGAGGTCGAAGTCCGCCCCGGAGTTGCCCGCCATGTGCCCGCCCCTCGGTTAGTTACCGTTAACTGGCGGTCATCCTATGATCGCGCGCGCCGCTCAGCGCACGCTGTCGCCCAACGTGTCGGCGGTGGTGCGGTGTTGGGCGAGGTAGTCGTCCATCTTGTCGTTCCGCATCGCCTCCCAGAGCAGGACCGCCGAGGAGTCGTCCATCAGCACCACCGACTGGCCGTCGACGGTGTCGAAGCCGCCGAACGGCGCGTTCATGAAGTGCACGCCGTCCGGGCGCACCGCGCGCAGGCTCCACGCCAGGTCGTAGAGGTCGGTGTTGGAGAGCCGGTCGTCCACGCTGACCACGTCGCCGACCGACTGCAGCAGGCCGGTCAGCCTGGCCGGGCTGGAGAGCGTGCCGGAGTTCATGGTCTGCAGCATCAGGGCGCGCAGGAAGTTCTGCTGCCGCTTGGTGCGGTCCAGGTCGCCGTTGGGCAGGCCGTGCCGCTCGCGGACGTACAGCAGGGCCTCGGCGCCGTCCATGTGGTGGGTGCCGGCCAGCCACTCGCGGGCGTCGCCCTTGGCCTCGATGGTGCGCGGGATGGTGATGTCCACGCCGCCGATCGCGTCGGTGAGGGCGCGGAAGCCGTTCCAGTCGATCACCGCGACGTGGTCGATGCGGATCTTGGTGAGGTCCTGGACGGTCTGCACCATCAGCGCCGGGCCGCCCCACGAGTAGGCGGCGTTGATCTTCGACTTCCCGTGGCCGGGGATCGGCACCAGGGTGTCGCGCGGGATCGAGACCACCGTGACCGACTTCCGGTCCGCCGAGATGTGCATCAGCATCATGGTGTCGCTGCGCTGCGCGCCGACCTGCCAGGCCGGGGCCTTGGCGTTCTGGCCGGTGGTGGGCTGGTCGGCCCGGGCGTCCAGGCCGACCAGCAGGAAGGTCTGCCCGGCGTGCGGGACCGGCGGCGGCTGGGCCGAGGCGGGGACGCTCGGGAAGGCGTTCGGGATCCGGGCCACCGAGGAGGCGTAGTGGTCGGCGGTCCACACCAGGAGGCCGAAGCCCGCGCCGAACAGCACCAGGAGCACCGCGAGCGTCCAGACCAGCAGCCGCCGACCGCGCCGGCGAGCACCGGTCGGCTCGGCCTCGACGGGGTCGTCCTCCGTACCGGGGTCGGCGTCGTCGTCGCGGTCGAAGATGCTCAACGGGCCGGGTTCCTGGTCGTCCTGGGCGGCCCGCTCCTCGGCAGTCATGCGCGCATTGTGAACCTTCCGCACAGGTCTTCGAGGAGAAACCGTGAAATCGCCGCCCCGAACGTTCCGCTGAGCACGGAAAATGGGGGATTCGGCGAGGGCGGCGGGGCGGCTACCATCAGTGCCTGCGGCCGTCGGCAACCAGAACGGCCCGTACCCGAAGGGAACGCACGTGGCTCCCCGCATCACGGTGATCGGCACCGGCTATCTGGGCGCGACGCACGCCGCCTGCATGGCCGAGCTCGGCTTCGAGGTCCTCGGACTGGACATCGACCGGGACAAGATCGCCGCGCTGGCCGCGGGCCGGGTGCCGATGTACGAGCCGGGCCTGTCCGAGCTGCTGGTCAAGCACGTCCCCGGCCACGAGGGCTCGTCCGGCCGGCTGCGCTTCACCGACTCGTGGGAGGAGGTCGCCGCCTTCGGCGACGTCCACTTCATCTGCGTCAACACCCCGCAGCGCAAGGGCGAGTTCGCCGCCGACATGAGCTACGTCGACGCCGCGGTGGAGTCGCTCGCCCCGCACCTGGACCGGCCCACCCTGGTGGTCGGCAAGTCCACCGTGCCGGTGGGCAGCGCCAGCCGGCTGGCGGAGAAGCTGGCCGCGCTCGCCCCGGCCGGTGCCGAGGCCGAGCTGGCCTGGAACCCGGAGTTCCTCCGCGAGGGCTTCGCGGTGGGCGACACCCTGCACCCGGACCGGCTGGTGGTCGGCGTGCGCTCCGCGCGCGCCGAGGAGCTGCTGCGCGCGGTGTACGCGACCCCGATCTCCGAGGGCGTGCCGTTCGTGGTCACCGACTTCCCGACCGCCGAGCTGGTGAAGGCCGCCGCCAACTCCTTCCTGGCCACCAAGATCTCCTTCATCAACGCGATGGCGGAGGTCTGCGAGAGCGCCGGCGCCGACGTGGTGCAGCTCAGCAAGGCGCTCTCCTACGACGAGCGGATCGGCGGCAAGTTCCTCAACGCCGGCCTCGGCTTCGGCGGCGGCTGCCTGCCCAAGGACATCCGGGCCTTCATGGCCCGGGCCGGGGAGCTGGGCGCCGACCAGGCGCTGACCTTCCTGCGCGAGGTCGACTCGATCAACATGCGGCGCCGCTCGCGGATGGTGGAGCTGGCCCGCGAGCAGTGCGGCGGCGGCTTCCTGGGCCGCCGGGTCGCGGTGCTGGGCGCGGCGTTCAAGCCGAACTCGGACGACATCCGGGACTCGCCGGCGCTGAACGTCGCCGGGCAGATACAGCTCCAGGGCGCCCAGGTGACGGTCTACGACCCGAAGGCGATGGACAACGCCCGCAAGATGTTCCCCAGCCTGTCCTACGCCGACACCGCGATGGAGGCCGTCCAGGGCGCCCACGTGGTGCTGCACCTGACGGAGTGGCAGGAGTTCCGCGAGCTCGACCCGGCCGAGGTCGGCGCGGTGGTCGCCGAGCGCCGACTGCTGGACGGCCGCAACGTGCTGGACGGCGAGCGCTGGCGCGCGGCCGGCTGGACCTACCGCGCGATGGGCCGCCCGTTCGCGGAATGACCGAAGGCGCCGCCCCGTTCTCCCCGGTATGAGCAACCACACCGTGGACTACGGGGACGACGCCGTCGTCCGGAAGATCCTCACCTCCTCCGGCGACACCTGGGCCGTGGTCGGCCTCTCCACGAACACCCGGCGGGCCGCGTACGGCGTGGCCCGGGTGTTGCAGAAGGCCGGCAAGCGGATCGTGCCGGTGCACCCGAAGGCCGAGGAGGTGCTCGGCGAGCAGGGCTACGCCTCGCTCGCCGAGATCCCGTTCCCGGTCGACGTGGTGGACGTGTTCGTCAACTCCGAGCTGGCCGGCGCGGTCGCCGACCAGGCGGTGGCGGTGGGCGCCAAGGCGGTCTGGTTCCAGCTCGACGTGATCGACGAGGCGGCCTGCGAGCGGACCCGCGCGGCCGGCCTCGACATGGTGATGGACCGCTGCCCGGCGATCGAGCTGCCGCTGCTGTGAGGCGGCGTCAGACCGTACGGACCGCCGCCGCCGTGACGCGACGTCAGACCGCGCGGACCGGGAAGGCGATGTCGCAGGCCGGGTCGTTCGGGGCGGCGGCCATGAAGTCGGTGAAGTACACCTCCCGGCCCGGCCCGGTCCGCTCGGCGCCCGCCGTCTCGGCCCACGCGCACACCGCGTCGTAGGCGCTGAGGATCTGCGGGTACTCCACCTGCGCCCTGGTGATCCGGGTGTACGCCTCGCGGTGGGCCGGCTCGACCCGGTGCTCGACCGTCACCTCGGCGGCGCGCGCCGGGTCGACCGGCACGCACACCTCCACCGGGCCGTCGCTGTCCTCGTTGACGTCGCCGTGGTAGACCACGAACGGCGCCCCCACCACGCCGCCGTACGCCTCGGCGGCCTCCGACAGTCGGCCGATCGCGCCGCCGATGAAGCCGTCCAGGTCCTTCGGGTAGGCGCGCCGGCGTTCGGTGAGCACCAGCTGCTCCGGCACCTCGCGCTGCTCGATCTCGAACATCTCGTTGATCCCTTCCAGTCCGCTGAGTTGGACGCGGAGGTGGTCGGCCAGCGTCCGCTGCGACGCGGTGCGCCGCTCGACGGCCGCCCAGTACGCGGCGACCCGCTCGGCCGCCTGCGGGCCCGGCAGGGCCAGCACCTCGGCGACCGTGGCGAGCGGCATGTCCAGGCCGCGCAGCCGGACGATCAGCCGCGCCGCGGCCAGCCGCCCGGCCCGGTAGTACCGGTAGCCGGTGTCCGGGTCGACCCGGTCCGGCGGCAGCAGTCCCTGCCGGTCGTACAGCCGCAGCGCCTTGGGCGACAGCAGACCCCGGCGGGCGAACTCGCCGATGGTGAGCAGCCGTTCCTCCTCCACGTCCTCGACCTTCGGCTCTGCCCCAGGGTCAAGGTCAAACGGCCCGGTCACGCCCCGTCCAACGCCTCGCGGGTGGCCAGCGAGGGGCCGCGCTGGGCCTGCAGGCGGCGGGCGGCGGACTCCGCCTCGCGCAACACCCGCACCGCGTTGTGCCAGGTGAGCTTGGCCAGGTCGGCCTCGGACCAGCCGCGGTGCAGCAGTTCGGCGATCAGGTTGGGGTAGCCGGCGACGTCGTCGAGGCCGTCCGGGGTGAAGGCGGTGCCGTCGAAGTCGCCGCCGATGCCCAGGTGGTCGATGCCGGCGACCTCGCGCATGTGGTCGAGGTGGTCGGCGACGGTCGCGGCGGTGGCCACCGGGCGCGGGTGGGCGGCCTCGTGGGCGCGCTGCACGGCCATCGCCTCGGGGGTGGTGTCCAGCGGGTGGAAGCCGTTGGCGCGCATGTTGGCGTCGGCGGCCAGGGTCCACTCGATCGCCGCGGGCAGGACGAACTTCGGCACGAAGGTGGCCATCGCCACGCCGCCGTTGTCGGCGAGCAGGGCGAGCACGTCGTCGGGGATGTTGCGCGGGTGGTCGCAGACCGCGCGGGCCGAGGAGTGCGAGAAGACCACCGGGGCGGCGGTGACCCGCAGGGCGTCGCGCATGGTGTCGGCCGAGACGTGCGAGAGGTCGACCAGCATGCCGAGCCGGTTCATCTCGCGGACCACCTCCTCGCCGAAGGCGCTCAGCCCGCCGTGCACCGGCCGGTCGGTGGCGGAGTCGGCCCAGGGCACGTTGGAGTTGTGGGTGAGCGTCAGGTAGCGGACGCCGAGCGTGTACAGCGCGCGCAGGGTGGCCAGCGAGGAGTTGATGGAGTGTCCGCCCTCGGCGCCCATCAGCGAGGCGATCCGCCCCTCGGCGCGGGCGGCCTCCAGGTCGTCGGCGGTGAGGGCCAGCCGCAGCCGGTCGCCGTGCCGTTCGGTCATCGCCCGGACGAAGTCGATCTGCTCCAGGGTGGCGCTGACCGCGCCGTCCCCGGCGAGTTCGGCCGGCACGAAGACCGACCAGAACTGCGCACCGACCCCGCCCGCCCGCAGGCGGCCGAAGTCGGTGTGCAGCCGGTGGCTCTGGTCGGCCGTCAGGTCGACGGCCTCCAGGTCGTAGCCGGCCTGGGCGCGCATCGCCCAGGGGAGGTCGTTGTGGCCGTCCACCACCGGGGCGGCGCGGAGGGCGGACCGGGCGCGGTCGAGCAGTTCGGGGGTCATGACCCCCGTTCTACTACTTGCCGAAGCCGAAGGAGTCGCTCCCCGCCACCTTGGCGCGCAGCTTGCGGCCCTTCTCGGTCGCCTGGGTGTTCAGGTCGGCCTGGAACTCGACCATCTTCTCGGCCAGTTCGGGGTCGAAGGCGGCGAGCATCCGGACCGCCAGCAGTCCCGCGTTGCGGGCGCCGGCCACCGACACGGTGGCCACCGGCACGCCCGCGGGCATCTGCACGATGGACAGCAGGCTGTCCATGCCGTCCAGGTAGCGCAGCGGCACCGGCACGCCGATCACCGGCAGCGGGGTGACGGAGGCCAGCATGCCGGGCAGGTGGGCGGCGCCGCCGGCCCCGGCGATGATCGCCTTCAGGCCGCGGCCGTGCGCCCGCTCGCCGTAGGACACCATCTCGCGCGGCATCCGGTGCGCGGAGACCACGTCGACCTCGTAGGGGATCTCGAACTCGTCGAGGGCCTGCGCGGCGGCCTCCATCACGGGCCAGTCGGAGTCGGAGCCCATCACGATGCCGACAAGAGGCTCAGTCATTCGGTGATCGTCCCTCGCAGGTAGGCGGCCGCGTGGCGGGCGCGCTCGCGGACGTCTTCGAGGTCGTCCCCGAAGACGTTGACGTGGCCGACCTTGCGGCCGGGCTTCACGTCCTTCCCGTACATGTGGATCCGCAGCCCGGGGTCGCGGGCCATGCAGTGCAGGAAGGCTCGGTACATGTCGGGGTAGTCGCCGCCGAGGACGTTGACCATCACGGTCCACCTGGCGCGCGGGCGGGGGTCGCCGAGCGGCAGGTCGAGGACGGCCCGCAGGTGGTTCTCGAACTGCGAGGTGACGGAGCCGTCCTGGGTCCAGTGGCCGGAGTTGTGCGGACGCATGGCCAGCTCGTTGACCAGGATCCGGCCGTCCCGGGTCTGGAACAGCTCGACCGCCAGGTGGCCGGTGATGTCGAGGTCCCCGGCGATCCGCAGCGCCAGCTGCTGGGCCTCGTCGGAGAGCGCCGGGTCCAGCTCGGGCGCGGGGGCGGTGACCTCGGCGCAGATGCCGTTCTCCTGGACGGACTCCACCACCGGGTAGGCGACCGCCTGCCCGCTGGGCGAGCGCACCACGTTGGCGGCCAGCTCGCGGACGAAGTCGACCTTCTCCTCGGCCAACACCGGCACGCCGGCCAGGAACGGCGCGGCCGCCGCGGCCTCGTCCGCGACCACCCAGACGCCCTTGCCGTCGTAGCCGCCGCGCACCGTCTTCAGCACGACGGGGTAGCCCTCCCCCTCCTCGGCGAACGCGGTGACGTCCGCCGGGTCGGCGACCAGCCGGTGCCGGGGGCAGGGCACGCCGATGGCGTCCAGCTTCGCCCGCATCACGCCCTTGTCCTGCGCGTTGACCAGCGCCTCCGGCCCGGGCCGGACGGCCACGCCCTCGGCCTGCAGGGCGCGCAGGTGCTCGGTGGGCACGTGCTCGTGGTCGAAGGTGACGACGTCGCAGTCGGCGGCGAAGGCGCGCAGCGTCTCGAGGTCGCGGTAGTCCCCGTACACGGTGGTGCCGACCACCTGCGCGGCGGACTCCTCGGGGGAGTCGGCGAGGAGTTTGAAGCGGATGCCCAGCGGGATGCCCGCCTGGTGCATCATGCGGGCGAGCTGCCCACCGCCGATGACTCCGACCACTGGAAAGTTCGCATTGCCCGCTACTGTCACGTGCTCCAGGATATCGGGGCCGGTCGGGGGCCTCGTACCGGCGTTTGCTCCAGGGGTGCGCCCCGGGCCGGGACGGAGCACTCAGGAAGTGCCGGTAGCCTGGTGGGCCGAGTCCCGCGACACCACTATCCGATCATGTGAGCAGACGGAGAGAGCCCGGATGACGAGCAGCACCGAAGCGCGCCCCTCGCTGGTCCAGCGGATGCGCGGTCTCTCCACCGAGGCACTCGGCTTCGCCCTGATCGGCGCCACCGGCGTGGTGGTCAACTTCGGTCTGTTCTGGTTCCTCACCAACGGCTTCGGCCTGGCGTCGCTGCGGTCGAACGTCGCGGCGACCCTGGTGGCGATCGCCACCAACTACCTCGGCTACCGCTACTGGCTCTACAAGGACCGCGACGCGGCCTCCCGCAAGCGCGAGATCACGCTCTTCCTGCTGTTCAGCGGCATCGGCATGCTGATCGAGACCGGCACCCTGGGCTTCACCCAGTACGTGCTCGGCCTGGACTCGCCGTTCGAGAAGCTCGGCGGCAAGGTCCTCGGCCTGGTGGTGGCCACCGTCTTCCGCTTCGTCTCCTACCGCACCTGGGTGTTCAAGGCGCTGCCGGAGCTGGAGGAGTCCGAGGCGGTCGAGCCCGAGCTGGCGCTCGCGGGCAAGTAGCGGCGCGTCAGTCGTCCGCGCGGGCGACGAAGAGCGCGAACACCGGCGGGCGCAGCGACAGCAGTTCGAGGCGTCCGCCGTCGGCTTCCGCGAGGTCGCGGGCGACGGCCAGTCCGATGCCGGTGGAGTTGCGGCCGCTGACGGCCCGTTCGAAGACCCGGTTGCCGAGTTCCCTGGGCACGCCCGCGCCCTCGTCCTGCACCTCGGCCACCACCGAGCTGCCGGAGCGCCGCACCCGCAGGGTGATGGTGCCGGCGCCGTGCATCAGCGAGTTCTCGATCAGGGTGGCCAGCACCTGGGAGACGGTGCCGGGGGTGCCGATCACCCGGGCGCCGCGCAGGCCCTCGATGACCAGCCGCCGTCCGCTGTCGCGCAGCGTCGGCGCCCACTCCTCGACCTGCTGCTTGACCACCTCGTCGAGCGGGAAGGTCACCGCGGTGGGGCTGTTGGGGTCGCGCTGGTTGGTGAGCAGGCGCTGGACGACGTCGGTGAGCCGCTCGACCTGCTGCAGGCCGATGGTGGCCTCCTCGCGGACGGTGGCCGGGTCCTCGGCGAGCGCGGTGATCTCCTCCAGCCGCATGGAGAGCGCGGTGAGCGGGGTGCGCAGCTGGTGCGAGGCGTCGGCGGCGAGCCGGCGTTCGGCGGTCAGCATCCGGGCGATCCGTTCGGCGCTGGTGTCCAGCACCTCGGCGATCCGGTCGAGTTCGGGCACCCCGTAGCGGCGGCCCTGCGGGCGGGGGTCGCCGGAGCCGAGCCGTTCGGCGGTCTCGGCGAGTTCGGTGAGCGGCCGGGCGAGGCGCTTGGCCTGCCAGACCGCGAGCGCCACGGCCGCCTGGACGGCGAGCAGCGCGACCACGCCGAGCAGCAGCAGCATGTTGCCGATCTCGTGGTCGAGCGCGGTGCGGGACTGCATGACGGTGACGGTCTCGCCGCTGGCGCCGGTCTCGGTGGCGGTCAGCGCGTCCTCGGTGACCGGGCGGCCGATCGCGATCAGCGGCTGCCCGGGGATGTCCACGGTGACGTAGAAGCCCTCGGTGACCACCGCGGCGAGGTTCTCGCCGGTGACCGGCTCGCCCGCGGCGAGCCGGCTCTCCACCAGGCCGAGCACCCGGACCGCCACCGCGTCCACCCGGTCGTGGGCGGCGTTGACGATCGACTGCTTCTCGATCAGGGCCAGCGGCACGCAGAACACCGCGACCACCACCAGGACCACACCCAGCAGTGAGTTGATCATCCTGCGCTTCACGCCGGGTGGACCTTCAGTTCTTCTCGAAGCGGAAGCCGACGCCCCGCACGGTGGCGATGTAGCGCGGGTTGGCCGCGTCGTCGCCGAGCTTCTTGCGCAGCCAGGAGATGTGCATGTCCAGGGTCTTGGTCGAGGTCCACCAGGTGGTGTCCCAGACCTGACGCATGATCTCCTCGCGGGTGACCACCCGGCCGGCGTCCCTCACCAGGACCCGCAGCAGCTCGAACTCCTTGGCGGAGAGGGTGAGTTCCTCGTCGCCGAGCCAGGCGCGGTGCGACTCGATGTCGATCTTCACGCCGTGCGCGCCGGTGGTCAGCTGGTCGACGTTGCCGCGCCGCAGCAGGGCCCGGACCCGGGCCAGCAGTTCGGCCAGCCGGAACGGCTTGGTGACGTAGTCGTCGGCGCCGGCGTCCAGGCCGACCACGGTGTCCACCTCGTCGGCGCGGGCGGTGAGCACCAGCACCGGGAAGCTCTTGCCGTCGGCGCGCAGCCGCCGGCACACCTCCAGGCCGTCCATCTCGGGCAGCCCGAGGTCGAGCACGATCAGGTCGACGTCCTCGCTGAGTCCGGCGCCCAGGGCGGCCGGACCGTCTTCGCGGACGAGCACCTCGTAGCCCTCGCGGCGCAGCGCGCGGGCCAGCGGTTCGGAGATTGCCGGGTCGTCCTCGGCCAGCAGCACACAGGTCATAGGGGCGATGGTAGACCGCCTGACGGCCGCTGATCAGGGGGTGTTTCGCGGGCTCGACGGGCCCGGCCCCGCGGCTGTGAACCGGCTCACAGAGAGTGATCAACTTGACTTGAGAGGAACCTTCGGAGCCAACTGCGCTTTCATGGACATTCTTCGCAGTACCCTTGCGTTCGCAGGTAATGTTCCGCTGCTGGCATTGATTTGCACGGCGAACGGCCACTGTTCTTTACCTTCCGAATACCATTCACGCTCCGCGATCAGCTGATCTCACGACTTACAGTGGTCGGACCCCCGATGAAGACAGGCAAGGAAACACCCATGGCTTCGACCACCCTGGAGTCCGAGGTACGGCCCACCGGCGCTCAGGAGCGCACCTTCCTCGGCCACCCCCGCGGCCTGGCCACCCTCTTCATGACCGAGACCTGGGAGCGCTTCAGCTTCTACGGCATGCGCGCGCTGCTGGTGGTCTACATGTCCGCCAAGGCGGCCGAGGGCGGCCTCGGCATGCAGGTGGCGACCGCCACCGCCGTGTACTCGGTCTACAACGCCATGGTCTACCTGCTCGCCCTGCCCGGCGGCTGGATCGCCGACCGGCTGCTCGGCGCCCGCCGCACGGTGGCGCTCGGCGGCGCGGTCATCATGGTCGGCCACTTCCTGCTGGCCGTGCCCGCCTCCGCCTCGTTCTTCGCCGGCCTGGTGCTGATCGCGGTCGGCTCCGGACTGCTGAAGGCCAACATCTCGACGATGGTCGGCCACCTCTACGACGGGCCCAACGACGCCCGCCGGGACGGCGGCTTCACCATCTTCTACATGGGCATCAACCTCGGCGCCTTCCTCGCGCCGCTGGTGATCGGCACTGTCGGCCAGCAGGTCAACTGGCACCTCGGCTTCGCGCTGGCCGGTGTCGGCATGGCGCTCGGCCTGGTCCAGTTCCTGTTCGGCACCCGCCACCTCAGCCCGCGCTCCAGCGTGGTGACCTCCCCGATCACCCCCTCCGAGCGCAACGCCGTGCTGCGCAAGGCCGGCCTGTGGCTGGCCGCCGCCGCGGTCTTCTACGGCGTGGTCGCCGGCACCGGGCACTTCACCATCTCGTGGGCGATCTGGCCGCTGTCGCTGGCCGGCCTGGCCATCCCCGCGCTGGTCTTCGCCCGGATCCGCCGCGACAGGGCGCTGTCCGGCGAGGAGCGCTCGCGGATGAGCGGCTACCTGTGGTTCTTCGCCGCCGCCGCGGTCTTCTGGATGATCTACGACCAGTCCGGCTCCACGCTCAGCGTCTTCGCCGAGCGCAACACCGCGGGCAGCCTGTTCGGCTTCGACTTCCCGTCCAGCTGGTTCCAGTCGCTGAACCCGCTGTACATCATGGCGCTGGCCCCGGTCTTCGCCTGGCTGTGGAACGTCGCCGCGCGCCGCGGCCGCAACCCCTCCACCACCGGCAAGTTCGCCTTCGGCCTGCTCATGATCGGCGCGTCCTTCCTGGTGATGATGCTCGCCATGGCCGCCGCCACCGGCGGCGCCAAGGTCACCCCGCTGTGGCTGGCGGTGGTCTACCTGATCCAGACCGTCGGCGAGCTCACCCTCTCCCCCGTCGGACTCTCGGTCACCACCAAGCTGGCCCCGGCGAAGTACGCCTCCCAGATGATGGGCATCTGGTTCCTCGCCGTCACCGCCGGTGACTGCGTGGCCGCCCTGGCCCAGCTCCTGCTCGGTGACGACGTGGTCGGCTCCACCTGGTACTTCGCCGTCCAGGGCGCCCTCGCCATCGTCGCGGGCCTCGGCCTGCTGGCCGCCCGCGGTCGGGTCGGCCGGCTGATGGGCGACGTCCGCTGACCCCTGGTCAGACCCGGCGCACCCCGCCCTGCCACACGGCGGCGGTGAGCGGGACGCCCGGGCGGTAGGCCAGGTGCACGTGCGAAGGCGCGTCCAGCATCAGCAGGTCCGCCCGGGCGCCCGGCGCGATCCGACCCACATCGGTCCGCCGCAGCGCCAGCGCCCCGCCCGCGGTGGCGGCGTGCACCGCCTCGTCCGGGGTCATCCCCATCTCGCGGACCGCCACCGCGATGCAGAACGGCATCGAACTGGTGAAGCTGGAGCCCGGGTTGCAGTCCGTCGACAACGCGACCCGGGCTCCGGCGTCCAGCAGCCGCCGCGCACTCGGGTACTCCGCCCGGGTCGAGAACTCCGCGCCCGGCAGCAGCGTCGCCACCGTCTCGCCGCCGGCCAGCGCCGCCACGTCCTCGTCGGTCAGGTGCGTGCAGTGGTCCGCCGAGGCCGCCCCCAGCTCCACCGCCAGCTGCACCCCCGGCCCGTAGGTCAACTGGTTGGCGTGCACCCGCGGCCGCAGCCCCTTGGCCATGCCCGCCTCCAGCACGGCCCGCGCCTGCTCCCCGTCGAACGCGCCGCGCTCGCAGAACACGTCCACCCAGCGCGCGTACGGCGCGCAGGCGTCCAGCATCTCCCCGGTCACCAGCTCCACGTAGCCCGCCGGGTCGTCGGCGAACTCCGGACCGACCACGTGCGCCCCGAGGTACGTCGTCTCCTCGGTGTGCCCCGCCGCGATCCGCAGCGACCGCGCCTCGTCCGCCGTGCTCAGCCCGTACCCGGACTTCACCTCGACGGTGGTCGTCCCCTGCCGCACCATCTCGCCCAGGTAGCGGGTCAGATTGGCGTTCAGCTCCGCATCGCTCGCCGCGCGGGTCGCCTGCACCGTGGTCCGGATCCCGCCCGCGGTGTACGGCCGGCCCGACATCCGCGCGTTGAACTCCGCGGTCCGGTCCCCCGCGAACATCAGGTGCGAGTGGCTGTCCACGAACCCCGGCAGCACCGCCCGGCCCTCCGCGTCCACCCGCTCGTCGGCCGCCGGAGCGTCCTTCGCCGGACCGACCCACACGACCCGCTCGCCCTCCACCACCACGGCGGCATCGGCGAGCAGCCCGAGCGACCCGTCGCCGATCGACGGGTCGTTGGTGACCAGGGATCCGACATTGGCAATGAGCAGGCTCATACGAGGACTTCATCCTTAACTAGTCGGTTCGCACCCCGCCGGGGGCGCGGGGGGTTGCGCGGAGCGGAAAGCGCACCTCGGCGGGATCGCGTGTCAGGGGCCGCTACCGCAGCGCGGCGATCGAACTGCCGAGCGCTCCCGCCACGTCCGGAACGAGCTGGTGCACACCGTCCCTGACGACGTGTCGGCCGCCGACCACCAGGTGCCGGACGTCCGCCGCGCTCGCCGCGAAGACCGCGGTCTCCGCGCCCAGCGCGGCCGGCGGTCCGGCGGTCCGCACCGAGTCGAGGGCGATCACGCAGAAGTCGGCGAGCGATCCGGCTTCCAGCCGCCCCGCCTCGGGCCAGCCCAGCGAGGCGTGGCCGTCCTCGGTGCCGGCCCGCAGCAGCGCGTTCGCGGTCCAGTGGCCCCGGGTCCGGGTCCGCAGGCGCTCGTCCAGCTCCAGCGCCCTGGCCTCCTCGAACGGGTCGATGACCGCGTGGCTGTCGCTGCCGAGGGTGATCGGGCAGCCCGCCGAGGCCAGTCGCCGGGCCGGGCCGATGCCGTCCGCCAGGTCCCGTTCGGTCGTCGGGCACATGCACACCGCGGTGGAGGTGTCGGACAGCAGCCGGATGTCCTCGTCGGTCAGGTGCGTGGCGTGGACCGCGGACGTGCGCGGCCCGAGCACGCCGTGGTCGGCGAGCAGCCGGGTCGGGGTGACGCCGTGCGCGGTCAGGCAGGCGTCGTTCTCGGCGGTCTGCTCGGACAGGTGGACGTGCAGCGGGGCCTTGCGCATGGCGGCCCAGTGCGCGACCGTCCCGAGCTGCTCGGCCGGGACGGCCCGCACGGAGTGCACCGCCGCCCCGATCCGCGCGTGCTCGGCCGGCGAGAGCCCGGACGCCCGCTCGGCCCACGCGTCGGCGTCGCCGTCCGAGAACCGCAGCTGGGTCGCGTTCGGCTCCGCGCCGAAGCCGGACGACAGGTAGCAGGTGTCCAGCAGGGTGATCCGGATGCCGGCCCGCAGCGCCGCCTCGATCAGCGCCTCGCCCATCGCGTTGGGCGCGTCGTACCGGACGCCGCCGGGCGCGTGGTGCAGGTAGTGGAACTCGCCGACCGCCGTGATGCCCGCCAGCGCCATCTCGGCGTACACCGCGGTGGCCAGCGCCAGGTAGCTGTCGGGGTCGAGCGCGGAGGCGACCCGGTACATGGTGTCGCGCCAGGTCCAGAACGTCCCCGAGCCGACCTGGACGGAGCCGCGCAGGGCGCGGTGGAAGGCGTGCGAGTGGGCGTTGGCCTGGCCGGGGAGGGCGAGGCCCGCGAGGCGGACGGCGCCGTCGGGGCAGGGCCCGCTGTCGGGGGTGACCTTGGCGATGCGTCCGCCGGGCCCGACGGCGATCAGGACGTCGCGTTCGACCACGGGGCCGTTGACGTGGGGGATCCAGGCGTGTTCGGCCCAGTACGTCACGACGGCTGACATGCGAGGTCCTCCAGTACGTCGGCGAGGGCGGCGACTCCGGCGTGGCAGTCCGGGGTCTCGGCGTACTCGGCCGGGGAGTGCGAGACGCCGCTGGGGTTCCGTACGAACAGCATGGCGGTCGGGACGGCGGACGCCAGGATCCCCGCGTCGTGTCCCGCGCCGGTCGGCAGGACGGGGGCCTTCAGCCGGTCGGCGAGGCGGTCGCGCAGCGGTCCGTCGAAGTCCACCACGGGCGTGTACGACTCCCGGACCAGCTCGACCCGCACCCCGTCGCGCTCGCCGCGCTCGGTCGCGGCCTGCGCGATGGCCTCGACCACCTGACGGAGCGTCGCCTCGTCGGCGGCCCGGGAGTCCAGCCAGCCGCGGACCAGCGAGGCGATGGCGTTGGTGCCGTTGGGTTCCACGGCGACCTTGCCGAAGGTGGCGAGCGCGCCGGCCAGCCGGGCCTTCTTGCGGGCGGCGAGGACGGTGGTGGCGTAGGTCAGCATCGGGTCGCGGCGGTCGACCAGCCGGGTGGTGCCGGCGTGGTTGGCCTCGCCGTGGAAGTCGAAGCGCCAGCGGCCGTGCGGCCAGATCGCGCTCGCCACGCCGACCGGCTGGTCCTCCGCCAGGTACCGGCCCTGCTCGATGTGGAGTTCGACGAACGCGCCGATCCGGCCGAGCAGTTCGGGGTCGGCGCCGATCAGCGACGGGTCGCGCCCGGCCCGCTCCATGGCGTCCGGCAGCCGCACCCCGTCGGCGTCGCGCAGCGCGTACGCGGCCTCCCGGTCGAGGACGCCGGTGGCCAGCCGGCTGCCGACGCAGGCGACGCCGAACCGGGCACCCTCCTCGTCGCCGAAGTTGACGATGCCCAGCGGCCGCGTGAACCCGACGCCCCTGGAACGCAGTTCGTCGAGCGCGGCGAAGGAGGACACCACGCCGAGCGGCCCGTCGTACGCGCCGCCGTCCGGAACGGAGTCCAGGTGCGAGCCGGTGACCACGGCGTCCCCGCGGGCCGGGTCGCCGAGCCAGGCCCACTGGTTGCCGTTGCGGTCCGTCTCGTACCGCAGCCCCCGGGCCCGCGCCTGGTCCTCGAACCAGGCGCGGCACTCGGTGTCGGCGGAGTTCCAGGCGTGCCGCCGGTAGCCGCCGGAGGAGGCGGAGCGGCCCACGGGGAGCAGCTCCGCCCACATCGCGTCGAAGTCGGCGGTCACAGCTCCGCCATCGGCACGCGCACGCCCCGCTCGTCGGCGACCTCGGAGGCCCGGTCGTAGCCGGCGTCGACGTGCCGGATGACGCCCATGCCGGGGTCGTTGGTGAGGACGCGGCGGATCTTCTCGCCGGCCAGCGCGGTGCCGTCGGCGACCGTCACCTGGCCGGCGTGGATGGAGCGGCCGATGCCGACGCCGCCGCCGTGGTGGATGGAGACCCAGGACGCGCCGGAGGCGACGTTGACCATGGCGTTGAGCAGCGGCCAGTCGGCGATCGCGTCGGAGCCGTCGAGCATCGCCTCGGTCTCGCGGTACGGGGAGGCGACCGAGCCGCAGTCCAGGTGGTCGCGGCCGATCACGATCGGGGCGGAGAGCTCACCGGAGGCGACCATGTCGTTGAACCGCTCGCCCGCCTTGTCGCGCTCGCCGTAGCCGAGCCAGCAGATCCGCGCGGGCAGGCCCTGGAAGTGCACCTTCTCCTGGGCCATCTTGATCCAGCGGTGCAGCGACTCGTTCTCCGGGAAGAGGTCGAGCACCGCCTTGTCGGTCTTGTGGATGTCCTGCGGGTCACCGGAGAGCGCAGCCCACCGGAACGGGCCCTTGCCCTCGCAGAACAGCGGCCGGATGTACGCCGGGACGAACCCGGGGAAGGCGAACGCCCGGTCGTAGCCCGCCAGTTGGGCCTCGCCGCGGATCGAGTTGCCGTAGTCGAAGACCTCGGCGCCGCGGTCCTGGAAGCCGACCATCGCCTCGACGTGCCGGGCCATCGACTCGCGCGAGCGCTGGGTGAACTCGGCGGGCTTGGCGGCCGCGTAGTCGGCCATGTCGTCGAAGGCGACGCCGATCGGCAGGTAGCTCAGCGGGTCGTGGGCGCTGGTCTGGTCGGTGACGATGTCGATCGGCGCGTCCATCGCGAGCAGCTGCGGGAACAGCTCGGCGGCGTTGCCGAGCAGGCCGATGGAGAGCGGCTGCCGCTTGTCGCGGGCCTCGGTGGCCAGCTGCAGCGCGTGGTCGAGGTTCGTGGCCTCGACGTCCAGGTACCGGTGCTCGATCCGGCGGGCGATCCGGGACGGGTCGCAGTCGACGCAGATCGCCACGCCGCCGTTCATGGTGACGGCGAGCGGCTGGGCGCCGCCCATGCCGCCGAGGCCGGCGGTGAGGGTGATGGTGCCCTCGAGCGTGCCGTTGAAGCGCTTGTTGGCGACGGCCGCGAAGGTCTCGTAGGTGCCCTGCAGGATGCCCTGGGTGCCGATGTAGATCCACGACCCGGCGGTCATCTGGCCGTACATGGTGAGGCCGAGCGACTCCAGCCGCCGGAACTCCTCCCAGTTCGCCCAGTCCCCGACCAGGTTGGAGTTGGCGATCAGCACGCGCGGCGCCCACTCGTGGGTCTGCATCACGCCGACCGGCCGGCCGGACTGCACCAGCATGGTCTCGTCCTGCTTCAGCCCCTGCAGCGTCCGCACCATGGCGTCGAACGACCGCCAGTCCCGGGCCGCCTTGCCGGTGCCGCCGTAGACCACCAGCTTCGACGGGTGCTCCGCGACCTCCGGGTCCAGGTTGTTCATCAGCATCCGCAGGGCGGCCTCCTGCTGCCAGCCCTGCGCACTCAGCCCGGTACCCCGCGCCGCCCGAACCTCGCGCGGCCCGCTCACCTGCTCTGCCATGGCCCAGCCTCCTTGCGGATGAATTCATTCACGATCAAGCAGACTGAATATATCCAAACAGAACCAGGCTGGCCAGAGTTCCGGCCCCGCGAGTGGGGCCCGAAGGGGTTAACAGATTCGAGCGCACCACAATGCGCTTGCGAGGCCACCTCGCGGTGCCCTACTGTCGTCGCAAGCTGATGAGGCGTCAGAAGACCTTCGGGGTGCTGCACCGGCCTGTCCACCGCACGGACTCGGCCGAGGAGAAGCCCGAGGAAAAAGCAGTGCCCCGGGCGGCATGCTCAGCAGAGGCGGACCCGGGGCTTACCCGGCCAGCGTAGCAGCGGCCCCGTGGACCGCAACAAGGAATCCAGACCGGAGGAACCCGTCGTGACGAACGCACTGCCTCGGTGGATGCGCACTGCGCTGTCCGAGCAGCGGCTCGTGCCCTACGTGAAGGCGACGGGCGGCGACGAGGGGCAGGCGCGGCTCCTGTACTGGTGGAACGCCGAAGCCTCCGGGGCGTTCCTCGGCCCGCTGCACTGCTTGGAGCTCACCCTGCGCAACGCCTTGCACGATCGACTCGGCGCCGGCTTCGGTCGAGCCGACTGGTGGGAGGCCGCCCCACTCAGCCCGAACGGGCGGAAGCTGATCGACGAGGCCCGGCGCAAGGGCGGTCGCCGGCACGGGGTCACCTCGTCCGACGACGTCGTCGCGGAGCTCTCGTTCGGATTCTGGGTGTCGCTGCTCAGCACCGCGTACGACCGTGCACTGTGGGTGCCGTTCCTGCACCGCGCGTTTCCGCACTACTCGGGTCGCCGTCGGCTGCTCCACGAGGACTTCTACTCGATGCAGCTCTTCCGCAACCGGATCGGGCACCACGAGCCGATCCACCACCGGCACCTGGCGGCCGACCACGCGAAGATCTACCGCCTGCTTGAATACCTCAGCCCGGACATGGCGGCCGCGGCCCGTGCGATGGACCGCGTTCCGGAGGTCCTGAGCACCCGCGAGGACACCTGCGGGGGCTTGCGGCCTCCGCGGTTCTGAACCGGCGACGGCACCGATGGAGGCCAGGATGACCGACCCCGCAGAGACCGGCGGCCTGCTCTCACGCGCCGACATCGCCCAGCGGGCGGGGGTGGAACGCCCGGCGGTGACGAACTGGCAGCGCCGGCACCCGGACTATCCGGAGCCCGTCCGGGTCGGCACCGAGGAGCTGTTCCACGCCGAGGAGATCCGCCGGTGGCTCTCCGGCCGCGTGGTGCCGCGCAACCAGCTCCGCCCCGGCGAGACCCACGGCCTCACCTACGCGGACCGGTTCGCCGCGTCGGCGGGGAAGCCACCGGCCGACTCCGGAAAGGTCGAGCGCATCGTCGCCGAGCTGCTGGGCGAAGCGGGAGCCTGGTACCTCCGGGCCGGCTGGAACCCCGGCTACGACTCGCTGCTGCGGTTCCTGCTGTACCTCCGCGCCTGTCGGCCGGACGCCTGGGCGGCGATCCTCGACGAACCGCTCCCGCTCGCACGGGTGATCGAGCGATGGACCGCCGAACTCGCTGAAGACCCGGACCAGCTCGCCCAGTTGATCCGGCGCTGTCCCGACAGCGTGCTCGACGACACGGTACGGACCATCAACCTGCTGACGCCCGGGCATGAGGTCGCGGACGCCTATGACGCGCTCCTCCGGGAGTCCGCAGCGCAGCAGGGCGCCCGCAGCGGCAGCTTCTACACGCCGACCGCCGTCCGGCAGGCCATGCTCGCCGTGCTGGCGCAGGGCCCGCCACCCGCCAGCCTCTACGACCCCTACTGCCGCTCGGGTGAACTGCTGGTCGACGCGGCCAGGTCCCTCGGAACCCCACCCGTGGTGCGGGGCGCGACCACCCGGCCGAGCGACGCCCGGTCGAGCGAGCTGAACCTCGCGATCCACTCCGTCCCCGCCTCGGTGGCCGTGGTCAACGAGCTCCCGGAACCTGATGCGGCCCACCGGTATGACGTCGTGCTCGGCAATCCTCCGTTCAGTCTCAAGGCGCACGACCCGGCGATCGTCGAGCGCGGCTGGCCGTTCGGTCCGCCGCCCGCGCGCAACCTCGATCTGGCGTGGGTCCAGCACGTCGTGCTGTCGCTGGCACCAGGCGGACGCGGCGCGCTGGTGATGCCGCACGGTGCGGCCTTCCGGTCCGGCAGGGAACGGGACATCCGGGCGGCCCTGGTCGAATCCGGCGCGATCGAGTGTCTGATCTCGCTGCCCGCGGGTCTGTTCACCGCGACGGCTGTTCCGGTGATGATCTGGATCCTCCGCCCCCCGCACGATGCCGATCGGCGCGAGGTGCTGATGATCGAGGCCTCGGACCTGGGCACCCGCACGGCCAGGGGACATTCGTTGGAGCCGGCCGCCGTCGCCACGATCGAAGACGCGTACCGCAGGTGGCAGACGGACCGATCGCTCACCGACATCAGCGCCTCCCCCACCGTCGAGGACCTCCGAGCGGCGGACTACGTCCTCGTGCCGGCCCGCTACGTCGAGCCCGTGGACGCCCCGCAACCGGGTCGCGGCAGCGCTTCGCTCGACGAGCTGCTCAACCGCCTCGAGCATCTCGATCGGCGGGCTGCGGCGGCCGACCGAGCTCTCACCCGGGCACTGGAAGGACTCAGCTGATGAGCACGCCCCAGTCCGTCCGTCTCGAGGACTGCTGTTCCCTCCAGGCAGGGCCGTCCGCGCCGTCGCCCCGCGCTCTGGCGACGGACGGCAGCGGCGTCCCGATGCTGCGGCCGCAGAACATCGGCGAACGCACCCTGATCAACGATCCGCTGGTCGGCGTACCGGACGCCACGGCCAAAGCACTGGACCGCTATCGGCTGCGGGCCGGCGACGTGCTCTGCGTCCGGACCGGGCGCCCCGGGAAGTCGGCCGCCGTGACGGAGCGTCAGACCGGCTGGCTGTACAGCGGGAGCCTCTTCCGCATCCGGCCGGGAGCCGCGGTCGATCCGTCCTACCTGGTCCACTACCTGGCCAGCCCCGCGGTCGACCGCTGGTTGCACCAGTACATCCGCAGAGGGGCGGGCATTCCGAGCCTCACCCTCCGGGACCTCTCAGGTCTCCCGATCCCCCTGCCCTCGCTGGACGAGCAGCGGGAGGCCGTGCGGGTCCTGGTCGCGATCGACGAGAAGATCGCGGTACACCGCCGGATCGCCGAGACCGCCGTCGAACTCCGCGCGGTTCTGGCCGCGCGACTGTTCGCCGAACCGGGCCGCTGAGGCCGGGGCGGACGCGCCCGACGCCCGATCCGCTCCGCAGCTCGGCCGGGCGACCGCTCAGCTCGTGCCCGGCGGACCGTTCCCCCGGGTTCCCTCGCGGAGGGCGGCCAGGCGCTCCCGGTACTCGTCGACCTCGATCTCGCCGCGGGCGAGGCGCTCGGCGAGCAGTCGCTCCGCCTCCGGGGCCGGGAGCGGCGCCTCCGGGCCGCCCCAGTGCGGGGCGGGGGGTGGCGCGGTGCGGTGCGCCTGGGTGCGCCAGAGCAGCAGGGCCACCCCCGCGATCAGGAGCAGGAGCAGCAGGAAGGCGAGCCCCGGGAACATCCACTCCCAGCCGCCGTTCGGCCCGTGGTGCCAGTAGTGCCTCATCGTGATCACCCGCCACCGCACCAGGAAGGGGTGCGCCCTTCCCAGTCTGCGCCTCGCCGCGGCCGGCCGGAATCCGTCGGTTCCGGCCGGCCGCGGTCAGGCCGCCTCGTCGCCGTCCCAGTCGATGCCGATCTCGGCGAGCCAGCGGCGGTCCTCGGCGTCGGGTTCGGGGACCGCCTGCCCGGGGCGGGCCGGCGGGCGCGGGATCTCCTGGATCGGGCCGACGCCGTAGCGGGCGGCGGCGTCGGCTGCGGCGTCGGTGCCGGGTTCCAGGACGCCGATGTGCACGGCCTCCTCGTCACCGGGATCGAGCACGGTGAGTTCGGGGTACGGCGGCCGGCGCAGCGCGATCCGCCGCCCGCAGGACGGGCAGGACCACTCGTCGGCTCCGGACCCGAGTCGTCCGGTGAGTCTCATCTGATGGATCGGACGCATTGGACTTCCCCCGTCCAAGCTTCGGTACGTCATCCCCCATGAAGAGACATGCCCGCTCAGGCCCCATCGTCAACCCGACGAGAAGGTGTCGGTAGAACAACAACAGGAGTCGTTCCAGGAACAACAGGTGTCATTCCAGGAACAACTGACGGGCCGTCGCGGACTGCTCGATGGCCTCCAGCCGGGCCTCCGCGCCGGGCAGCTCGTCGCACATGGTCTGCAGCAGCACCCGGCCGAGCATCATCGGGGCGCAGGCGGTGTCGAAGACCAGGCCGGTGCCGACGGCGGCGGGCAGCAGCAGGTCGGAGAGCTTGGCGACCGGGGCGAACGCGGAGTCGGCGACGGTGAGCACGGTCAGCCCGCAGTCGCGGGCCACCGCGAGGGCGTCCATCAGCTCGCGCGGGTAGCGGGGCAGCGCGAAGCAGAGCAGCGCGGTGGCCCCGGCGGCGGCGGCCTGCTCGAGCCGGTCGGCGAGCATCGAGCCGCCCTCGTCCAGCAGCCGCACGTCGGGGTGGACCTTGGCGGCGAAGTAGGCGAAGCCGTGCGCCTGGGCGGAGGCGGCGCGCAGGCCCAGCACCGGCAGCGGGCGGGAGGCCGCCAGCAGCCGGGCCGCGCGGACGATCGGGGCCGGGTCGGCGAGCAGGTCGGCGAGGTGCCGCAGGTGCTCGATCTCGGCCAGCACGGCCTGCTGGTGCTCGTTGCGCACCACCTCGTCGGGGCTCTCCGGGGTGGGGGACTCGCCGACCCCGAGTTCGCGCAGCTGCTTGCGCAGCGCCGGGTAGCCGTCGTAGCCGAGCGCCACCGCGAACCGGGTCACCGAGGGCTGGGAGACCCCTGCCAGCTCGGCCACCTCCACGCTGGACAGGAACGGCGCCTCGGCGGCGTGCCGGACCAGCGAGTGCGCGATCCGCCGCTGCGTGGGCGTCAGCCGGTGGCCCTCGAAGAGCTGGAGCATCCGGGCCGAGGGCCCCGGGTGGGTGCCGGTCTCGTCCAGGGCGGTCATCAGCGGTACCTCCACGCTCGGTTGGGCGGACGCCGGTGGCTTCGGCGGTGGGAAGACTGTGGCGCAGTCCCGGCAGGTGGGCAATCCCGTTTCGCCTGACGGGACGGGCGGGTCCGGAGGCTCCCCCCGGCGGGTGCGCCCGCCCGTCCCGTGCGGCGGCGGGTCAGGCCAGCGGCCCGGTGACCCGCTCGACCGCGTCCACCAGGGCGCCCGAGGCGACCAGGGCGGCGGCGGCCTCCAGGTCGGGCGACAGGAACCGGTCGCGGCCGGGACCCCCGACCCCGGCCGCGCGGGCCGAGGCCACCGCCGCGGCGGTCGCCGGAGCCAGCGGGTCGGCCCCCTCGGCGGCCTGCGCCCGGATCTCCAACGCCCGTGCGGAGGCGACGAGTTCCACCGCCAGCACACGTCCCAGGTTGACCACCGCGGCACGCAGCTTACGGGCGGCCGACCAGCCCATCGAGACGTGGTCCTCCTGCATCGCCGAGGACGGGATGGAGTCCACCGAGGCCGGCACCGCGAGCCGCTTGTTCTCGCTGACCAGCGCGGCCTGGGTGTACTGGGCGATCATCAGGCCGGAGTCCACGCCCGGGTCGTCGGCCAGGAACGCGGGGAGCCCGTGCGAGCGGGCCTTGTCCAGCAGCCGGTCGGTGCGCCGCTCGGAGATCGAGGCCAGGTCGGCCGCGGCGATCGCCAGGAAGTCCAGCACGTACGCCACCGGGGCGCCGTGGAAGTTGCCGTTGGACTCCACCCGGCCGTCCGGCAGCACCACCGGGTTGTCGACCGACGCGGCCAGCTCCCGGTCGGCGACCAGTCGGGCGTGCGCCAGGGTGTCCCGGCCGGCGCCCGCCACCTGCGGCGCGCAGCGGATCGAGTAGGCGTCCTGCACCCGCGGCGCGTCGTCCTGGTGATGGCCCGTCAGCCCGGAGCCGCGCAGCACCGCCAGCATGTTGGCGGCGGCCGCGGCCTGGCCCGGGTGCGGGCGGATCGGAGCGTGCAGCTCCGGCGCCAGCACCTTGTCGGTGCCCAGCAGCGCCTCCAGCGACATCGCGGCGGTGATGTCGGCGGTGGTGTACAGCCGGTGCAGGTCCGCCAGGGCCATCACCAGCATGCCGAGCATGCCGTCGGTGCCGTTGATGAGGGCCAGGCCCTCCTTCTCCAGCAGCTCGACCGGCTCGATGCCGGCCGCGGCGAGCAGCTCGGCGGCGTCCTTCTCCACCCCGTCCGGGCCGAACGCGGTGCCCTCGCCCATCAGCACCAGGGCGCAGTGCGACAGCGGCGCCAGGTCGCCGGAGCAGCCCAGCGAACCGAACTCCCGCACCGCCGGGGTGATCCCGGCGTTCAGCAGGGCCGCCATGGTCTCGGCCACCACCGGGCGCACCCCGGTCCGGCCGGACGCCAGCGTCTTCATCCGCAGGAACATCAGCGCCCGGACCACCTCGGTCTCCACCACCGGGCCCATGCCCGCCGCGTGCGAGCGCACCAGCGACCGCTGCAGCTGCGCCCGCAGCTCCGGGCTGATGTGCCGCACCGCCAGCGCCCCGAACCCGGTCGAGACCCCGTACACCGGACGCGGCTCCGCCGCGAGGGCGTCGATCCGGGCCCGCGCGGCCGCCATCTCGGCCCGCGCGTCCGGCCCGATCTCCACCCGGGCCCCGCCGCGGGCCACGGCGAGGACATCCTCGGCGCTGACGTCGGCCTTGCCGACCTGGACGACGACATTGTGCATATCCATATGCACAATCAGATCAGGTGAATGGGGATATGACAACATGCCGAGTGGTTGACTGACTCCCGGAGGTGCGATTCGGATGGCACGGGCGACGGTACGGCGGCGAGTGGTACGGCTGCGCGGCGACGAGAGCAGTGCCCGGCCGGACTCGCTGGCCGCCGAGGAACCACTGGAGATCCGGCTCGGCGGCGACCCGCTGACCGTCACCATGCGCACCCCCGGCCACGACTTCGACCTGGTCGCCGGCTTCCTGGTCGGCGAGGGCCTGGTCACCGACACCGCGGAGCTCGCCGCCCTGCGCTACTGCGCCGGCACCGACGCGGAGGGCGCCAACACCTACAACGTCGTCGACGCCACCGTCCGCGGTGCCCGCACCGCGCTCTCCGCCCACCGCAACCTCCTCACCACCAGCGCGTGCGGCCTGTGCGGCCGCGACACCGTCGACGCCGTCCGCACCCACAGCCGCTGGGACGTCTCCGCCGACCCCCTCACCGTCACCCCCGACACCCTCTACGCCCTCCCCGAGAGGCTCCGCGCCGCCCAGCGCACCTTCGACACCACCGGCGGCCTGCACGCCGCCGCCCTCTTCACCGCCGACGGCCGGCTGCTCTGCGCACGCGAGGACGTCGGCCGCCACAACGCCGTCGACAAGGTCATCGGCTGGGCCCTGCGCGAAGGCCTCCTCCCCCTCCGGGGCCACGTCCTCCTGGTCTCCGGCCGCGCCTCCTTCGAACTCACCCAGAAAGCCGCCCTCGCCGGCCTCCCCCTCCTCGCCGCCGTCTCCGCCCCCTCCTCCCTCGCCGTCGAACTCGCCGAAGAACTGGGCCTCACCCTGATCGGCTTCCTCCGCGATCGCTCCGCGAACGTCTACACCCGGCCGGACCGGATCGGCCCCTGAGCCGCCGGCTGCGCGGGGGCGCTCCAGGCGAGCAGCATCCGGAGCGCGTCGTGGGACGGGCTGCCCGGCTCGGCCGCGTAGGTGACCAGTGCCTGGTCGGGGTCGTCGGCCGCGCGCAGCGTCTCGTAGCTCAGCTCCAGGTCGCCGACCAGCGGGTGGTGGAACCGCTTGGTCCCGGCGGTCTTGTCCTGCACCGGGTGCTCCGCCCACCAGCGCCGGAAGTCCTCGCTCCGCATCGACAACTCCCCGATCAGCCGCGCCAGTCGGGGGTCGCCGGGGTGCCGTCCGGCCTCCAGGTGGAGGTAGGCCACGTTCTCCCGGGCGCAGGCGGACCAGTCCGCGTACAGCTCCCGGGTGATCGGGTCGAGGAAGGTGATCCGGGCGATGTTGCGCTCGGCCGGGTCCACGGCGGCGTAGTCGCCGAGCAGGGCCACCGCCGCCGGGTTCCAGGCCAGGACGTCCATCCGGCGGCCCATCACCAGGGCCGGCACGTCCTTCAACTCGTCCAGCAGCCGCTGCAGCATCGGCCGCACCTGCTGCCCGCGGCGGGCGCCGGGCCCGCGCACGGGCCGGGCGGCCTGCCGCGGGCGCGCCAGGTCGTGCAGGTGCCGGGTCTCGTCCCCGCTCAGGCGCAGCGCGCGGGCGAGGGCGTCGAGCACGCCGTCCGACGGGTTGGCCACCCGGCCCTGTTCCATCCGGGTGTAGTAGTCGACGCTGACGCCGGCGAGCTGGGCGATCTCCTCGCGGCGCAGGCCCGCGACCCGGCGGGTGCCGCCGTAGTCCGGCAGTGCCACGTCCTGCGGGCGCAGGCGGGCTCGGCGGGTCCGGAGGAAGTCGGCCAGGCCGGTCGCGGTCGTCATGCGGTGATTGTGGCCGATCGCCGGGGTGCGCTGCCTGGCCCTGCCGGTGCCAGGCAGCCCGCGGCCGGGCGCGGCCCGGCGGGCGTCACGCCTGACGGGTCGGCAGGACGATCGACTGGCGCAGGTTGACGTGCCGGGGGCGGCTGACGGTGTAGGCGATCAGGTCGGCGACGTCCTCGGCGGCGAGGGCCGGGATCGCGGCGAACATCCCGCCGAGCTGTTCGCGCAGCTCGGGGTTGTCGACGTGCCCGGGGAGCTCGGTCTCGGTCAGGCCCGGCTCGATGGTGCCGACCCGGACGTCGCACGGGCCCAGCTCGGTGCGCAGCGCGGCGGACAGGTGGGTGAGTGCCGCCTTGGTGGCCGCGTAGACCGCGTAGTCGGGGAACAGGACGTGGGAGGCGATGGAGGAGATGTTGACCAGGTCGGCGGTGCCGCCGTCGGAGGCGGCCGCGGTGAGGTCGGGGACGAACGCGCGGATCACCCGCAGCGCGCCGGTGAGGTTGGTGTCGATCATGCGGGTCCACTCGTCGAGCCGGCCGGCCGCGAGCGGGTTGGGCAGCATCACGCCGGCGTTGTTGACCACCAGGTCGACCCGGCCGTAGGCGTCGTGGACCCGCGCGGCGGCGGCGTCGACGGACGCCTGGTCGGTGACGTCGGCGGTGACCGCGAGGACCCGGCCGCCGGCGGCGGTGAGCTCGGCGGCCAGCGCTTCCAGCCGGTCGGTGCGCCGGGCGAGCAGCGCGACGCGGGCGCCGTCCGCCGCGAGCAGGCGGGCGGTGGCCGCACCCATGCCGCTGGCCGCGCCGGTCACGACGGCGGTGCGGGTGGCGAGGGCGGAATAGCTCATGGGGGGACTCCTGGGTCGGTCGCGCGGGCCGGTGCGGTGGCCGGATGCGGACCACTCTGTGCCGGGCCGCGACGGCCGACCAGAGCCTGCCGTTCCCTGGGAGAGCCAGGACCACCCTGGGCCGGACGGGCCCGGGCGGCTCAGGTCGGCGGCGGCGAACAGGGCCCCGACAGCGCCACCGCCACCAACGTCCGCAGGGCCGGGGCGATCTGGCCGAGTGGCAGGGTCGACTCGTCGGCGAAGAGTTCGAGCAGCCAGCCGCCGGCGGGGTTGGCGCCGCCCGCCGCGACCATCGCCCGGTAGCCGGACACCACCATCACCGCCTCCTCCGCGGCGTCGTTGCCGGGCGCGCCCGCCCGGAGGGCGAAGGAGCCACCGGTCACGGCCTTCGCGGTGAGCGGGTAGTGGCGCAGGTCGAAGACGGCGTCGGGGGCCTCGATCTGGGCGCGCTGGGTCTGGGCGCGGGCGGACGCGGGACCGCCGGTCATCCGGTAGAGCGCGTGGCGGGCGGTGCGCATCTGCGGCGAGCCGGGCGGGACGTAGGAGACCCACCAGCCGACGGCGTTGAGCAGGCGGGAGGCGCTCTCGGCGACGGTGGAGAGGCGGCCGAGGGTGTCCGCGGGGTGGGTGACCGCGCCCTGCAGGCCGCTCTGGTCGAGCGCGGCGAGCACCGCGGCGAGCAGCTGGCCGGGGTCGGCGCTGTGCGCGGCGCCGCGGAAGCGGCGCCGGTCGCCGCCGGGGCGGGCGCCGCGGCGGCCGTCGGCGCGGTGGTGCGGGTCGGCGGCGTCGGCGAGCAGCACGGTGGGGTCGGGGGCGAAGCCGGGGCCGTGGCTGCGGCCGGCCACCACGGGGTGGGCGGCGCGGGAGGCCTTGGCCCGGTACTGGGCGGCGTCGGCGAGCCGGAAGAGGCGGTCGGGGGTGGTGACCGGGCCGATCGCGTCGCCGGTCGAGGCGATCCCGCAGGCGACGCCCTCACCGTCCGTCAGTTCCAGGGCGCGGGCGCAGAGTTCCTCGGCGACGGCGACCACCTCGTCGGCGGACTGGCCCTCCGCGAGCAGGCAGAACTCGTCGCCGCCGAGGCGCGCCGCCAGGCTGCCGGGGAGCTTGGCGGCGGACAGCGAGAGCTGGTGGGCGAACCGCTCCAGCAGCCGGTCGCCCATCTCGTGGCCGAGCTGGTCGTTGACCCGCTTCAGCCCGTTGACGTCGCAGACCACCAGGGAGACCACGGTGTGGTCCCGGGTGTGCGCGCGCAGCGCCTCGTCGAGGCGGGCGTCCACGGCGCGGCGGTTGGCCAGGCCGGTGAGCGCGTCGGTGAACGCGAGGCGGCGCAGGTCGGCGACCCGCTCGGTCTGGGCCAGGCCCGCGGAGACCTGGGCGGCCAGCAGCGTGGCGTACTCGGCGTCGGCGTCGGTGAACACCGGCATCCCGACCGCCCGGGCCAGGTACAGCTCGCCCCAGGCCTGGCCGTGCAGCACGATCGGCGCGACCAGGCAGCAGCCGCGTCCCCGCCGGCGCAGGCCGGCCGCCCGCTGCTGGCAGAAGGCGCCGGCGCCGGGGTGCTGGTGTCCGGTGTGCGGGGTGGAGTCCTCCGCGGTCTGGGTCCAGGCGCGGGGCAGCCGGCCGGTGGTCCAGTGCTCCTCCAGGTAGGTGACGATCTCCGGGAAGTCCGCCACCGGGTACGACTCGTCCTCCGGCAGCTCCTCCTCGCCGGGCGACAGCTCCCCGTGGTTGACCAGCACCCGCAGCCGGCCGGACTCCCGGTCCCACACCGACACCGCCGCCATGGTCGCCCCCAGCGCGGACACCGCCCGCGCCGCGGCGGCGCGCACCGCCTCCAGCGGGGTCAGCGCTCCCGCCATGTCCTGCGCCAGCTCGACCACCGCCTGCAGCCGGAGGTCCGGCGCGGCCGCCTCGAAGGAGGTCTCCTCGCTCATGGTCGCCTCGCTCACCGGTCGCCTCTCCTGCCCGCTGGTCCTTTCACCAGACTAGGAGGATTCCGGACGATTCAGGCGAAGGCAGGCGGACCGGTCAGACGCCGGAGGAGGTGGCCCGGGAGAGCAGCCAGGGTTCGACCAGGCCGAGGCCGCGGACCGGGCGGCGCCACATGGGTTGCAGGTGGAAGCGGTGGTCGGGGGCGGCGGGGGCCTCGGGGAGGCCCGCGGTGCCGTTCTGGTCGAGGGCGGCGGCGAGTTCGCCGTCGACCAGGACGGCGTCCTTGGGCGCGATCGAGGTGAGCCGGGAGGCGAGGTTGACGGTGGTGCCGAAGACGTCGCCCATCCGCGAGGTGACGGTGCCGAAGGCCATGCCGACCCGCAGGGCGGGCATGTTGTCCTCCTTGGCCAGGGTCTCGATCAGCGAGAGGGCGATCTCGGCGACGGTCGCCGGGTCCTCGGAGACGAACAGGATCTCGTCGCCCAGGGTCTTGACGACCCGTCCGCCCTGACCGGCGATCAGGTCGGAGCAGGTGTTCTCGAACCCCTCGACCAGCTCGCCGAGTTCCTCCTCCTCCAGGCGCCGGGAGAGCCGGGTGAAGCCGACCAGGTCGGCGAAGGCGACGGCGAGCCGGCCGGAGGTGACCTCGTGGTCCTCGGCGGCCGCGACGACCCGGCCGGTGACGGCGGCGAGCTGACGGCGCCACACGTAGACCAGGAACTGCTCCAGTTCGGGCAGCAGCAGCTCGACCAGCGGGTAGGCGACGTCGGAGCGGGTCATGCCGGGCTCGACGGGCTGGGTGAGGTTGTCGAGGAAGGTGTCCATCTGCCAGCCGGCCAGCCGCGCGGTGGTCTGGCCGGTGGAGCGGGCGACCTGGATCGCCATCGGCTCGCTGAGCAGCCCGGACTCGATCAGGCCGGCCAGCCGGCGCAGCGCGATCACGTCGTTGTCGGTGAGGGCGCGGGACTGGCCGATGTCGGGGAAGCCCATGGCGCGCCAGAACCGGGTGGCGAGGTCCATCGGCACCTCGGCGGCGCGGGCGGCCTGGTACGGGGTGTATCTGCGCGGTGCGTCGAGGATGAGCCGTTCCAGGTCGGCGGCGACGGTGTTCTCCTCCGTGCCGCCGTTGCCGGTCTTGGCGTCGCCGTTCTCTGTCACCGGTCCGTCCCCGTGCGGTCGCCGCACTTCGTCTCGTGCTCCTGCCTGTCCGGCTGCCGGTCCGGGCACGCGACCACCGCGGGGGTAGTGGCGAGCCTCACACCGCTGCCAGGTGGAATGTTCGCACGGAATCACGTAATCCGGGGCATCCGCCCATGACCCGGTCGACCGGTCCCGCAGGGTGAGACGTGCCGGGCCCGGGGCCGGTCAGGCCTGCGGGCGGACGTGCACCACGTCGCCCGCGGCGACCGGGTGGCGGGTGCCGTCGGGGGTGCGGACCACCAGTCGGCCGTCCGCGTCGATCGCCACCGCCTCGCCCACCAGTTCGCGCTCGCCCGGGAGTTGGACCCGCACCGGGCGGCCGAGGGTGGTGCAGCGGGCGGTGTAGGCGGGCAGCAGTCCGCTGGCGTGCGGGTCGCCGGCCGCGGCGGTCCACTCGCCGTACAGCTCGGCGAACTCGCGCAGCAGGGCGCGCAGCAGTGTCGCCCGGTCGGTGACCTCGGCGCCGGCCAGGGCCAGCGAGGCGGCGGTGGGGACCGGCAGTTCGGCCTCCCGCAGCGTGACGTTGAGGCCGAGTCCGGCGATCACCGCGCCGCCGCTGAGCTCGGTGAGGATGCCGCCGAGCTTGCGCTCCTCGCCGCCCACCTCGACCTGCAGGTCGTTGGGCCACTTCAGTCCGGTGCGCACCCCGGCGACCCGGTCGAGGGTGGCGGAGGCGGCGGTGCCGATCAGGATCGGCAGCCAGCCGTAGCGCTCCATCGGCACGCCCGTGGGGCGCAGCAGCACGGACAGGAAGAGTCCGGAGCGGGCGGGCGCGGACCACCGGCGGTCGAGTCGGCCGCGCCCGGAGTTCTGCGCCTCGGCGACCAGCACCGCGCCCTCGGGGGCGCCGTCCTTCGCCCGGGCGGCCAGGTCGCTGTTGGTCGAGCCGGTCTCGGCGACCACGTCGAGCGAGGTCCACAGCGACCCGGGGCGCAACAGGTCCAGCCGCAGCGCCGCCTCGTCCAGCGGTGGCCGGTCCAGGTCGGTCCACGGGGAGGGACCCCCGTGGCCGAAGCCACGCAGGCCGGAGCGACGGGGACGGGGGCTCTCGGGCTCGGTCACCCGGCCACCCTACGGCTTGCGGTCCTGCCCGCGAGGAAGGCCGCACGCCGCATCATCGTCCCGCAGAACGGGCAGTGACACGATGTGTCGATGGCCATAGCCGCCGAGCGCCGCGACGTGGCTACGCTACGGAGCGGTAGACCGCAGTGCCGCCCTGCCCAGCAACCCTCACGCGTCGGGCCAGCGGCCCAGGATGCAGGGAGAGCCCCCGGAATGACCGAGGCACCGCAGGACCCGCACACCACCGCCGGAAAGCTCGCCGACCTGCGCCGGCGCATCGACGAGGCGGTGCACTCCGGCTCGGCCGCGGCGGTGGAGAAGCAGCACGCCAAGGGCAAGCTGACGGCACGTGAGCGGATCTTGGAGCTGCTGGACGAGGACTCGTTCGTGGAGTTCGACGAGTTCGCCCGGCACCGCTCCACCAACTTCGGTCAGGAGAAGAACCGCCCGTACGGCGACGGCGTGGTGACCGGCTACGGCACCGTGGACGGCCGTCAGATCGCGGTCTTCGCCCAGGACTTCACCGTCTTCGGCGGCTCCCTCGGCGAGGTGTTCGGCGAGAAGATCGTCAAGGTGATGGACTTCGCGCTGAAGACCGGCTGCCCGATGATCGGCATCAACGACTCCGGCGGCGCCCGGATCCAGGAGGGCGTGGTCTCGCTCGGCCTGTACGGCGAGATCTTCCGCCGCAACGTGCACGCCTCCGGCGTGATCCCGCAGATCTCGCTGATCATGGGCCCGTGCGCGGGCGGCGCGGTGTACTCCCCCGCGGTCACCGACTTCGTGGTGATGGCCGACCAGACCTCGCACATGTTCATCACCGGCCCCGACGTGATCAAGACCGTCACCGGCGAGACCGTGGACATGGAGGAGCTGGGCGGCGCCCGCACCCACAACACCAAGTCCGGCAACGCGCACTACCTCGCCGCGGACGAGAAGGAGGCCATCGAGTACGTCAAGAGCCTGCTCTCGTACCTGCCCTCCAACAACCTCTCCGACCCGCCGGCCTACCCCGAGCAGGCCGACCTCGCGATCACCGACGAGGACCTGGAGCTGGACTCGATCGTCCCGGACTCCGCCAACCAGCCCTACGACATCCGCCGGGTCATCGAACACGTCCTGGACGAGGGCGAGTTCCTGGAGGTCCAGCCGCTGTACGCGGGCAACATCGTGATCGGCTTCGGCCGGGTCGAGGGCCACCCGGTCGGCGTGGTCGGCAACCAGCCGATGGACCTGGCCGGCTGCCTGGACATCGCCGCCAGCGAGAAGGCCGCCCGCTTCGTGCGCACCTGCGACGCGTTCAACATCCCGGTGCTCACCTTCGTCGACGTCCCCGGCTTCCTGCCCGGCACGGGCCAGGAGTGGGACGGCATCATCCGCCGCGGCGCCAAGCTGATCTTCGCCTACGCCGAGGCCACCGTCCCGCTGATCACCGTGATCACCCGCAAGGCCTTCGGCGGCGCGTACGACGTGATGGGCTCCAAGCACCTCGGCGCCGACCTCAACCTGGCCTGGCCGACCGCCCAGATCGCCGTCATGGGCGCCCAGGGCGCGGTCAACATCCTGCACCGCCGCGAGCTCGCCGCCGCCGAGGCCGAGGGCCGCGGCGAGGAGCGCCGCGCCGAGCTGCTCGCCTCCTACGAGGACACCCTGCTCAATCCCTACCTGGCCGCCGAACGCGGGTACGTGGACGCGGTCATCGCCCCCAGCGAGACCCGCCGCCACATCGTCCGCGGGCTGCGGGCGCTGCGCGGCAAGCGAGAGTCCCTGCCGCCGAAGAAGCACGGCAACATCCCGCTGTAGCAGAAGGGCACACACCCATGACACCCATTCAGGTGCTGCACGGACAGCCGACCCCCGAGGAGCTCGCCACCGTCCTGGCGGTGGTCCAGGCCCGGGCCGCCGCGAGCCGCAACACGGCGACCGCGAGCGGCCCGGCCACCACCTGGACCACCCACAGCCCCCGCCGCACCCTCCCCACCCCGGGCCCCACCGCCTGGCGAACCAGCCTCTGGCCGAGGTAGGGCAGCACCTCAGGTGGCAACACCCAGGGGCTCTGGGGGTACCCCCAGGGCCCCTGGAGGTGCCTACTTCTTGTCGAGCGCGAAACTTCCAGGACCGAGCGCGGCGATCAGCAGGAAGGCCCAGCAGAAGAGGACCGACGGCTCGCCGCCGTTCTGGAGCGGGAAGAGCGCGTGCTCCTGGTGGACGGTGAAGTAGGCGTAGGCCATCGAGCCGGAGGCGAGCAGCGCGGCCCAGCGCGTGCCCAGCCCGATCAGGACCAGGACGCCGCACACGAGTTGGATCACGGCGGCGTACCAGCCGGGCCAGTCGCCGGCCTTCAGGCTGCCGCCGCCGTGCGCGCCGCCGAGCACGCCGAACAGCGAGGCGGCGCCGTGGCAGGCGAAGAGCAGGCCGACCACCACGCGGTGGAGGGCGATGACGTGCGGGCGTACGCGTACCGCGGTGCCCGCGGTGACGAGTTGGGACATGGGTGATCTCCATCAGCCGGAACCAGTGGGGTGGTCAGTGCTGCGATGGTGCGTGCCCTGACCGTTGACGTGCCGTCAGGGATGGAGGGTCTCGGCGCCCCGCAACGCCGATCATGCACCCGACAAGTCAGTTGCTCTATTGCAGGGGCAACGGCACGCCGCGTCAAGACCGACCCGTGCCCGGCCGGAGAGCGCCGGGAGTGAGTACGGATACTCAGGCGCCGCGCCGAGCGGGCGTTGCAGGCTGGACGGGTGCTCTGGTCGGACCCCCGCGACGAACCGTCGCCCGAGGCGCGTGAGGTGCAGCAGCGGCTGCGCCGAACCGCGGTGGTGCTGGCGGTACTGGCGTTGCTGGCGGCGGCCCTGGTGCTGGTGTAGGCGGGCTAGGCTGGGCGCATGACCGCTCGCCGTCCGCTGGTTCTCGCGTCCGCCTCCCCCGCCCGGCTGGGCCTGCTGCGGCAGGCGGGGCTCGATCCGCAGGTGCGGGTGAGCGGGGTGGACGAGGACGCGCTGTCGGCGCCGACGCCGGGCGAGCTGGCGCTGGTGCTGGCGGTGGCGAAGGCCGAGAAGGTGGCGGGCGAGCTGGCCGCGGAGCCGGGCGAGCCGCCGCTGGTGGTGGGCTGCGACTCGGTGCTGGAGCTGGACGGGCAGGCGCTCGGCAAGCCCGCGGACCCGGCGGAGGCGCTGCTGCGCTGGCAGTCGATGCGGGGCCGCGCGGGCGTGCTGCGTACCGGCCACTGCGTGATCGACACCGCCACCGGACGGCAGGCGAAGGCGACGGCCTCCACCACCGTCCGGTTCGGCACGCCGGACGACGCCGAGGTCGCCGCGTACGTCGCCTCCGGCGAACCGCTGCACGTGGCCGGGGCGTTCACCCTGGACGGCCGGTCGGCGCCGTTCGTGGAGGGGATCGACGGCGACCCCGGGAACGTCATCGGACTCTCGCTGCCGCTGCTGCGCCGCCTGCTCGCCGAGCTGGACGTGCGCATCACCGACCTGTGGGTCTGACGGGCCGTCAGCCCGCCGCGGGCGCGTGCTTGGCCAGGTAGGCCTGGACGTCCGGCAGCGCGCCGTCCTTGAGCAGCGGGGCGCCGTGGTTGCCGCCGGGGTAGATCTTGACCTGCTTGTCCTCGGCGACCGAGGCGTCGTACAGGCTCTTCGCGTTGGCGTTGAACGGGGAGTCGAACTCCTCGGCGGCGAAGAAGCAGGGGATCTTCACCGACTTCACCGCGACCGCCGCGTTGAACTGGCTGTACGCCTCGGGCGAGCTGAGCGAGACCACGGCCCGGATCGGCAGCGGGCTGTCCAGCCGGGCGGCGACCAGCGAGCCGGCCGCGCCCTTGGAGGCGCCGACCAGCGCGATCGCGGTGACGCCCTTGCCCTTGAGGTAGCCGGCCGAGGCCTTGACCACCTCGGTGACGTCGCCCTCGGTGGTGGCGGCCAGCACCGCGTAGCCAGCCCTGGTGAAGGCGTCGAAGGTGGGCGCCCACTCGCAGAGCGAGCCGCCGAGCTGGTGCGAGAAGACCACGCCGACCTTGGCGCCGCCGGCGTCGGAGTCGCGGTAGTAGGCGTCCAGGCCGGTGCCGCCGGTGGTGCCGGCGTCGAGGGCGAAGGAGCCCCTTGGCGGCCTGGTCCGCGGTGAGGCAGCCGTAGGTCCTGGCGGCCGGGCTCGGCGAGCCGGGGGCCGGCCCGGCGGTGCCGGACCCGGAGCAGGCGGTGAGCAGCAGCGCGGACGCGGCCAGGGCCGCGGGCAGGATGGAGCGGTTCACGTTTCCCCCGTGAATCGTGTGGCGCGGTTGGTGGCTGCGACGGTAGGGACGGCCGCGATCACGGTCAATGGTCTGAACCAATCCGTTACGGCCGGAGCCGGAAGCGGCCGGGAAGCGGCAGCCCGGGTTCCGTTTGCGGGTGCGGATTCGGACAGAAGCGGGCCCGTACATCTGTCGCCCCGATCCAACCCGTCCTCCCCGGGCCGCCGTTAGGCTGGCGCAGCCGGAACGGAAAGGGGCGACGGGGAGCGGGAGATGACCGAAGGTGTGCTCAACGTCGTACTCGGTCTGATCGCCTCGGCGATCAGCGCCGGGCTGGGCTGGCTGGCGCAGTCGCTGCGGCGGCGGCGCAGGCTGGAGCGGCAGCGCGGGTTCTTCGGCCTGCCGGCCGGCGGCGAGGCCCTGCTGGTGGTCAACCGGCAGCCGGTGTCGACGAGTTCCAAGAGCGTGTCGCGCGAGGACGTGTACGCGCTGATGGAGCTGGCGGCGCTGGTCCGCGCGTGCGGGGCCCGGGCCGAGCTGACGGCCCATGACGAGGTGCGCCAGGGGCTGGGCGACAAGGCCGAGTTCTGCGTGGGCGGGCCGAGCAGCAACGAGCGGACCGCGGCGCACCTGGCGTCCTGGCTGCCGGGGGCGACGTTCGTCGCGCCGGCGGACGAGGCGGGCCACCGGGTGCCCACCCTGCTGGTCGGGGAGCGGGAGTTCGGCTACGCGCCGGCCGACCAGCAGCCCGGCGGGCGGGTGTTCGTGCTGCTGGCCCGGCTGCACGCCCGCCCGGGCAGCCGCCCGGTCTTCCTGATAGCCGGCCAGACCTCCACCTCCAACCACGCGGCGGTGCGCTACCTGGCGGCCAACCACCGGGCGCTGGCCCGGCGGCACGGCCGGGACGGCGCCTTCGCGCTGGTGCTGCGGGTGGTCAACTCGCAGGCGTACGGCGCGGACGTGGTCGAACTGGCGGCCGACGTCTCGGCCGCCGCGGCGACCGCCCGACCGGAGGCGAGCTGACCCTGTGGGCCTGACGGAGTGACAGCTGGGACCGGTGTGGCGAAGGCCACCCGTTCCCGCCCAAGTCCGCACGGAGCGGCAAAGCCGCAGCCCGCGGGGCCCGCACCTGCGGCGTCGAGCGGTCCCCGAGCACCGCTCGGGGCGCCTCACGCAGCGTGTGAGCACGCTCACCACCAGGGACTACTCGCCGGTAGGACCTTCCAATCCCTAGACTCAACGAGGTTCAAGAAGGGAGCCACAGTGCGCAAGGTGCTCATCGCCAACCGCGGAGAAATCGCCGTCCGCGTCGCCCGGGCCTGCCGAGATGCCGGTATCGCCAGCGTCGCCGTGTACGCCGAGCCGGACCGGGACGCGCTGCACGTCCGCGCGGCCGACGAGGCGTACGCGCTCGGCGGCGACACCCCCGCGACCAGCTACCTGGACATCGCCAAGGTGCTGAAGGCCGCCGCCGACTCCGGCGCGGACGCGGTCCACCCCGGCTACGGCTTCCTGTCGGAGAACGCCGACTTCGCCCAGGCCGTCCTCGACGCCGGCCTGATCTGGATCGGCCCGCCGCCGCAGGCCATCCGCGACCTCGGTGACAAGGTCACCGCCCGGCACGTCGCCCAGCGCGCCGGCGCCCCGCTGGTCGCCGGCACCGCCGACCCGGTCTCGGGCGCCGACGAGGTCGTCGCCTTCGCCGAGGAGCACGGCCTGCCGGTCGCCATCAAGGCGGCGTTCGGCGGCGGCGGCCGCGGCCTGAAGGTCGCCCGCACGCTGGAGGAGATCCCCGAGCTGTACGAGTCGGCGGTCCGCGAGGCCGTCGCCGCGTTCGGCCGCGGCGAGTGCTTCGTCGAGCAGTACCTCGACAAGCCGCGCCACGTGGAGACCCAGTGCCTGGCCGACCAGCACGGCAACGTGGTGATCGTCTCGACCCGTGACTGCTCGCTGCAGCGCCGCCACCAGAAGCTGGTCGAGGAGGCCCCCGCGCCGTTCCTCACCGCCGAGCAGAACGCCGAGCTGTACCGGGCGTCCAAGGCGATCCTGCGCGAGGCCGGCTACGTCGGCGCGGGCACCTGCGAGTTCCTGGTCTCCCAGGACGGCCTGATCTCCTTCCTGGAGGTCAACACCCGCCTGCAGGTCGAGCACCCGGTCTCCGAGGAGGTCACCGGCATCGACCTGGTCCGCGAGATGTTCCGGATCGCCGACGGCGAGGAGCTCGGCTACGACGACCCGGAGATCCGCGGCCACTCCATCGAGTTCCGGATCAACGGCGAGGACCCGGGCCGCAACTTCCTGCCCGCCCCCGGCACGGTGACCCTGTTCGCCCCGCCGTCCGGCCCGGGCGTGCGGCTGGACGCGGGCGTCGAGTCCGGCTCGGTGATCGGCCCCGCCTGGGACTCGCTGCTGGCCAAGCTGATCGTCACCGGCGCCGACCGCAAGCAGGCCCTGCAGCGGGCCAAGCGGGCGCTGGAGGAGTTCAAGGTGGAGGGCATGGCCACCGCCATCCCGTTCCACCAGGCCGTGGTCACCGACGCCGCGTTCGCCCCCGAGGTGCACGGCTCCTCGGAACCGTTCCGCGTCTTCACCCGGTGGATCGAGACCGAGTTCGACAACACCATCCCCGCCTTCGCCGGCGCGGGCGGCGAGGGCGAGGAGCCCGAGGGCCGGGAGACCGTGGTGGTCGAGGTCGGCGGCAAGCGGATCGAGGTCTCGCTGCCCTCCTCGCTCGGCGTCGCGGCCGCTCCGGCGGCCGGCGCGGCCGGTGCGGGCAAGGCCAAGCGGCGGGTCGGCGCGAAGAAGGCCGCCTCGGCGGTCTCCGGCGACACCCTCGCCTCGCCGATGCAGGGCACCATCGTCAAGGTCGCCGTGCAGGAGGGCCAGACCGTGGCCGAGGGCGACTTGATCGTCGTCCTGGAGGCCATGAAGATGGAGCAGCCGCTCAACGCCCACAAGGCCGGCACCGTCGTCGGCCTGAAGGCCGAGGTCGGCCAGTCCGTCTCCAGCGGCGCCGCGCTCTGCGAGATCAAGGACGTCTGACCCACCGTCACGACACGTCGAAGGGCTCCCGGTCCCCGGACCGGGAGCCCTTCCGGCTATTCGGCCGCCTGCAGCACCAACTGCTCGATGCCGCGCAGGAACCCGGCCATCTGCGCCCGGTCCAGCAGCGCGCCGTCCGCGGTCATCGACAGCTGCACCGCGCCGGGCACCGCGTTGACGTCCACCGCCATCGACACCCCGGGGCGCGCCGGGAACTCCGCCGGGAAGGTCAACTCGCTCTCCCCGGACGGCTCCTGGACCGTGCCGTCGGGCATCAGCGCGGCCAGCGGGTCGCGGGTGTCGTTCCAGAACACCGAGTGGTCGGCCAACTCCACGCCCGAGGACCGCAGTTCGTCCAGGTCGGCGTCGAGCCGCGGCTTCACGTAGCCGGCGTGCCGGTAGGCGCTGAACGCCGGGCCGTGGCTGCGGCGCACCGTCTCGGCGAACTCCCCGGCGAGCTCCGGCAGGTGGAACAGGCCCTCCTGGGCGAGGGTGGTGACGGCGTCGGCGGACTGCTCGGTGAACCGGTTGCCGACCACCACCTGGAACAGCACCTCGTCCTGCCCGCTGAGCCGGCCCAGTTCGGTGGCGGCGGCGGCCAGCAGCAGGGTGGCGTCGCTGGTGCGCAGCCGGGCCGCGGCCAGCGGCAGGGCTCTGGCCAGCGCCGGGGAGCGCAGCACCGCGAACGGGAAGCGCCGCTCCGGGTCCGGTTCTCCGGGCGGGCGGGGCAGCAGGACCCGCGGGCCCGTGGTGAGCTTGTCCCGCCAGTGCCGGCGGGCGGCGGCGTCCTTGCGGCGGCCGCGCGGGGAGTCCTGTTCGGCGGCCTCGTCCAGCGGCTGGGCGAAGGCCCGCTCCGCGCGCAGGTCGTCGGCGCTGCGCCCGCCGGCCAGCAGGGTCAGGTCGCGCACCAGCCGGCGCATCCCCCAGCCGTCGGCGGCGGTGTGCGAGAGCACCAGCACCGTGTGCCGGACCAGGCCGCCGTGTACCACCAGGCCGATCCGCAGCGGCCAGTCCCGGGCCTGGTCGAACGGCCGCGCGGCGTAGTCGGCGAGCAGCTCGGCGGCGGCCTCGGCGGCCTGCTCGGGCCCGTCGCGGTGCAGCACGGCGACCGGCAGGACGCCGTCCGGGTCGAGCAGTTGGACCGGCTCGCCGTCCTGGACGACCAGCCGGGTGCGCAGTGCGTCGTGCAGGTGCAGCAGTTCGGTGAAGGCGCGCAGCACCTCGTCCACCGGCAGCCCGGGGTCGACCGGAGCGGCCAGCCTGAGGTTGTAGCGGGGTGCCTCGGGGCCGAGCCGGACCAGGGCGGTGTGGATCGCCCGCTGTCCCCAGGTCGCGGGGCCGCGACCGCCGCGGGCCCCACTGATCGTCAATTCCCTTGTCTGGTCGATCGTTTCGCGCGAAGCGTCCATGGGGAGCGACGCTACAAGCGGCGACCGGCGGGCGGCCAGGGGTCGGTGGCCGCCGGGCCGGAACCGGTCAGCGGATCCGCTCGGCGAGCCGGGTGGGCGGCAGGGCGCCGTGCGGGGCGGGGCGGCGCTGTCCGGGCAGCGGGGCGCCGGGGGCGAGGCCGGGCGGCGGCACCGGCCGCCGCGGCACCGCGGGGACGGCGGGCTGCGGCGTCGGCGGGGCCTCGGTCGGCAGGCCGAGCGGGGCGACGGAGATCTGCACCCCGCAGTCGGCCAGCGCGTCCAGCTCCCGGGCGGTGGGGTCCTCGGCGGCGGCGTGCTCGTCGGTGACCAGCCGGGTGATCGCCTCGGTGGCGACGGTCTGGAACATGCTGTCCGCACCGAGCTTGGTGTGGTCGGCGAGCACGATCACCTCCGCCGCCGCCTGCACCAGCGCCCGGTCGACGCTGGCCGAGAGCATGTTGGCGGTGGACAGGCCGCGCTCCGCGGTCAGGCCGCTGCCGGAGATGAAGGCCTTGGTGACCCGCAGCCCGGACAGCGACTGCTCCGCGCCGCTGCCCACCAGCGCGTAGTTGGAGCCGCGCAGGGTGCCACCGGTCATCACCACCTCCACCCGGTTGGCGTGGGCCAGCGCCTGGGCGACCAGCAGCGAGTTGGTGACCACGGTCAGCCCGGGCACCCGGGCCAGGCGCCGGGCCAGCTCCTGGGTGGTGGTGCCGGCGCCGACCACGATGGCGTCGCCCTCCTCGACCAGGCCCGCGGCGAGATCGGCGATGGCGCTCTTCTCGGCGGCGGCGAGGTGGGTCTTCTGCGGATAGCCGGGCTCCCGGCTGAAGCCGCCGGGCAGCACCGCACCGCCGTGGCGGCGGTCGAGCAGCCCTTCGGCCTCCAGCGCCCGGACGTCCCGGCGGACGGTGACTTCGGAGGTCTGGACGACGCGGGCCAGCTCTCGGAGCGACACGGCTCCGTTGGCGCGCACCATCTCGAGGATCAACTGGCGACGTTCTGCTGCAAACACAGGACCGACGGTAACCTGAGTGACCGTCTGCTTTCAGGCGTTTGCACCTGGTAACGGGATTTGCTCACCCGGGAGCGGCGCACGACCGTACAATGCGCGCTCCGCCGCCCGGGTGAGCCGCGCGGCGTGCGCCCGGCTCGGCCCGGAGGGTTGACGCGCCGTCAGGAGGTCGCGCCCTCGCGCTTGCGGATGTGCAGCTGGCGGGCGGCCTCGGCGGTGGAGCCGGAGAGCGAGGGGTACACGGTGAAAGCGCTCGCGACCTGCTCGACGGTCAGGTTGTTGTCCACCGCCAGCGAGATCGAGTGGATCAGCTCGGAGGCCCGCGGGGCGACCACCACACCGCCGACCACGATGCCGGTGCCGGGGCGGGCGAAGAGCTTCACGAAGCCGTCCCGGATGCCCTGCATCTTGGCCCGCGGGTTTCCGCGCAGCGGGAGCTTGATCTCGACGGCGTCCATCTTCCCGCCGGAGACGTCCGCGGCGGTGTAGCCGACGGTGGCGATCTCCGGGTCGGTGAAGACGTTGGAGGCCACGGTCTTCAGGTTCAGCGGCTGCACCGCGTCGCCGAGCGCGTGGTACATGGCGATCCGGCCCTGCATCGCGGCGACCGAGGCGAGCATGAAGACGCCGGTGCAGTCGCCGGCCGCGTACACGCCGGGGGCGGAGGTGCGGGAGACCCGGTCGACCTTGATCTGGCCCCAGTCGTTGGTCTTCACCCCGGCCTCCTCCAGGCCGAGGTCGGCGGTGTTGGGGATCGAGCCGACCGCCATCAGGCAGTGCGTGCCGGTGATCACCTTGCCGTCCGCCAGCGTCACCTCGACGCGGTCGCCGATGCGCTTGGCGCTCTCCGCGCGGGAGCGGCCCATCACGTTCATGCCGCGGCGGCGGAAGACGTCCTCCAGCACCTCGGCGGCGTCCGGGTCCTCGCCGGGCAGCACCCGGTCGCGCGAGGAGACCAGGGTGACGTTGGATCCGAGCGCCTGGTAGGCGCCGGCGAACTCGGCGCCGGTGACGCCGGAGCCGACCACGATCAGGTCGCGCGGCAGCTCCTCCAGGTCGTACACCTGGGTCCAGGTCAGGATCCGCTCGCCGTCCGGCTGGGCGTCGGGCAGCTCGCGCGGGCGGACGCCGGTGGCGATCAGCACCGCGTCGGCGCGCAGCGACTCCACGGTGCCGTCGGCGTGCTCGACCAGCACCTCGCGGGAGCCGTCGATCGCCTGGCCGCCGGTGCCGAGCCGGCCGCGGCCGCGCAGCACGGTGACCCCGGCGCGGGTGACCGCCTGGGTGATGTCGTGGGACTGCGCGATCGCGAGGCGCTTGACCCGTCGGTTGACCTTGCCGAGGTCCACGCCGACCACCCGGGCCTGCCGCTCCAGCGGCGGGGTGTCGTCGGCGACGATGATGCCCAGCTCCTCGTACGAGCTGTCGAAGGTGGTCATCACCTCTGCAGTGGCGATCAGCGTCTTCGACGGCACGCAGTCGGTCAGCACCGCCGATCCGCCCAGACCGTCGCGGTCGACGACGGTCACCTCCGCACCGAGCTGGGCGGCCACCAGGGCCGCCTCGTATCCGCCGGGTCCGCCACCGATGATCACGATCCGAGTCACGTCGCCATTCTCCCGCATGCCGGAACCGAAACCGCGCCGGGGCCGTTGCTGTCGGCCGTCCCTCACCCCGTCTGCCGGATCGACGCCGCGACCAGCACCCCGTTCGCCACCGTGTAGGTGCCCTCGTAGATCTTCACCGTGCCGTCGGTCTGGGTCGCGTAGATCGTCGCCCGCACCTGCGAGGAGCCGAACTCGCTGACCGTGCCGAGGCTGATGCTCGCGGTGGTGGCGTACCCGGCCACCCAGCCCGCGTAGTTGTTCCCGCCGATGTTCCGGCCGCCGAGCGCCCAGGCCGCGGCGTAGTCGTGGTTGGTGATGTCCTGGTAGTACTGCTCGACCACGGCGGCGGCGTTGGTGAAGCCGGGCGCGGTGGCGGCGGGGGTGGTGGGTCTGGTGACGGTGACGGTCGGGTTGGGCGTCACGGTGACCGTCGGGGTGGGCGTCGGAGTGACCGTCACCGTCGGGGTCGCCGCCGCGGTCACGGTGACCGCGGACGGCGAGCCGCCGGCGCCCGCGCCGGTGGTGGCGGTCGATCCGCAGCCGACGACGACCGCCAGCAATAAGGCCGGGACTGCTGCCGCGGCCGGTGGAACACGCATCGCGGGGCTCCCCTCGGAGCGCACCCCTCCCCCGTCCCGGCACGTCGCCGCAGGGTGAGACCCTGCTTCCACGGTAGGCCCGCCCGGGGTGCGGAGGCCTGGCGGGCGGGTCCGCTCCCGTAGGCTGGCGGCATGTCGCTCTACGCCGCCTACGCCACCAACCTCGACGCCCGGCAGATGAGCCGCCGCGCCCCGCACTCCCCGCTGCGCGGCACCGGCTGGCTGGCCGGCTGGCGGCTCACCTTCGGCGGCGAACAGCTGGGCTGGGAGGGCTCGTTGGCCACCGTGGTGGAGGACGAGAAGGAGCAGGTCTTCGTCTCGCTGTACGACGTGGCGCCGATGGACCAGGACGGCCTGGACCGCTGGGAGGGCGTGCAGCTCGGCATCTACCGCAAGGTCCGGCTGCGCGCGCAGACCCTGGACGGCGAGGTCCCGGTCTGGACGTACGTGCTCAACGACTACGAGGGCGGGCTGCCCGCCGCCCGCTACCTCGGGCTGATCGCGGACGCCGCGGAGAGCGCCGGCGCACCCGACGACTACGTGCTGGACCTGCGCCGCCGCCCCTGCTGACTGGCGCATCCTCCGAACGGCACGCCGAACGACGGGACGAATGCTGTCGTTCTACGCAATCCGGGTAACGATCCGACATGGCTTGGGCGGGGTGTCTACGCGCGTAGGCCTATTTGACCTATCCTCGACCACGTGAACGCATCTCCTCAGTCGGTCGTCTCCGCCGACCCCTACGCCGCCGCCCGGGCCGCCGCCGACCGGCTGCGCGAACTCACCGGCGCCGAGCGCCACGACGTCGCCCTGGTCATGGGCTCCGGCTGGGTGCCGGCCGCCGACGCCCTCGGCGAGACGCTGGCCGAGTTCCCGGTCACCGAACTGCCCGGCTTCCCCGCGCCCGCGGTGGCCGGCCACGCGGGCACGATCCGCTCGGTGCGCATCCCCGGTGAGGGCGAGCGCCGCGCCCTGGTCTTCCTCGGCCGCAACCACTACTACGAGGGCCACGGCGTGGCGACCGTGGTGCACGGCGTGCGCACCGCCGCCGCGGCGGGCTGCCGGACCATCGTGCTGACCAACGGCTGCGGCGGCCTCCGCGAGGGCTGGGTCCCCGGTCAGCCGGTGCTGATCAGCGACCACATCAACCTGACCGCGGACTCCCCGATCGTCGGCGCCAACTTCGTCGACCTCACCGACCTGTACTCCAAGCGGCTGCGCGAGCTCTGCCGCGAGATCGACCCGTCCCTCGACGAGGCGGTCTACGTGCAGTTCCGCGGCCCGCACTACGAGACCCCGGCCGAGGTCCACATGGCCCGGGTGATCGGCGGCGAGCTGGTCGGCATGTCCACCACCCTGGAGGCCATCGCCGCCCGCGAGGCCGGCGCCGAGGTGCTCGGCATCTCGCTGGTCACCAACCTGGCCGCGGGCATCACCGGCGAGCCGCTCAACCACGCCGAGGTGCTGGAGGCCGGCAAGGCCTCCGCCGAGCGGATGGGCGCGCTGCTGGCGAAGGTCCTGGAACGGATCTGACGACCCGTCGCCGGGGGCGGCGGCCCGACGCCGCAGCCACCTGACGCAGAATCAGGGATCCGGCGGTGCCGACCCGGAGGGACCGACCGCCCGTGCGCCGAAGGACGCCCGGGCGGCTCGCGCCGTCCTCCGCCGACGCACCGCCGGCCCGCACGGAGTCGGCGGCGGCCGGACGCCCGGACGCCGCCGCACTCCCGCCTCACACCTCGTCACCACACGCACAGGGAGCAGGCCGCATGCCGAAGGCACCCACCACCGACCTCCTCGACCGGGCCCGTGCCTGGCTCGCCGAGGACCCCGACCCGGACACCCGCGAGGAGCTGGCCGCGCTGCTGGCCACCGCCGAGGGCCCCGAGGCCGAGTCCGAGGAGCGGATCGCCTGGTCCGAGCTGGCCGACCGGTTCGCCGGCCGCCTGCAGTTCGGCACCGCCGGGCTGCGCGGCGAACTCGGCGCCGGCCCGATGCGGATGAACCGGGCCGTGGTGATCCGGGCCGCCGCCGGCCTCGCCGCGTACGTGCGCAAGCACCCCGAGCTGGGCGACCTCGTGGTGATCGGCTACGACGCCCGGCACAAGTCCCACGACTTCGCCCGGGACACCGCCGCCGTGATGACCGCGGCCGGCCTGCGCGCCGCGCTGCTGCCCCACCCGCTGCCCACGCCCGTGCTGGCCTTCGCCATCCGCCACCTCGGCGCGGCGGCCGGCGTGGTGGTCACCGCCAGCCACAACCCGCCGCAGGACAACGGCTACAAGGTCTACCTGGGCGACGGCTCGCAGATCGTCCCGCCCGCCGACGGGCAGATCGCCGCCGAGATCGACGCCATCACCGCGCTGGCCGCCGTCCCGCTCGCCGCGGAGGGCTGGGAGGTGCTCGGCGAGGACGTGCTGGACGCCTACCTGGACCGCGCCGTGGGCGTCCTCGACGCCGACGGGCCGCGCGAGCTGGCCACCGTCTACACCCCGATGCACGGCGTCGGCGGGGACGTGCTGCTCGCCGCCTTCCGGCGGGCCGGCTTCCCGGCGCCCACCGTGGTCACCGAACAGGCCGAACCCGACCCGGACTTCCCGACCGTGGCGTTCCCCAACCCGGAGGAGCCGGGCGCGATGGACCTGGCGTTCGCCGCCGCCCGCGCCGCCCGCCCCGACCTGGTGATCGCCAACGACCCCGACGCCGACCGCTGCGCGGTGGCCGTCCCCACCGCCGACGGCGACTGGCGGATGCTGCGCGGCGACGAGGTCGGCGCGCTGCTCGGCGCGGCCCTCGCCGCCAAGGGGGCCACCGGCGTGTTCGCCACCACCATCGTCTCCTCCACCCTGCTCGGCAAGATCGCCGCCGCCGCGGGCCTCGGCTACGCGGAGACCCTCACCGGCTTCAAGTGGATCGCCCGCGCCGAGGGCATCCGCTACGGCTACGAGGAGGCGCTCGGCTACTGCGTCGACCCGGCCGGCGTCCGCGACAAGGACGGCGTCACCGCCGCCCTGCTGATCGCCGAACTCGCCGCCGGCCTGAAGCGCGACGGCCGCACCCTGGCCGACCTGCTGGACGACCTCGCCCTCGCGCACGGGCTGCACGCCACCGACCAGCTCTCCGTCCGGGTCGAGGACCTCGCGCTGATCGCCGACGCCATGCGCACCCTGCGCGACAAGCCGCCGACCGAGCTCGCGGGCCTGGCCGTCACCCGCGCCGACGACCTCACCGCCGGCAGCGCGGACCTGCCGCCCACCGACGGCCTGCGCTACTACCTGGCGGGCGACGCCGTCAGCTCCGCCCGCGTGGTGGTCCGCCCGTCCGGCACCGAGCCCAAGCTCAAGTGCTACCTGGAGGTCGTCCTCCCGGTCGCCGACGCCGCCGGGCTGCCCGCCGCCCGCGAGCGGGCCGCGGAGCTCCTGGCCGCCGTCAAGCGCGACCTCGGCGCCGCGGCCGGCATCGCCTGACCCGGGCACGTCCCGCGCCCGGACCCACCAGGTCCGGGCGCGGAACGTCCTAGATTTCCGCACACAAGTCCCTTCCCAACCCCCGCCGGCGGACCTACGTTCGCCGCGTGACCAGCACTCTTCACACGGACGTTCTCCGGCTCCCGGCCGCCGCGCTCCCCACCGCGAGCCCGCTGCCCCTCCTGCACGGCACCGAGGTGCACGCCCAGGCCCCCGGCGGCGACCCGGCGATGACCGCCCGGATCGCCTACGGCCAACCCGCCACCCTGCTCCCCTACACCCCGCAGGACCGCTACGACCGCGACCGCGCCGAGCGCGAACTGCCCACCGCCGTCCTGCAGAACGAGCACCTCACCGCCGTCTTCCTGCCCACCCTCGGCGGCCGGCTCTGGTCACTCGTCCAGCGCCCCACCGGCCGCGAACTCCTGCACCGCAACCCGGTCCTGCAGCCCGCCAACCTCGCCCTGCGCAACGCCTGGTTCGCCGGCGGCACGGAGTGGAACCTCGGCGCCACCGGCCACCACCCGCTCACCTGCGCCCCGCTGCACACCGCCCGCACCGAGCGGCCCGACGGCACCCCCGTCCTGCGAATGTACGAGTTCGAGCGGATGCGCCGCCTGGTCCTGCAGATCGACGCCTGGCTGCCGCCCGGCGCGGAGTACCTGCACGTCCAGATCTCGATCCACAACCCCGGCGCGGAGACCGTCCCCGCCTACTGGTGGTCCAACACCGCCGTCCCGGAACGCCCCGGCACCCGCGTCCTCGCCCCCGCCGACCACGCCTTCCACTTCGACTACGCCGCCGAACTGCAGCGCGTGCCGTTCCCCCTGCACGACGGCACCGACCGCAGCCGCCCCGCCGAACTCCCCTACGCCGCCGACTACTTCTTCGACGTCCCGGACGACCTCGACCGCCCCTGGGTGGCCGCCGTCGACCCCGACGGCACCGGCCTGCTCCAGTACTCCACCGACCGCCTGCGCGGCCGCAAACTGTTCAACTGGGGCACCGGCAGCGGCGGCCTGCGCTGGCAGGAGTGGCTCAGCGGCCCCGACTCCCGCTACCTGGAGATCCAGGCCGGCCTCGCCGCCACCCAGTTGGAGCACCTCCCGCTCCCCGCCCGCACCACCTGGACCTGGACCGAGGCCTACGGTCCGCTCCCCACCGACCCCGAACTCCCCCACCAGGACTGGCCCACCGCCGTCGCCACCCTCGACCGCCGGGTCCGCGCCCTGCCCCTCGACACCACCCCCACCCCGCCCGACGCCCCCCTCGAACCGCTCTCCCCCGGCAGCGGCTGGGCCGCCCTCGAACAGGCCGCGGGAGCCCTCCCCGCCATCCCCGGACTGCCCTTCCCCACCGGCGACCCCGAACAGGACCCCTGGCACACCCTCCTGACGGACGGTCACCTCCCCGTCCTGGACCCGCCCGCCGCCCCCGTCACCGGCGCCCACTGGCGCGAGCGCCTCGCCGACGCCACCGACTGGCACGCCCTGCACCACCTCGGCCTGCTCCACCTCGCCGCGGGCGACCCCACCGCCGCGAAGGCCGCCTGGCACCGCTCACTGGCTGCCGCCCGCACCCCCTGGACCCTCCGCAACCTCGCCGAACTCGCCCGCCTCGAAGGCGAATCCGCCCCCGCCGCGGAACTCCTCACCGAGGCCCACCGGCTGCTCCCGACCCTCCCCGAACTCACCATCGAAACCCTGGCCGCGCTCCTCGCCGCCGCCCGCCCCGCCGACGCCCTCACCCTCGTCGACGCCCTCCCCGCCGACCAGCGCCACCACGGCCGCATCCGGCTCCTCGAAGCCCGCGCCGCAACCGCCTCCGGCGACCCGGCCCGCGCTCACGCCCTCCTCACCGAAGGCATCGAGATCGCCGACCTCCGCGAAGGCGAGGACTCCCTCCACACCCTCTGGTCCACCACCCAAACCGCCCTCGGCAAGGACGAACCCCTGCCGCCGCACTACGACTTCAGGATGCACTCCTAGGCAAACGGGTCGGGAGGAACAGGGGCCCGGGGAACGGCGGGGGCGCGTGGCGGTCAGGGTGCGAGGGCGCGAAAAGGTCTGGGCGCATAGAGGTCTCCAAAGACCTACAGCCGACTTCAGACCACCAGACACTCGCCTCGCAGTTCCCCGAGCCCCTGGGTGGTGCAAGTGACCCGAGCTCCCTAAATCAGAGGCCGCTGCCTCAAATGGCCAGGATCACCGAGACCAGCGCCACCAACCCCACCAGGGTCGGGGCGATGATCCACCAGCACCAGTGGACCTCGACCTCGCCCTGGGCGCCCTTCGCGTTGGCATTCCGCTCGGCCATCTGCTGCAGCGACTCCACCACCGCGTCGGACCACGCGCGGGTGGGGTCGAGTTCACCGGGTCGCGGGGTGCGGGGCGTGCTCGGGGTGATGCTGAAGCGGGACGGCTTCGGGTCACCTGCGGCTGCGGCGCGAGCCGCCCTCGCGGTGGCCTTCTTGCGCTGGCGCAGCGACACCGGGACGGCCCAGATCTGGTACTTCTTGCCGGCGGCGAAGAGTTCGACCGAGTAGCCGGCCCGCAGTCCCTCGACGGCGCCCCAGGGGGCGATGACGGTCCGCAGGGGGTTGCGGACCAGCAGGCGGCGGTCGTTGGCGCGGACCACCGGTCGCAGCGTGTAGGCGGCCACGGGGAAGCCGAAGACGGGGGCGGCGGCGAGTGCGACCCAGGGGGTGGGGCCGCTGCCGGACACCACGGCGTCGCCGATCAGCCAGGCGGCGACGGCGAGCAGCATGACGCCGGAGATGATGCCGGGCACGGAACGGTAGACGCGGTCGGCGTACACCGGGTCGTCGGCGGCGGGGCCCTGGTCGGGCGTCCGGTCGGATTCGGTCATGCCGTCGATTCTGCCCCAGCGCCCTCACCGGCCCCAACGGCGACCCGGGCACGGGACGGTCACGAATCGTCCCGTGCCCGGGGGCCGGTGAGCGGGGCTGCGCGGCCCGCAGGCCTATGCGGTGCGGCGGCGCAGCGTGGCGGCGCCGAGGGCGAGGGCGAGCAGGGCGCAGCCGGCCACCACGGCGAGGTCGGCGATCACCCGGCCGCCGGCACCGCTCTGCGCGGTGATCCGGCTCATCGCGTCGACCGCGTAGGAGAGCGGGAGGACGTCGGAGATCCAGTGCAGCACCGGGGCCATCGCGCCCCGGGGGACGAAGAGCCCGCAGAGCAGGAGTTGGGGCAGCAGGACGGCGGGCAGGAACTGGACGGCCTGGAACTCGGTGGCGGCGAAGGCGGAGACCAGCAGGCCGAGGGCCATGCCGAGCAGGCCGTCGGCGACCGCGACGGCGAACAGCAGCCAGGTGGGTCCGGCGACGTCGAGGCCGAGCACCCCGATGGTCAGCACCGAGGCGAGGGCGGCCTGGAGCAGGGCGACGACGCCGAAGGCGAGGGCGTAGCCGAGCAGCAGGTCGAGCTTGCCGAGCGGCATGGTGAGCAGCCGCTCCAGGGTGCCGCTGGTGCGTTCGCGGAGCATCGCGACCGAGGTGACCAGGAACATCACGACCAGCGGGAAGATGCCGAGGAGTTCGGGGCCGATCCGGTTGAAGGTGGCCGGCTGGTCGTCGTACATGTACTTGAGCAGGACGAGCAGCAGGCAGGGGACCAGCAGCAGCATCGCGACGGTGCGCGGGTCGTGGCGGAGCTGGGCGAGCACCCGGCCGGCGGTGGCGAGGGTGCGGCGGGTCGCGGCGGCGGCCGGCGAGGGGGCGGGCAGCGGGGCGGCGGTGGTCATCTCGTGGTCTCCGTGGTCTCCTCGGCGGGCTGCCCGGGGCTGCGGACCAGGGCGAGGAAGGCGCTGTCGACGTCGGGGGCGCCGGTGGTGGCGAGCAGCCCGGCGGGGGTGTCGTGGGCGAGCAGCCGGCCGTCGCGCATCAGCAGGAGGAGGTCGCAGCGGGTGGCCTCGTCCATCACGTGGCTGGAGACCAGCAGGGTGGTGCCGGCGTCGGCGAGCGAGCGGAACAACTGCCACAGCTCCTGGCGGAGCACCGGGTCGAGGCCGACGGTGGGCTCGTCGAGGACCAGCAGTTCGGGGTGGCCGAGCAGCGCTGCGGCGAGCGAGACCCGGGCGCGCTGGCCACCGGAGAGCCGGGCGACGGGGGTGCGCCGGTGGGCGTCCAGGCCGACCTGGTGGATCACCCGGTCCGGGTCGCCCTTCGGGGCGCCGAGGACGGCGGCGAAGTAGTCGAGGTTCTCACCGACCGTCAGGTCGCCGTACACGGACGGGGCCTGGGTGACGTAGCCGACCCGGTTGCGCAGGGCGGCGCTGCCCGCGGGCTGCCCGAGGACGGTGACGGTGCCGCCCGCGGTCCGCTGCACGCCGACCACGCTGCGCAGCAGGGTGGTCTTGCCGCATCCGCTGGGGCCGAGCAGGCCGGTGACGGTGCCACGGGCGACCTCCAGGTCGAGGCCGGGCAGCACGGTGTGGTCGCCGCGGCGCACCACCAGTCGCTCGATGCGGATCGCGGGGTCGCCGGACGGCCCCGCCAAAGAATTCATCATGTGATGATTTTTGCGCCGCGGCCCGGCGGCCGTCAAGCTCCGTGCGGCGGATCCCCGCTACCGTGCTCGCATGACCGCGACCACGCGCACCGACACCCGCCCGCCCGTGCTCGACGAGGGCGAGCGGGAGACCCTGCTGTCGTTCCTGCGCTACCTGCGCGAGGCGGTGATCGGCAAGGCCCTGGGCCTGGCCGGCGAGCAGGCCCGCACCCCCGGCGTCCCGTCCGGCACCAGCCTGCTCGGCCTGGTCCGGCACCTGGCCGTCGCCGAGACCTACTGGTTCGAGGAGATCTACGCGGGCCTCGACGTCGGCGCGCTGGACTTCTCGATGGACCTGGCCGCCGGGGACACCGAGGAGTCCGTGGTCGCCGCCTACCGGGAGGCCGCCCGCCGGTCGGACGCGATCATCGCCGCGGCCGCCTCGGTCACCGCCCCCGCCGCCCGCGCCACCGGCCCGACCACGCAGCCCCGTTCGCTGCGCTGGATCCTGGTGCACATGATCGAGGAGACCGCCCGGCACGCCGGCCACGCCGACATCCTGCGCGAGCGGATCGACGGCGCCACCGGCCGCTGACGCCGCGTCAGCCGGGCGCCGCCGTGGCTTGACAGCGCCCGGATATGCGGTACGGCCACCGCGGCCCGGTTCGGTACGATTGCGGCGGCCGGCGGCACCGGAAGGGCCCGGCCCGCCGCTCGTCCCGAAGACGACCCGGCCCCTCGACACCCGCCCGCGGGCATCCCATACGGTGCTCGCCGGAGAGCATGGGAGCATCCCAGAGATGACTCGACAGTTGATCACCAGCGCGCTTCCCTACATCAACGGGATCAAGCACCTGGGCAACATGGTCGGGTCGATGCTCCCGGCGGACGTGTACGCGCGCTACCTGCGCCAGCGCGGCCACGAGGTGCTGTACATCTGCGCCACCGACGAGCACGGCACCCCGGCCGAGCTGGCCGCGCAGGAGGCCGGGCTGCCGGTCGCCGAGTTCTGCGCCCGGGCGCACGAGCAGCAGCGGGCGGTCTACGAGGGCTTCCGGCTCTCCTTCGACTACTTCGGCCGCTCCTCCTCGCCGCAGAACCGGGAGATCACCCAGGAGATCGCCCGCGAGCTGCAGGCCAACGGCTTCATCGAGGAGCGGGCGATCCGTCAGGTGTACTCGATCGCCGACGGCCGCTTCCTGCCGGACCGCTACATCGTCGGCACCTGCCCGCACTGCGGGTACGACAAGGCCCGCGGCGACCAGTGCGAGAACTGCACCCGCGTCCTCGACCCGACCGACCTGCTGGAGCCGCGCTCGGCGATCAGCGGCAGCGCGGACCTGGAGGTGCGGGAGACCAAGCACCTGTTCCTGCTGCAGTCGAAGCTGACCGGCGAGGTCGAGGCCTGGATCGCCGCGAACGGCGACAACTGGCCGGTGCTGGCCTCCTCGATCGCCCGCAAGTGGCTCACCGAGGGCCTGCAGGACCGCGCGATCACCCGCGACCTGGAGTGGGGCGTCCCCGTCCCGGCCGACGTGTGGCCCGAGCTGGCCGCCGAGGGCAAGGTGTTCTACGTCTGGTTCGACGCGCCGATCGAGTACATCGGCGCCACCAAGGAGTGGGCGGACGCCACCGGCGGGGACTGGAAGTCCTGGTGGTACGAGGCGGACGACACCGTCCGCTACACCGAGTTCATGGCCAAGGACAACGTCCCGTTCCACACCGTGATGTTCCCGGCCACCCTGCTCGGCTCGCGCCGGCCGTGGAAGAAGGTCGACTACGTCAAGGCCTTCAACTGGCTGACGTACTACGGCGGCAAGTTCTCCACCAGCCAGAAGCGCGGCATCTTCACCGACGTCGCCCTGGAGCTGCTGCCCGCCGACTACTGGCGCTACTACCTGATGGCCAGCGCCCCCGAGTCCGACGACTCCAGCTTCACCTGGGACCTGTTCGCGTCCACCGTCAACAAGGACCTGGCCGACACCCTCGGCAACTTCGTCAACCGGGTGCTCTCGTTCAGCCGCAAGCGCTTCGGCGACGAGGTCCCGGCGGGCCCGGAGGCCGGCGAGGCGGAGCTCCAGCTCGGCGCCCAGATCGGCGAGCTGCTCGCCGAGTACGAGACCCAGCTGGACGCGCTGAACTTCCGCAAGGCCGCGCAGGCGCTGCGCGCGCTCTGGTCGGCCGGCAACGCGTACCTCGACGTGACCGCCCCGTGGACGCAGATCAAGACCGACCCGGAGGCCGCGGCGCGCACCCTGCGCACCGCGATCAACCTGATCCACCTCTACGCGGTGGTGTCCGAGCCGTTCATCCCGGCCGCCGCGCAGGCGATCCGGGAGTCCTTCACCCTCGACGGCGACACCCGCACCTGGGTGAGCGCCGACGAGGCCCGGGCTCTGCAGCTCGTCCCGGCCGGCACCCCGTTCACCGTCCCGCCGGTGCTCTTCGCCAAGATCACCGACGAGGACCTGGCCTCCTGGACCGAGCGCTTCGGCGGCGGCGAGGCCTGATCACCCGTCAGCCCGTCAGGTACCCCTGGATGGTGCGGCCCAGCAGTGGGACCAGCGCCTCCGGGGGTGCCGAGGCGAGGGGTTCGACGGCGATCACGTAGCGGGCCATGGCCAGCCCGACGATCTGCGACATCACCAGTTCGACCCGCAGCTCGGGCTGGTCGACCTCCAGCAGGTCGGCGACCCGGTCGACCAGTTCGGTCACCATGAAGCCGCGCATCAGCGCCGCGACCTCCTCGCTGCCGGCCGCGGTGCGCACCAGCGCCAGCAGCCGGTCGCGGACCGTCGGCTCCTCCCACAGCCCGAGCACGAAGCCGGCCACCCGCTCGCCGATGCCCGCCAGATCCCCGGCGAAGACCTGCTCCACCACCGCGCGCGGATCGAGCGGGAACTCCAGCGCGGCCATGAACAGCCGGTCCTTGCTGCCGAAGTAGTGGTGCAGCAGCGCCGCGTCCACCCCGGCCGAGCGGGCGATCGCCCGCATGCTCGCCTTCTGGTACCCGTGCTGCGCGAACTCCGCCCGCGCCGCCGCCAGCACCGCTCCCCGGGTGTCCTCACCCCCGGGCCGCCGCCCCCGCGTCTTCGTGCCAGTCATCCCGCCATTGTCCCCGAACCCGCTCGGGCGCCCCGCCCGGGCATGAGGACGGGCCCGCACCAGGGGGGGAGAAGTGCGGGCCCGTCGGCGGCCGTCCGCCCCCGGGGGGGGTAGGGGCGTGGGGACGGCCGGTCTGTGTGGAGTTGAACGGTCCGGGGGCTAGATGCCCATCGGGTGCCAGACCGTCTTGGTCTCCAGGAAGGAGAGCAGTCGCCCGGTGCCGGGCGCGGCCGTCCAGTCCTCGGCGGACGGGTCGGCGGCCGGTCGGACCACTCGCTTCAGCGTATCCGCCGCGGCCTGTTCCAGGGCCGCCGCCGCGCCGGGGCCTTCGGGGTCGATCGCCCCGGCGAGGTCCAGTGCGTTGACGTCCTGGTGCGAGGCGAGGGTGGGCGCGATGTCCGCGGTGCGGCCGGAGATCAGGTTGACCACGCCGCCGGGCAGGTCGGAGGTGGCGAGCACCTCGCCGAGCGAGAGCGCGGGCAGCGGCGCGTGCTCGGCGGCCGCGACCACCACGGTGTTGCCGGTGGCGATCGCCGGGGCGATCACCGAGACCAGGCCGAGCAGCGAGAAGCCCGCTCCGGTGCGCGGCGCGACGATGCCGACCACGCCGGTCGGCTCCGGGGTGGACAGGTTGAAGAACGGCCCGGCCACCGGGTTGGCACCGCCCGCGATCTGGGCGACCTTGTCGGTCCAGCCCGCGTACCAGACCCAGCGGTCGATCGCCGCGTCCACCAGCGCCGCCGCCTTCTTGACGCCGACGCCCTCGCCGGCCGCCACCTCGGCGACGAACTGCTCGCGCCGGCCCTGCAGCATCTCGGCGACCCGGTACAGCACCTGGCCGCGGTTGTACGCGGTGGCGCCGGACCAGCCCTTGACCGCCGCGCGCGCGGCCAGGACGGCGTCCCGGGTGTCCTTGCGGGTGCCGAGCGGGGCGTTGGCCAGCCACTGGCCCTTTGCGTCGGTCACCTCGTACACCCGCCCGCTCTCGGAGCGCGGGAACTTCCCGCCGACGTACAGCTTGTAGGTCTTGAAGACATCAAGACGCAGTGCCACATCAGACATCGAGGTAGGCCTCCAGACCGTGGCGGCCACCCTCGCGGCCGTAGCCCGACTCCTTGTAACCGCCGAACGGCGAGGTCGGGTCGAACTTGTTGAAGGTGTTCGCCCAGACCACGCCGGCCTTGAGCCGGTTCGCGGTCCAGAGGATGCGCGAGCCCTTCTCCGTCCAGATGCCGGCCGACAGCCCGTACGGGGTGTTGTTGGCCTTCTCGACCGCCTCGGCGGGGGTACGGAAGGTGAGCACCGACAGCACCGGGCCGAAGATCTCCTCGCGGGCGATCCGGTGGGCCTGCGAGACGCCGGTGAACAGCGTCGGGCGGAACCAGTAGCCCGCGCCGGGCAGGTCGCACGCGGGCGCCCAGCGCTCGGCGCCCTCCTGCTCGCCCGCGGCGGCCAGCTCGGTGATCCGGGCCAGCTGCTCGGCCGAGTTGATCGCGCCGATGTCGGTGTTCTTGTCCAGCGGGTCGCCGACCCGCAGGGTGCCCATCCGGCGCTTGAGCGCGTCCAGCAGCTCGTCCTGGATCGACTCCTGCACCAGCAGGCGGGAGCCCGCGCAGCAGACGTGGCCCTGGTTGAAGAAGATGCCGTTGACGATGCCCTCGACCGCCTGGTCGAGGGGCGCGTCGTCGAAGACGATGTTGGCGGCCTTGCCGCCGAGCTCCAGCGAGAGCTTCTTGCGGGTGCCGGCCAGCTGCTTGGCGATGGCCCGGCCGACCGGGGTGGAGCCGGTGAAGGCGACCTTGTTGACGTCCGGGTGGGCGGTCAGCGCGGCGCCGGTGCGGCCGTCGCCGGTGACGATGTTCACCACGCCCTTGGGCAGACCGGCCTGCCGGCAGATCTCGGCGAACCGCAGCGCGGTCAGCGGGGTGGTCTCGGCCGGCTTGAGCACCACGGTGTTGCCGGTGGCCAGCGCCGGGGCGATCTTCCAGGCCAGCATCAGCAGCGGGAAGTTCCACGGGATGACCTGGCCGGCCACGCCCAGCGGCTTCGGGTTGCCCCCGAAGCCGGCGTAGTCGAGCTTGTCGGCCCAGCCCGCGTAGTAGAAGAAGTGCGCGGCGACCAGCGGCAGGTCGACGTCGCGGGTCTCCCGGATCGGCTTGCCGTTGTCGATCGACTCCAGCACCGCCAGCTCGCGCGAGCGCTCCTGGATGATCCGGGCGATCCGGAACAGGTACTTGGCGCGCTCGCTGCCCGGCAGCGCCGACCAGTCGGCGAACGCCCGGCGGGCCGCGGCGACGGCGCGGTCGACGTCCTCGTCGGTGCCCTGGGCGAACTCCGCCAGCACCTGCTCGGTGGCCGGGTTGACGGTCTTCAGCGCCTCCGAGCCGGAGGAGTCGACGAACTCGCCGCCGATGAAGTGCCCGTAGCTGGTCGCGATCTCACCCGCGGCGGCCGGGGACTCCGGCGCCGGGGCGTACTCGAACAGGCCGGACGCCTTGGCCGGCTGCTCTTCGGTCTTCTTGGTCTTCGCCATCGTCCTCAGTCCACCGTCACGTAGTCGGGACCGGAGTACCGGCCGGTGCGCAGCTTCTGACGCTGCATCAGCAGGTCGTTCAGCAGGCTGGAGGCGCCGAACCGGAACCACTCGGGGCTCAGCCAGTCGTCGCCCAGGGTCTCGTTCACCATCACCAGGTACTTCATCGCGTCCTTGGTGGTGCGGATGCCGCCCGCGGGCTTCACGCCGACCTGGGTGCCGGTGGCCGCGCGGAAGTCTCGCACCGCCTCCAGCATCAGCAGGGTGACCGGCGGGGTGGCGTTGACCGCGACCTTGCCGGTGGAGGTCTTGATGAAGTCCGCGCCCGCGATCATCGCCAGCCAGGAGGCCCGGCGGACGTTGTCGTAGGTCTGCAGCTCGCCGGTCTCGAAGATCACCTTCAGGTGGGCGGCGGTGCCGTCCGGGCGCCTGCACGCCTCCTTGACCGCGGCGATCTCCTCGAAGACCTCCAGGTAGCGGCCGGAGAGGAAGGCCCCCCGGTCGATCACCATGTCGATCTCGTCGGCGCCGGCCGCGACCGCCTCGGCGGTGTCGGCCAGCTTCACCGGCATGCCGGCGCGGCCGGACGGGAACGCGGTGGCCACCGAGGCGACCTGGACCCGGCTGCCGCGCAGCGCGTCCTTGGCGGTGGCGACCATGTCCGGATAGACGCAGATCGCCGCGACCTGCGGGGTGGTGCGGTCGCCGGGGTCGGGGCTCAGGCCCTTCGCGCACAGCGAGCGGACCTTGCCGACCGTGTCCGCGCCCTCCAGCGTGGTCAGGTCGATCATCGAGATGGCCAGGTCGACGGCGAACGCCTTGGCGGTCGTCTTGATCGAGCGGGTGCCGAGGGACGCCGCCCGCGACTCCAGGCCGACCTGGTCGACGCCGGGCAGGCCGTGCAGGAAGCGGCGCAAGGTGGCCTCGGACGCCGCGACGTCCGTGAGACCGCTGCCCGCTGCACCGGGGGCATTGGCTGCAAGAGTGGACATAGTCACCAGACCAGCATATCTACGCGCGTAGGAGGATGGTAGGCGGGACGGGAGTTCGATGCGCGACCGAGATGTGCCGCGCTCCGCGCGCCCCCGGGTGTGGGCCCCGTCACGGCGGCGGACCGCGGGGTTCCGACCCGCCCGCAGGATGCGTCAGACTGGTGTCTCGTGAGTGACTCCCCGCTGAACCGTCGCCCGGTATCCCGCGTCATCCTGCTGTCGGGTCCCTCGGGCTCCGGGAAGTCCTCGCTGGCCGAGCGCAGCGGCCTGCCCGTGCTGCAGCTCGACGACTTCTACAAGGACGGGGACGACCCGACCCTGCCGCAGCTGCCGGACGACGGCGGCACCGACTGGGACTCCCCGCTCTCCTGGCACCGCGAACAGGCGCTCGCCGCGATCCGCGCGCTGGCCGGCGGCGGCACCACCGACGTGCCGGTCTACTCGATCCCCGACAACGGCCGGATCGGCAGCCGCCCGCTCGGCCTGGACGGCGCCCCCGCGTTCGTCGCCGAGGGCATCTTCGCCGCCGAGCTGGCCCGCCAGTGCGCGGCCGAGGGCCTGCTGGGCGACGCCCTGTGCCTGCGCAACCGGCCCTCCACCACCGCCTGGCGGCGCTTTCGCCGGGACGTCCGCGAGGGCCGCAAGTCCGTCCCGTACCTGGTCCGCCGCGGCTGGCGGCTGATGCGCGCCGAGCGCGGCATCGTCGCCCGGCAGGTCGAACTCGGCTCCTACGCCTGCTCCGGACTGGAGGCCGGCCGCCGGATCGCCTCGCTCGCCCGCCACCCCGAGTACGTCTGACGCCGGCTCACTCCTCGGTCAGGCCACGGCGTACCGCCCACGGCAGCACGAACCACAGGCCGGTGAAGACCAGCGCGACCACCGCGGTGATCGGGATCGCCGCCGCCGCGCCGAGCACCACCGTCAGCACCAGCAGCACCGCGCCGGACAGCGCCGTCGCCAGCAGCACCAGGCCGACCTGCGCGATCCGGGCGGAGACCCGCACGATCCGGACCCGGTCGGGGTGGTGGAACAGTCCGCGGTGCAGCGCGACCGGGGTGGCCAGCACCGCCGCGGCGATCACCGCGAGCAGCAGCACCACGACGTACAGGTCCTGCTCGGAGTCGTGCAGCTCGGCGAAGCGCGGGGTGAACGCGACGCCGAGCAGGAAGGCGAAGACGATCTGCACGCCGGTCTGCAGCACCCGCAGTTCCTGCAGCAGCTCGATCAGCCGCCGGTCGGCCCGGGCCTGCGGGCTCTCGGCGGGAGGGGTGGGGGCGGCGTCCATCGGGTCATTGTCACCGCGGCGTGCCCCACCGGAGGAACGACGCGGCGGGCCCCGGTGCTTCTCCCCCGCACCGGGGCCCGCCTCGTCAGGGCTGAGGGACCTCCCCCCGGCCGCCGCTCCCCCGAGCGCGCCGTCGTCCCACCGCCCCCCTTCACCCGTCCCCCGACGGGAGTTTCCGGGGTGTCAGTTCCTGATCGTCCGTCAGGCGACCAGCTCGCCGAAGGCGTGCACGGTGTCGCCCGAGCGGTTGAGCTGCTCGTCCTCGCGCATCCGGCGCAGCGCGCGCCAGATGGAGCTCTTCACGGTGCCGACGCTGATGCCCAGGATGTCGGCGATCTCCGGGTCGGTGCGGCCTTCGTAGTAGCGCAGCACCAGCATGGTGCGCTGGTTCTCCGGGAGCTTGGCCAGCGCCTGCCAGAGCACGGCGCGCAGCTCGGTGCCGCCCATCGCGTCGGTGTCGCCGGCGTACTCCGGCAGCTCCTCGGTCGGGTACTCGTTGACCTTGCGGCGCCGCCAGGCGGAGATGTGCAGGTTGGTCATGGTGCGGCGGAGGTAGCCGCCCACCGCGGCCTTGTCGGTGATCCGGCCCCACGCCCGGTAGGTGGAGAACAGCGCGCTCTGCAGCAGGTCCTCCGCCTCGTAGCGGTCGCCGGTCAGGTGGTAGGCGGTGGCGTACAGGGAGGCGCGGCGCTCGCGCACGTACGCGGTGAACTCGGCGATGTCGCTCGCCTCGTCGGCCGCGGCGGCCGGGTGCTCCCCCTGCACGCCTCCCTGGTCGCCCTGCTCCCCCCGGAAGGTCTGCGGAGCGATCCGCAGCACCCGTCCCGCGGCCGGGCTCCCCACCCGGCCGTGTGCCTCCCCGCCCCTGGTGGCCCCCGCCACCGGGCGGCGGGTTCCGGCGCTGTGTGCGCACCCCCGTACGATCACGGCGCCGGAGCTCTCCTCCTCGCAGTTCGGCCGGTTGGTGCCCAGGACGGCACGCGGCCCCGTGGTGCGGGTCGTCAGCGTTGCGGTCATCGGGCACCCCCATGGTCGGTACGAGTGGTTCCTTGCGTGTGCCGCAACACCGGCGTTGAGCTGGTGCGTCCTTACGCGGCGACAAGGAAAATCCTGCCCGGCGCTCGTCATGGCGGTGTCCGTCGACTGTCACAGGGCTGTCACAAGCCCGGCCGGACGCGGACACACCCGTGCCTGCCGGAGCGGACGCCGGAGAGCGCCGGTCCGGTTCCCGACTGATTACGGGTCACCCTGGTGGGTGCTTCGCGGGGCCCGGTGGGTCACAATGACCCCCGTGTCTTTCCTGCTTCTGATCGAGGACGACGACGCCATTCGCACCGGCCTCGAACTCGCCCTCACCCGCCAGGGCCACCGGGTGGCCGCCGCCGCGTCCGGCGAGGAGGGCCTGAAGCTGTTCAAGGAGCAGCGTCCGGACCTGATCGTCCTGGACGTGATGCTGCCGGGCATCGACGGCTTCGAGGTCTGCCGGCGGATCCGCCGCAGCGACCAGCTGCCGATCATCCTGCTCACCGCGCGCTCCGACGACATCGACGTGGTGGTCGGCCTGGAGTCCGGCGCCGACGACTACGTGGTCAAGCCGGTGCAGCCGCGGGTGCTGGACGCCCGGATCCGCGCCGTGCTGCGCCGCGGCGAGCGGGAGAGCACCGACTCGGCGGCCTACGGCGGCCTGGTGATCGACCGTTCGGCGATGACCGTCACCAAGGACGGCCAGGACCTGCAGCTGACCCCGACCGAACTGCGGCTCCTGCTGGAGCTCAGCCGCCGCCCCGGCCAGGCGCTGTCCCGCCAGCAACTCCTGCGCCTGGTCTGGGAACACGACTACCTCGGCGACTCCCGGCTGGTGGACGCCTGTGTGCAGCGGCTGCGCGCCAAGGTCGAGGACGTGCCGTCCGCGCCGACCCTGATCCGCACCGTCCGCGGCGTCGGCTACCGTCTCGACCCGCCCGCGTGACCCACTCCTTCGTTCTCTGGATGAGCCCTTCTTGACCGACCATCAGACGGTGCCGCGCCGTGCCCGCCCGGGCTCCTGGCGACGGCTCAGTTCGCTGCGGGTCCGGCTGATCGCGGTGTTCGCCGCGGTCGCGCTGGTCACCGCGGTCTCCGCGTCCGGGATCGCCTACTGGCTGAACCGGGACGCGGTGCTCAAGCGCGCCCAGGACACCGCGCTCAACGACTTCCGGGTCTCGCTCACCCGCAACGTCTCGCAACTGCCGCTGCACCCCAGCTGCCAGGACCTCACCACGCTCGCCGTCCAGGTGGCCAGCTCCGGCCTGGCCTACGACGTGGTGGTGGTCGACGAGTCGCAGCCCGGCTGCACCGCCTCCTCCGACCCGGGCCGGTTCACCGGCGGCCAGGTGCCCGCCCCGCTGGCCGCCGCGGTCGCCAAGCCGCGCGAGACCGGCTCCGGAAACCCGTACCCGTACCACCTGTACTGGCAGCGGGTGAACCTCGACGGCCCGTACGTGATCGGCGGGACCAAGGTGGTGCCGACCGGTCCGACCGCCTACATGTTCAAGTCGCTGCAGAACGAGCGCGCCGACCTGAACACCCTCGGCTGGTCGCTGGCGATCGCCACCCTGCTCGCGCTGGTCGGCTCCGCGCTGCTCGCCCAGGGCGCCTCCGCCACCGTGCTGCGCCCGGTCCGCCGCCTCGGCGACGCCGCCCGGCAGCTCGGCGAGGGCAAGCTGGACACCCGGCTCGACGTCGACGGCAACGACGAACTCGCCGACCTGGCCCGGACCTTCAACAAGACCGCGGAGTCGCTCTCCGAGCAGGTCGCCGAACTCAGCGCCCGCGAGGCGCAGTCCCGCCGCTTCGTCGCCGACATGTCGCACGAGCTGCGCACGCCGCTCACCGCGATGACCGCCGTCACCGACATCCTGGAGGACGAGGCCGACTCGCTCGACCCGATGATCGAACCGGCGGTGCGCCTGGTGGTCTCCGAGACCCGCCGCCTCTCCGACCTGGTCGAGAACCTGATGGAGGTCACCCGCTTCGACGCGGGCACCGCCAAGCTGGTCGCCGACGAGGTGGACATCGCCGACCTGATCATGTCCTGCATCGACGGCCGCGCCTGGTACGACGCCGTCGAGGTGGACGCCCCGCGCGGCATCCAGGCCGTCGTCGACCCGCGCCGCCTCGACGTGGTCTTCGCCAACCTGATCGGCAACGCCCTCAAGCACGGCGGCTCCCCGGTCCGGGTGAGGGTCCGTCAGGACGACTCCGCCCACACCGTGGTGGTCCAGGTCTCCGACTCCGGCCCCGGCATCCCCGAGGACGTCCTCCCGCACGTGTTCGACCGCTTCTACAAGGCCGACAAGGGCCGGGCCCGCTCCGAGGGCAGCGGCCTGGGCCTGTCCATCGCGATGGCCAACGCCCAGATCCACGGCGGCGCCATCACCGCCGCCAACAACCCCGACGGCGTCGGCGCGGTCTTCACCCTCACCCTGCCGCTCACCCAGCCGCCCGCCGGGACGGAGACCACCTGATGACCGTCCGTCGGCTCCTGCTCTCGGCCCTGCTGCCGGCCACCGCGCTCGCCGCGCTGACCGGCTGCGGCATCCGCCCCACCGACGTCCCGGTCGACGCCGGGGCCCCGGCCAGCCGGACGGCCTGCCCCAACCCGGTGCAGGTCCCCAACGCGCCGGCCGTCTCCAGCCCCGCGCCGTCGCCCGCGGCGAGCCTCTCCCCGTCGGCGGTCCCGTCCGCGGTCCCGTCGGCCAAGGTCACGGCCGCGCCCGCGAGCCCGCCCCCGTCCCTCACCCCCACCGGCGTCTTCGGCGCCCCGTCCAGCACCCGCTGCCCCGGCTGACCGCGGTACCCGGGTGATGGTCGTGCCCGGTGATCGTCACGCCCGGGTGGTGTGCGCACCACCCGGCGGGACCACCCGGGACGACCGCCCGTCCGGCCGGAACCGTCCCGGCCGGACCTCGCGTCCCTGACAGCGTGCACACCACCGCGCATCCCGACCCCGCGACCGAGCAGGCGCCCGCCGAGGCACCCGCCGGGTCGGCGGCGCCGCACCGACTCCGGACCGCGGCCCGGTTACTGCTGGCCCTGCACCTGCTGCTGCTCGCCTGGTCGAGCCTGCGCCCGCTCCCGGTCAGCTGGACCTACCCGCCCAACCTGACCCCGTTCGCCTCGGTCCACCAGGCACTCGCCGTCGGCGGCCTGGCCGGCGCCCGCCAGCTCGCCGCCGGACTCCTCCCGCTCGCACCCGTCGGCGTCCTGCTGCCGCTCGCCTTCGGCGGTGCCGACGCCCCCTGGCTGCCGTCCTTCCTGCGCACCACCGGCGCGGTCGCGCTGCTCGCCACCGCCCTGGAGATCGCCGAGGGCTGGGCCCCCGGCCACGTCCTCAACGTGGACGACATCCTGCTCGGCACGCTCGGCGCGGCCGTCGCCCACCTCGCCCTGGTCCCGCTGCTGCGCCGCCTCGCGCTGCGCCACCGGCCCGCGGTCCACCTCCCGGCGCCCCGCCCGGAGCGCCGCGCGCTGCCCGGAACGGCAGCCCGGCCCGCCGTGCCCGCGCTCACCTCGACCGGGCCGCAGCGCCACTGACGGGGTCTCCCGGACCGCCTGCCCGGGACCGACCCGCCGGGAACGGCGAAGGGCCGAGCGGAGCGCGTTCGCGCCCCACCCGGCCCCTGACTCCGGATCAGCCCAGGTACTTGCCGCCGTCGATGACCTGCGCGGCCGGCGGCACGGTGACCGTCACCGGCTTGTCGAAGTCGCTGAACTGCATGCTGCCCTGGTCGTCGCCCGTGGTGATCAGCGACAGCACGTACGGCTCGCCCTCCTCGGCGATCGCGATCTCGGCCGCGGTACCGGCGTCCTGGTCCTTGATGATCAGGGCCTTGACGCCGTCGACCTGCTTGCCGCCCGACTTGGTGCCGGCCACGTCGGAGCCGTCGTCGTTCTGGCCGACCTGCTTCAGCGTCTGCAGGCCGAGGTCGCAGAAGGTCGCGAACTCCTTCGCCTTGGCGGCGTCGGCGCCCAGCTTCATGTACTTGCCGCCGACCACCGCGGAGGAGCCCGGCGCGAAGGCGTTCAGGAACGCGGTGTCCGGCTTCAGGTAGAGGGTGGCGCCCTGGCGCAGGATGTCCGCCTGGCCCTTGCCCTCGAACCCGATCTTGCCGGCGCAGTTGCCCTTGCCGTCCTCGGCGACCGCGCCGGTCATGGTGGTGCTCGCGTCCATCTTCAGCTTGAACGTGAGCTTCACCGAGGTCACCTTGGCACCCGCGGCCTGCGACTTCTTCAGGATGTCCCCGACCGACAGGCTCTCCAGGCCCCCGGCCGCCGCGGACGGCGACGCGGACGCGGACGCCTTCGGGGCGGCCGCGTCCTTGCTGCCGCCGTCGTCCGGCCCGCAGGCGGCTACGGCCGAGACCCCGAGGGCGGACAGCATGGTGACGGCCAGAAACCTGGATGCGCGCATCGAACGAGTTCCTCTTGCTTGGGAGACGATCAGGTCCGCGAGTCTGCCAACGCCCCCCGACCCGCCCGCCCACCGCCTCCCCCTTCTTTAACCCGCCGTTACATCCGGACGATTCACCCCGGAAGGCAGCGGAGGGCGGGACCACCGGGAATCACGACTCGACATGCTCCTTCCGCAGGCGCTCCAGCACCTCGAGCCCGCCCTCGGCCACGATCCCGGAGGTCACCGCCCGGTCCGGGTAGCACCACCGCTCCCGGGCGGCCAGGGTGACCCTGTGCGGTGTCGAGAGCAGCGTGCCGCCGGTGATGAACCGCGTGATGTCGCCCGGAAAGGACCGTGAAGACATCCGCCACCGGTTCGACGAACGCCCACGGCTCCTCGTCCTGCGCGGCGATGACCAGCAGCCCGTAGTCGGTGTGCGAGCCGATACCCCGCTCGGTGGTGGAGTCCGCCGACGGGAACCGCAGGACCCGCATGTGGTGCCGGCCGTTCTTGTCAACGGTCCCGTCCCTGGCCTCGGATGCGGATCGGCGTCGCGCTGCAGAACGCCACGGGGTACGCGGAGACCCTGCATGGGGAACGGATCCGTACGGACGCCGGTTCGCCCCCGTTCTCGCCGGGGCCGGGTGGGCCCACTCGGGGTGGGGCCCTGAGGCGACCCCGAGAAACGGAGTCCTCCGGGAGGTGCGGACTTCGGGGGTGGGATCGGCATCGGGGCGGACGAAAAGCGCTGGTCACGGCGGAAGGATGGGAGTCAGCCCGGTCGGAGGGACCGCACCGGGAGAACTCCTCGGAGGAGACCATGAGCACCCTCGCCCGTCCTCGCCACAACCGCGTCATCGGCGGCGTCTGCGCCGGCCTCGCCAAGCGCTTCGGGCTCACCCCGTGGACGGTCCGGGTGCTGTTCCTGGTCTCCTGCCTGCTGCCCGGCCCGCAGTTCCTGATCTACCTGGCGCTGTGGCTGCTCCTCCCGCAGGAGCCGTGACCGCACCCGTGACACGGCCGAGGGGCCGTCCCCCCACGGGACGGCCCCTCGGCGCGGGTCGGGCGGGCGTCAGCCGCCCAGGCCCGGCAGGCCCGGCGCGCCGCCGCCGGTCGGGGAGAGGCTGCTGAGCGTGCCGACCACGCCGCCGACCGGGGTCTTGGCCAGGCCCTGGCCGCCGGGGACGGAGTCCAGGCCGCCGATCCGGTTGGCGTGCGCGGCGGGAGCGGCCTGCATCGGCGCGGCGGCGTCCATCGGCATCGGGGCGGCGGCGGGCGCCTGCTCGGGCGCGGGGGCGGCCTGCTCGGCACCGCCCGGGCCGGTCTGCTCGACGGCGCCGGGCGCCTGCTCCGGCGCGGGGGCGGCGGCCGGGGCCTGGGCCGGCTTGCCCGCGGTCGGGTTGAGGGTGCCGGTCACCTGGCTCACCGAGTCACCGCCCGGCAGCTTGCTCACGGCGCCGGTCGCGGCGTTGGTGAGCCCCGGGTTGGTGAGCGCGCTGGTCGGCAGCCCGAGGCCGCCGGGCGCCGGCGCGGCGGAGGCGGAACCCGCGGCGACGGCGGCGATCGCGACGCCGAGAGCGGCCGTACCGGCTGCCTTGAGAGTGGCCTGCTTCATGTGTGCGTCCTCGAGTCCTGGTCGGGCGGCGCGACGGCGGCGAGCCCCACGGGGGACGGGCCCGGTCGTCACACCGAGTCAGCAGTGACCGGCCCACCGTAGTGACCATGTCGCGTGCGGATCAAAGGCCACTCACTCTTCGGAGGGATAAGTCGGATGAGCGCCATGGACGTTGAGATCCATGGCGCTCATCCGACGATCCGACGGCGCGTCAGTCCCGCGGGCTGAACAGCCACTCGGCCTTCAGCTCGGCGTACCCGGGCTTGATCACGTCGTTGATCATCGCCAGCCGCTCGTCGAAGGGCAGGAACGCCGACTTCATCGCATTGACGGTGAACCACTCCATGTCGCCCAGCGTGTAGCCGAAGGCCTCCACCAGGTGCCCGAACTCCTGGCTCATGCTGGTGCCGCTCATCAGCCGGTTGTCGGTGTTGACGGTGACCCGGAACTTCAGCCGGCTCAGCAGCCCGATCGGGTGCTCGCCGTACGAGTCGGCCGCCCCGGTCTGCAGGTTGGAGGTCGGGCACATCTCCAGCGGGATCCGCTTGTCGCGCACGTACGCGGCCAGCCGGCCCAGCTGCACCCGGCCGTCCTCGTCGAACGCGATGTCGTCGACGATCCGCACGCCGTGGCCGAGCCGGTCCGCGCCGCAGCACTGCAGCGCCTCCCAGATCGACGGCAGCCCGAAGGCCTCGCCGGCGTGGATGGTGAAGTGGTTGTTCTCGCCCTTCAGGTAGTCGAAGGCCGCCTGGTGCCGGGTGGGCGGGTAGCCCGCCTCGGCGCCCGCGATGTCGAAGCCGACCACGCCGTGGTCCCGGTAGCGGTTCGCCAGTTCGGCGATCTCCTGCGAGCGGGCCGCGTGCCGCATCGCGGTCAGCAGCGTGCCGACCCGGATCCGGTGCCCGCGCGCCTTGGCGTTCGCCTCGCCCAGCCGGAAGCCCTCGTTGACCGCCTCGACCACCTCGTCGAGGGTCAGCCCGCCCTCCAGGTGCTGCTCCGGGGCATAGCGCACCTCGGCGTACACCACGCCGTCCGCCGCCAGGTCCTCGGCGCAGTCGGCCGCCACCCGGATCAGCGCGTCGCGGGTCTGCATCACCGCGCAGGTGTGGGCGAAGGTCTCCAGGTACCGCACCAGCGAACCGGAGTCGGCCGCCTCCCGGAACCACACCCCGAGCTCCTTGGGGTCCGTGGTCGGCAGGCCTTCGTAGCCGCAGTCCGCGGCCAGCTCGACGATCGTCTCGGGCCGCAGCCCGCCGTCCAGGTGGTCGTGCAGGAGCACCTTCGGGGCACGGGCGATCTGCTCGGGAGTGGGAATGCGCGGGGCCGTGGTGCCCGCAGTGGCAGGGATCTGCTTCTCCATTGCGAGAGCATAGCCCCTACGCGCGTAGATTTCCTAGAACGCCACGCCAGAGCAGCGGCAGAACCAAGAGTGAACATCCCGAGACGCCCCCCGCGGGCGCGGCCCGGCCGAACCTCACCCCCGCCCCGACCGGAGGTCAACCCCGCCGCCCGCTCTCCCCCACCCCCCGCCCCGACCGGAGGTCAACCCCGCCGCCGACCCCATCACGCCCCGCCGCCCGCTCTCCCTCACCCCCCACCCCGACCGGAGGTCAGTCGTGGGTCAGGATGCTCCCTCTCCGCGAGAGCACGAAGTCGCGGAAGGCGGCGGCCGGCGGGGTGAGGGGCCGGGTGGTGTGCCAGGCCAGGCCGATCGCGCGGCGGGTGCGCGGGGCGGTGACCTCCAGTTCGACGACGCCCGGGCGGGGCACCAGCGCGGGCGGCAGGAGGGCGACCCCGAGTCCCGCCGCGACCAGTCCGCGCAGGGTCTCGACCTCCTCGCCCTCGAAGGCGATCCGCGGGGTGAAGCCGGCCTCCGCGCAGAAGCCGTCCATGATGTGGCGCAGCCCGTAGCCCTCCTCGACGGTCACCCACGGCTCCGCGGCGACCTCGGCCAGCCGGATCCGCCGCCGTCCGGCGAGGCGGTGGTCGGCGGGGACGGTGAGGAAGAGCCGCTGCTCGTCCAGCGGACGGGCCGTCAGGTCGGGGTCGTCCGGCAGCGGGGAGACCAGGCAGAGGTCTAGTTCGCCGGCCCGCATCCGCTCCAGCATCGCGGCGACGTAGTCCTGCACCAGCTGGAACCGCACCCGCGGGTGCCCGGCCCGGAAGCCCCGCAGCAGGGCCGGCACCGCGTCGGTGCCCATGGTGTGCAGGAAGCCGAACGCGACCCGGCCGGCCGCCGGGTCGGCCTCCGCGCGGGCCGCCTCCGCGCCGCGCTCGACCTCCAGCAGGGCGCGTTCGACGGCGTCCAGCAGCAGCCGTCCGGCCCGGGTGAGGCGGACGGCGCGGCCGTGCCGGGCCAGCAGGTCGACTCCGAGCTCGGCCTCCAGACGGGCCACCGCCCGGGAGAGGGTGGGCTGCGGCATGCCGAGCAGTTGCGCGGCCTGGGTGACGTGCTCCAGCCGGGCGACCGCCGCGAACTCCGCCAACTGCGGTGCGAGGCACGTCACATCGGCGTCCGGACCGAGTTCGGCGAGGCGGACCGGGGCGGAGCTGCTCTCATACGTCATGGCATGGATCTTCGCGTATTCATGCATTGGACGCATCAACCGGCGCGGTCCTAACGTCGACCGCATGCAGCCCGCCAGTATCGAGGCGCCGTCCGCGCCCGCCGCCGAAACCCCCACCGACCTGCGTCTGCGCCCCGGCACCCGGGACTTCCGCCGCGCCAACCTCGCGCTGTTCGCCGCGGGCGTGGCCACCTTCGTCCTGCTGTACTCCACCCAGGGCCTGCTGCCGATCCTCTCCGCCGACCTCGCCCTGACGCCGGGTCAGGCCAGCTGGACCGCCTCCGCCGCCACCCTCGGCCTGGCGCTCGCGCTGCTCCCCGCCAGCGCGCTCTCCGACCGGTACGGGCGCACCGCGGTGATGACCGCCTCCACCCTGGCCGCCGCGCTGCTCGCCGTCGCCCTGCCGTTCGCCCCCGACCTCACCACCCTGGTGGTGCTGCGCGCCGTCCAGGGCGCCGCGCTGGCCGGACTGCCCGCCACCGCGATGGCCTACCTCGCCGAGGAGGTCCACCCGGCGGCGCTCGCCTCCGCGATGGGGCTGTACGTGGCGGGCAACTCGATCGGCGGGATGGGCGGACGGCTGGTCTCCGGCTGGGCCGCCGCCGCGTGGGGCTGGCGCTGGGGCCTCGCGGTCTCCGCCGCGCTGGCGCTGCTGGCCGCGCTCGCCTTCCGTGCGCTGATCCCCCGGGCCCGGCACTTCCGCCGCGCCGCGGTCGACCCGCGGGCGCTCGCCGCGACCGTCGCCGGGCACCTGCGCAACCCGCTGCTGCTGCGGCTGTACGCGCTCGGGATGCTGTTCATGGCGGTCTTCGGCGCCGTCTACAACACCATCGGCTACCGGCTGACCGGCGCGCCGTTCCACCTGCCGGAGTCGGTGGCCGCCTCGATCTTCGTGGTCTACCTGGTCGGCACCGCGTCCTCGGCCTCGGCCGGACGCCTCACCGCCCGGCTCGGCCGCCGCGGCACCCTGTACACCGCGATCACCGTCACCGCCGCGGGCCTGCTGCTCTCCCTCGCCGGGACGCTGCTGTGCACCGTCCTCGGCCTGGTCCTGATCACCGCGGGCTTCTTCGCGGGCCACGCCACCGCGTCCTCCGCGGTCGGCCGCACCGCCACCACCGGCCGCGCCCAGGCCTCCGCGCTGTACCTGATCGCCTACTACCTCGGCAACAGCCTCGGCGGCACCCTCGGCGCCGACGCCTACCACGCCACCGCCTGGCCCGGCACCGCCGCCGTGGGCCTCACCGCCATGGCCTGCGCAACCGGCGTCACCCTCTACGCCACCCGACAGGCCATGGCCACCCGCCGGGTCGCCACCACCGTGCGGGCCTGAGCACCGGCGTCCTGCTCACGTACTCCTGACGGAGCGTCCGTGCGCAGGACGCCGACGGGGCGTCAGGCGATGCGGTCGAGGATGATCGGGGCCGGGGTGAAGGCGGTGCCGGTGGGGGCGATCTCGATGGCGCCTTCCAGGGACTCCAGGGCGTAGGGGAAGCGCTCGGGGGTGTCGGTGTGGAGGGTGAGGAGGGGCTGGCCGGCGGTGACGGTGTCGCCGGGCTTGGCGTGGATCTCGACGCCGGCGCCGGCCTGGACCGGGTCCTCCTTGCGGGCGCGGCCGGCGCCGAGACGCCAGGCGCAGACGCCGACGCCGTAGGCGTCGAGGGCGGTGAGCACGCCGGTGGCGGAGGCGGTGACGACGTGCTGCTCACGGGCGACCGGGAGGGGGGCGTCGACGTCGCCGCCCTGGGCGGCGATCATGCGGCGCCAGTGGTCCATCGCGGAGCCGTCGCGCAGCGCGTCCGCCGGGTCCTTGCCGTGCACCCCGGCGGCGGCGAGCATCTCGCGGGCGAGCGCCAGGGTGAGCTCGACGACGTCGGCGGGGCCGCCGCCGGCCAGCACCTCGATCGACTCGCGGACCTCCAGAGCATTGCCCGCGGTGAGGCCGAGCGGGGTGGACATGTCGGTCAGCAGGGCGACCGTCGCGACCCCGGCCGAGCGGCCCAACCCGACCATGGTGCGGGCGAGTTCGCGGGCGTCGTCGAGGTTCTTCATGAACGCGCCGGAGCCGACCTTGACGTCCAGGACGAGCGCGCCGGTGCCCTCGGCGATCTTCTTGGACATGATCGAGGAGGCGATCAGCGGGATCGCCTCGACGGTGCCGGTGACGTCACGCAGGGCGTAGAGCTTCTTGTCGGCGGGGGCCAGGCCGTCGCCGGCGGCGCAGATCACCGCGCCGGTGGAGCCGAGGACGGAGAGCATCTCCTCGTTGGAGAGCAGGGCCCGCCAGCCGGGGATGGACTCCAGCTTGTCGAGGGTGCCGCCGGTGTGGCCGAGGCCGCGGCCGGAGAGCTGCGGGACGGCGGCGCCGCAGGCGGCGACCAGCGGGGCGAGCGGGAGGGTGATCTTGTCGCCGACGCCACCGGTGGAGTGCTTGTCGGCGGTCGGGACGCCCAGCGAGGAGAAGTCCATCCGCTCGCCGGAGCGGATCATCGCCTCGGTCCAGCGGCTGATCTCACGGCCCGTCATGCCGTTGAGCAGGATCGCCATGGCGAGGGCGGACATCTGCTCGTCGGCGACCTCACCGCGGGTGTACGCGTCGATCACCCAGTCGATCTGGGGGTCGGTCAGCTCGCCGCGGTCGCGCTTGGTCCGGATGACGGAGATGGCGTCCATACAGGTGCTCCAGAAAGGTGTGAAATGCGAAGAGTGCCGCGGGATGTCCTCCCGCGACACTCTACGCGCGTAACAGTGCAAATAACTACAGGCACTCGGGGCCGAATGCGTCCGGCAGCACCTCGCTCATCGGCCGTACCCCGGAGGGCAGGTCGACCAGCAGGTCGGGTCCGCCGTGCTCGTAGAGCAGCTGGCGGCAGCGGCCGCACGGCATCAGGAGCCGGCCGCTGCCGTCCACGCAGGTGAAGGCGGTCAGCCGGCCGCCGCCGGAGGCGTGCAGCGCGGAGACCAGCCCGCACTCGGCGCACAGCGCGAGTCCGTAGGAGGCGTTCTCCACGTTGCAGCCGACCACCGTACGGCCGTCCTCGACCAGGGCGGCCGCCCCGACCGGGAACTTGCTGTAGGGGGCGTACGCGTGCCGCATCGCCGCGCGGGCGGCCTCCCGCAGCGCCTCCCAGTCCGGGGCGGGGGCCGTCACTTGGCCTGGCCCTTGCGGTAGATCTGACCGTCCGCCTTGGGCGGCCGCAGCCGCTGCGAGGCGAGCGCGAGCACCACCAGGGTGATCACGTACGGGGTGGCGACGATCAGCGGACGCTGCACCGCGTCGGTGAGGGCGTACCAGGTGGCGACCGCGCCGGCCACCAGGATGCTGATCACGCCGGCGGTGAACTGGCGGCGGTAGGACTGCCACAGGGCCAGCAGCGCCATCGCGATGGCGACGATCAGCAGCAGCACGTGCACCGAGTCGGCGTCGCGCAGCTGGAGGCTGTCGGTGAAGCCGAACAGGCCCGCGCCGGCGGCCAGGCCGCCCGGCATCCAGTTGCCGAAGATCATCGCGGCCAGGCCGATGAAGCCGCGGCCCTGGGTCTGGCCGTCCCGGTAGAAGTGCGCGGCGACCAGCGAGAGGTACGCGCCGCCGAGGCCCGCGAAGGCGCCGGAGGCGATCACCGCGAGGTACTTGTACTTGTAGACGTTGACGCCCAGCGACTCGGCCGCGGTCGGGTTCTCGCCGCAGGAACGCAGCCGCAGGCCGAACACGGTGCGCCAGAGCACGAAGTAACTGGCGATCAGGAAGACCGCGGCGATCACGATGACCACCGACAGGTTGGTGACCACGCCGCCGACGATGCCCGCGATGTCGGAGAGCAGGAAGTAGTGGTGGCCCTCGATCGTCTTGAGCCAGCCCGACAGGCCCGGGATGGTGATGTTGGGCAGCGAGTCGGCGGGCGGCGACTGGTTGGCGCCGGCCCCGTCGGCCACGTAGTCCTTGTAGTAGATCCGGTTGACGTAGGCGCAGATGCCGGGGATCAGCAGGTTGATGCCGACGCCGGAGACGATGTGGTCGACGCCGAAGGTGACGGTGATCAGCGCGTGCAGCAGACCGCCGAGCGCGCCGCCCGCCATGCCGGCCAGCAGACCGACCCACGGGTTGACCAGGAATCCGGCCCAGGCGCCGCAGAAGGTGCCGGCCACCATCATGCCTTCGAGGCCGATGTTGACCACGCCCGCGCGCTCGGACCACAGACCGCCGAGACCGGCCATGGCGATCGGCACCGCGGAGGAGAGCGCGGCGCTGATCTGCCCGGAGGAGGTCAGACCGTGGTTCCCGGTGGCCATGCCGACCGCCGAGAACAGCACCAGGGCACCGGCGATCAGCAGCAGCACCACCGGCCAGGTCAGCTTGGGCTTCTTGGCGGGCGCGTTGGGCGACTTGGGCTTGCTCGCGATGGCCGTGCTCATGCCGCGACCTCCTTCTTGGCGGCCGCGGCAGCCTGCGCGGCGAGCTCGGCGCCGACCTTCTGCTGCTGGCGCTTGAGGCCGTAGCGGCGCACCAACTCGTAGGCCACGACGACACAGATGACGATGGTGCCCTGGATCACCGGGATGATCTCGGACGGGAAGTCGCCCTGGGTGGGCAGCTGGGCGCCGGAGGCGTCCAGGAAGGCGAACAGCAGCGCCGAGAAGACGATGCCGATCGGGCTGTTACGGCCGAGCAGGGCCACCGAGATGCCGATGAAGCCCAGGTTGGTCTGCACGTTCTGCCCGAAGTACGGGGTGTTCTGCATCAGTTCGGGCAGGCCGATCAGGCCGGCCAGCGCACCGGAGACCACCATCGAGGTGATCACCATGCGCCTGACGTTCACGCCGGACGCCTTGGCCGCCGACTCCGAGCGGCCGGTGGCGCGCAGGTCGAAGCCGAACCGGGTGCGGTTCAGGGTGAACTGGAAGGCCACGCCGACCAGCGCCGCGATCACGACGAAGCCCCACAGCGTGCCGCCCTGGGTGCTGATCGAGAAGAAGTGGCTGGACTCGGAGATCTTGCCGGTCTGGATCGAGTTGCTGGTGCCGTTGGTCTTCGGCGCGAACACGCCGGGCACCAGCAGCACACCGATCACCGCGGTGGCGATGGCGTTCAGCATGATGGTCGAGATGACCTCGCTGACGCCGCGGTAGACCTTCAGCAGACCGGCGATCGACGCCCACAGGCCGCCGACCAGCATCGCGGTCACCAGCAGCAGCGGGATCTGCAGGAAGGCCGGCAGGTCGACCTGGCTGCCGACGTACGCGGCGAACAGCATGGCCAGCTTGTACTGGCCCTCGACGCCGATGTTGAACAGATTCATCCGGAACCCGAACGCGGCGGCGGCCGCGGCCAGGTAGTAGACGGTGGCCTTGTTCAGGGTGGCGACCTGGCCGTCGGAGGCGGTGCCGTAGTCCCACATGATGCGGAACGCCTCGAACGGGTCGCGGCCGGACACCGCCAGCAGCGCGCCGGCGATGATCAGCGAGAGCAGCACCGCCAGCACCGGCGCGGCGAGCCCGAGCGCGATGCGCTCCAGGTCGATCCGCTGCCGCAGTGACGGCTTGGCCGCGTTCGCGGCCTCGGGGTTGGGACTGGTCATCTGGCTACTCCCCCGCCTGGTCGTCGTCGGCGGTGTCGGTGGACGGGCCGGCCTCGGCCTCGGCCTCGGTGCCCTCGGCGGCGGCGGCCTGCGCCTCGGCGAGGGCCTCCGGCTCGGACTCGATGTGGCCGCGGGCGGCGCCGGTCATCGCGGTGCCGAGGTCCTCGGCGGTGACGGTGGCCGGGTCGGCGTCGGCGACCAGGCGGCCGCGGTAGATGACCCGGATGGTGTCGGACAGGCCGATCAGCTCGTCCAGGTCGGCGGAGATCAGCAGCACCGCCAGGCCGTCGCGCTGCGCGGCCCGGATCTGCTCCCAGATCTGCGCCTGCGCGCCGACGTCCACGCCGCGGGTCGGGTGGGCGGCGATCAGCAGCTTGGGCTGGTGGCTCATCTCGCGGCCGACGATCAGCTTCTGCTGGTTGCCGCCGGAGAGCGAGGCCGCGGTGACCTCGATGCCGGGGGTGCGGACGTCGAACTCCTCGACGATCCGCAGGGTGTCGGCGCGGGCGCCGGCCGGGTCGAGCAGCACGCCCTTGGAGTTGGGGCGCTCGGTGACGTGCCCGAGGATCCGGTTCTCCCAGAGCGGGGCCTCCAGCAGCAGGCCGTGCCGGTGCCGGTCCTCCGGGATGTAGCCGATGCCGGCCTCGCGGCGGACCCGGGTGAGCTTGCCGGTGAGGTCGACGCCGTCCAGCGAGACGGTGCCGGCGTCCAGCGGCAGCATGCCCATGATGGCCTCGACCAGTTCGGCCTGGCCGTTGCCCTCGACACCGGCGATGCCGAGGATCTCGCCCTTGCGGATGCGCAGCGAGATGTCGTCCAGCACCACGCGCTCGATGCCCTCGGCGTCCGCCTTGGCGATCCGCAGGCCCTCGACCAGGAGCATCTCGGCCTCGGTGACGGTGGACTCGCGGCTCTCCGGCGAGGGCAGTTCGGCGCCGACCATCAGCTCGGCGAGCTGACGGGCCGTCACGGTGTGCGGGTCGGCGTCACCGACCGTGGTGCCGCGGCGGATCACGCTGATCGCGTCGGCGACCGCGAGCACCTCGTGCAGCTTGTGCGAGATGAAGATGACGGTGACGCCCTCGGCCTTGAGGTCGCGCAGGTTGTCGAAGAGCGCGTCGACCTCCTGCGGGACCAGCACCGCGGTCGGCTCGTCGAGGATCAGGATCCGGGCGCCGCGGTACAGCACCTTGAGGATCTCGACCCGCTGCCGGTCGGCGACGCCGAGGTCCTCGACCAGCGCGTCCGGCCGCACGCCGAGGCCGTACTGGTCGGAGAGCTCGCGGATCTTCGCCTTGGCCTTGGCTCCTATTCCGTGGAGCTTCTCGCCGCCGAGGACGATGTTCTCCCAGACGGTCAGGTTGTCGGCCAGCATGAAGTGCTGGTGCACCATGCCGATGCCGCGGTCGATGGCGTCACCGGGGGTGGAGAACTCCACCTGCTCGCCGTTGACGGCGATGGTGCCCTCGTCCGGCTTCTGCATCCCGTAGAGGATCTTCATCAGGGTGGACTTGCCGGCGCCGTTCTCGCCCATCAGGGCGTGCACGGTGCCGCGCTGCACGGTGATGTCGATGTCGTGGTTGGCCACCACGCCGGGGAAGCGCTTGGTGATGCCGCGCAGTTCGACGGCCGCTGTCGCCGTCCCCGCGCTGGGGGTGCCGTCTGTGGGGACGGAGTCGGAGGGGGTGATGGCGATCTCCTGCTGGTCGTCGGGCGCGTCGTTGCGCTGGGGAGCTCAGGGGAATCTCTGGCGCGGCCCGGGCGGTCGGGGCCCGGAACGGCAAGGGCTCGGGGGATGCGCGGCCGCGCACCCGTCCGAGCCCCTCCCGTGAAGTGTCATCAGTTCCCTTCCGCCGCCCGGCAGGAGGCGGCGGAAGGGTGGCGGATCAGCTCTGCGGAGCGGTCGGAACCTTGGTGGCGCCGCTGGTGATCGCCTGGGTGGCCGCGTCGAGCTTCGCCTTGATGTCGTCGATGTGGCCGCCGGTGGTGGCCAGCGAGACGCCGCCCTCCTTGAGGTCGAAGTTCTTGACCCCGGTCAGCGGGTTGCCGTTCTTGATCGACTCGATGTACTTGAACACGGCGGTGTCGACGTTCTTCACCATCGAGGTGAGGATGTGGTCCTTGTACTTCGCCAGGGCCGGCTGGCTGGCCTGGTCGGAGTCGACGCCGATGGCCCACTTGCCCGCGGTGGAGACGGCCTCGATGGCGCCGGTGCCGGAGGAGCCGGCGGCGGAGTAGATGACGTCCGCGCCCTTGTCGAGCTGGCCCTGCGCGGCCTGCTTGCCCTTGCCCGGGTCGGCGAAGCCGGTGAAGTCCGGCGGGGTGGTGAGGTAGGTGACCTCGACCTTGATGTTCGGGTCGACGGACTTGGCGCCCGCGGTGTAGCCGGCCTCGAACTTCTTGATCAGCTCGGACTGCACACCGCCGATGAAGCCGACGTGCTTGGCGGTCGACTTGTTGGCCGCGGCGACGCCCGCCAGGTAGGAGCCCTGCTCCTCGGAGAAGGTGAGCGAGGTGACGTTGCTGGGCTGGTCGGCCGAGGCGGAGTCGATGATCGCGAACTTGACGTTCGGGTTGTCCTTGGCGACCTTGTTGACCGCGTCCTGGTAGACGAAGCCGACCGCGACGATCGGGTTGTAGCCACCGGTGACCAGGCTCTTGAGGCGCTGCTCCTTGTCGGCCTCGGCCTCGCCCTGCTTGGCCTCCGCCTCCAGGACGGTGGCGCCCAGCTGGGACTTGGCCTGGTCCAGACCACGCGCGGCGGAGTCGTTGAACGACTGGTCGCCGCGGCCGCCGATGTCGTAGGCCATGCCGACCTTCAGGCCGGAGCCGCCGGAGGCACCGGCCGAGGCGGAGCTGCTGTTGTTGTCGGTGCTCTTTGCGCCGCAAGCGGCGAGCGAGGCGATGCCCAGGGAACCCGAGAGCACTACCGCGGCGAGCTTCAGTGAACGGCGCAAGGGAATTTCTCCTTCTCACACACCCGGTTGGCGTGGTCGAGCGCCACCGTAACGCGCGTAGAACACGGTTGTGTTACGGCCTGCAGAGCCATTCGGGTTGTTATCAAAATGTGGTCGTACGCCCGGTCAAATCCGGACATAGGCGCCCAGCTGTTCAACCCGCAGTCATTACCGACTGGTATCGGGCCACCACCGTACGCCCCTCGGCCACCCCCCGAGAAGCAGCCGCGCCGATCTCCCCGCGACGCGGCCGCCGGTCCGGCCCCTGGTCAGACCCGGCCGTGCTCCAGGGCGAGCGAGGCGAACAGCTCCACGCCGACCGCGATCGCGCGCTCGTCCACGTCGAAGTCGCCCTGGTGCAGGTCGCGGACGCCCTTCTCGTGCGGGCCGCGGACGCCCAGCCGGGCCAGCGCGCCGGGGGCGTGCTCCAGGTACCAGGAGAAGTCCTCGCCGCCGAGGCTCTGCTCGGTGGGCTCGACCACCGGACCGCGGCCCTCGGCGAACCGGGCGGTCATCGCCGCCTCCAGCTGGGCGATCGAGTCGACCTCGTTGACCACCGGCGGGACGCCGCGGTGGTAGTCGATCGACCACTTGGCGCGGTAGGTCTCGGCGAGGTGGGCGACCAGTTCCTCCAGCACCTCCGGGGCCTCCCGCCAGCCGGCCAGCTCCAGGCAGCGGACGGTGCCCTCCAGTTCGGCGTGCTGCGGGATCACGTTGGCGGCCGAGCCGCCGGCGATCCGGCCCCAGACCAGCGAGACGCCCCAGCGCGGGTCCATCCGGCGGGACAGCGCGGCGGGCAGTTCGGCGGCCAGCTTGGCGACCGCGGTGACCAGGTCGGTGGTCAGGTGCGGCCGCGCGGTGTGCCCGCCCGGGCCGTCGATCGACAGCAGCAGCCGGTCGCAGGCCGAGGTGATGGCGCCGGTCTTCAGCGCGATCCGGCCGACCTGCACCTTCGGGTCGCAGTGCACCGCGAAGATCCGCCCGACGCCGTCCATGCCGCCGGCCTTGATGACGTCCAGCGCGCCGCCGGGCATCACCTCCTCGGCGGGCTGGAAGATCAGCCGCACCGGCCGGGTCAGCTCGCCGTCCGCCATCGCCCGGGCGAGCACCAGCCCGGTACCGAGCACCACCGCGGTGTGCACGTCGTGGCCGCAGGCGTGCGCCCGGCCGGGGAGCGTGGAACGGTACGGCGCTTCGGTCTTCGCGTCGTCGATCGGCAGCGCGTCGATGTCCGCGCGGAACGCCAGCAGCGGGGTGCCGGGCGTGGTACCGGGCGGGACGAGGTCCACCAGCAGGCCGGTGCCGCCCGGCAGTACCCGAGGCTCCAGGCCGGCCGCCACCAGCCGCTCGCGCAGCAGCCGGGTGGTGCGGAACTCCTGACGGCCGAGCTCCGGGTGCCGGTGCAGGTCACGGCGCAGGTCGATCAACTCGGCCTGGTGGGCCCGGACCCGTGCGCGCAGGTCGGCGGCGGGGCGGACGGCGGTGACGGCGGCCGCGGCGGCGGACTGAGGATCGTTCACCTTGTCAATCGTAGGCCGGTGGGGGGGTTTTGGCCCGGCTTCCGTCGAAGTCCTCACCGGATGGGCGCATAGCGGCCGCGGGGATGGGTATGACACTTCGATTCAGCCGCCTCTCCGGTCGTTCCCTGTCCTGTGCAACGACCTGGACCGGCCCGCGGACACGGCGGCTGCTCCGGCTGGGCGTCGGCGTTCGACGCGGCCGATCCGTCACTCCCGATCAGGTCATGACCGGGTAAAGCTTTCGGACGCGCTCTTGAGCGGCGCACATCAGTCCGAATAGACAGCTCTCGCACAGTCAACTCCGGTGCCGCGGTGGGGGGTCATCCGCTCGCGGCACGCCGTCGCGCCCTCACAAGGGGTCGTCGACGCTCCAACGAACCGAGAAGGGGGGACCGACGTGCCCATTGCGCGCAACCGGCTCGCCAAGAGCATCGCCCCGGCCACCGTCGCCGCCGCACTGATCCTCACCACCCTCGGCGCGGCCGTTCCGGCCTCCGCCGCCACGCCGACCTCGGACAACGCCCCCCAGGCGCTCCCCGGCACCCACCCCGAGTGGGCGACCCCGGCGGCCGACGCCGGTGCGGTCGCCGCCGACGCTCCCGCCAGCGCCCGCGTCTACCTGGCCGGCCAGGACTCCAGCGGCCTCGCCGCACTCGCCAAGGCGGTCTCCGACCCGAACTCGGCCGGCTACGGCCAGTACCTGACGGCCGATCAGGTCCAGGCGCGCTTCGGCGCCACCCCGGCCCAGGTCAAGGCGGTCACCGACTGGGTGACCGGCGCCGGCCTGACCGTCTCCGCCACCACCGGCCACTACGTCCAGGTCTCCGGCTCCACCGGCGCGCTGGCCAAGGCCTTCGGCACCGACATCCACAACTACCGCACCGCGGACGGCGTGCACCGCGCGCCCGCCAAGGACGCGCAGCTGCCCGCCTCGGTGGCCGGCGTGGTCCTCGGCGTCTCCGGCCTCGCCGACGCCATCCACCAGAACAGCTCCACCGCCACCTCGGTCCGCGAGGCCGAGCAGCGCGCCGCCGCCAAGCTGGCCGCCGCTTCCCCCGACAAGAAGGCCCCGGCGACCCTGCCGACCGAGCCGACCTGCTCCGAGGACGGCTACGGCTCGAAGATCGCCAAGGGCGCGCCGGAGGGCTACGAGAAGAACGAGCCGTTCGCTCCCTGCTCGTACGTCCCCAGCCAGCTGCGCAAGGCCTACGGCGTCACCGACGCCAAGGTCAGCGGCAAGGGCGCCCGGATCGCCATCATCGACGCGTACGGCCTGCCGACCATGGAGCAGGACGCCAACCACTTCTCGTCCCTGCACGGCGACCAGCCGTTCAAGACCGGGCAGTACACCGAGTACGTCACCCCGGACAAGTGGGTCCACCAGGCCGAGTGCGGCGGCGCCGACGGCTGGGCGGGCGAGGAGGCCCTCGACGTCGAGATGGCCCACGGCCTCGCGCCCGACGCCAACGTGGTCTACGTCGGCGGCAACTCCTGCTACGACGACGACCTCTACGACGCGATGGCCAAGGTCGTCGACCAGCACCTGGCCGACGTGGTCTCCAACTCGTGGGGCGAGATCATGCACGGCACCTCCGGGGACATCGACCCGGCCGTGGTCGCCGCCGACAACAAGCTGTTCCAGCTCGGCGCCGTCACCGGCATCGGCTTCACCTTCTCCTCCGGCGACTGCGGCGACAGCTCCCCCGGCGCCGCCGCCACCGGCGTCAACTGCCAGGCCGACACCAACCAGGCGCAGGCCGACTGGCCGTCCGCCTCGCCGTGGGTCACCTCGGTCGGCGGCACCGCGCTGGAGCTCGGCGACAAGTCGGGCCGCTGGGCGCACGAGGTCTCCATGGGCGACCAGCGCTCGGTGCTCTCCGCCGACCAGAAGTCCTGGAACCCGATGCCGGGCTTCTTCTACTTCGGCGGCGGCGGCGGTGTCTCCAAGGACTTCGCCCAGCCGTGGTACCAGCAGGGCGTCGTCCCGGACTCGGTCAGCAAGACCGCGGCCGACGGCACCCACTCCGCCACCCCGCTGCGCGCCACCCCCGACATCGCGATGAGCGGTGACCTGGTCGCCGCCACCACGGTCGGCTACACCTCCGGTGGCGTCTACTCCGAGGGCGGCTTCGGCGGCACCTCGGTCTCCGCCCCGGAGACCGCGGCGATGTTCGCCGACGCCTTCGAGGCCCGCGGCGGCCGCGCCCTCGGCTTCGCCAACCCGGCCCTGTACGACCGGGCCGGCACCGGCGCCTTCCACGACGTCGACGACTCCGCCGTCCACAACAAGTTCGGCAACGTGGTCGACCTGGGCACCGTCAACGGCGTCCTGAAGGTCCGCCTCTACAAGATCGCCTCGGACTTCGGCCTGAAGGCGACCGACGGCTACGACACCGCCACCGGCCTGGGCTCCCCGGGCAGGAACTTCTTCAAGTCCTTCCACATCAAGAAGTAGTAGCGCGCACGACGGAGGGGGTGTCGGGGCTCAGGCCCCGGCACCCCCTCCGTCATCCGTCAGGTCAGAACCGGTCGACCGGAACGTAGGTGCCCCACACGCCGCGCAGGGCGTCGCAGACCTCGCCGACGGTGGCCCGGGCGGCCAGGGCGTCCTTCATCGGGTAGAGGACGTTGTCGGAGCCCTCGGCGGCCTTGCGGAGCTCGGTCAGCGCGCGGTCCACCGCGGAGGAGTCGCGGTCGGCGCGCAGCCGGGCGAGGCGCTCGGCCTGCTGGGACTCGATCGCCGGGTCGACCCGCAGCGGCTCGTACGGCTCCTCGGCGTCCAGCTGGAAGCGGTTGACGCCGACCACGGTGCGCGCGCCGGAGTCCTGCTCCTGCTGGATGCGGTAGGCGGTGCGCTCGATCTCGCCCTTCTGGTAGCCCTGCTCGATCGCCGCGACGGCGCCGCCCAGGTCCTCCACCTTGGTCATCAACTCCAGTGCGGCGGCCTCGAGTTCGTCGGTCATCGCCTCGACCACGTAGGAGCCCGCGAACGGGTCGACGGTGGCGGTGATGTCGGTCTCGAAGGCGATCACCTGCTGGGTGCGCAGCGCGAGCCGGGCGGACTTCTCGGTGGGGAGCGCGATCGCCTCGTCGAAGGAGTTGGTGTGCAGCGACTGCGTGCCGCCGAGCACTGCGGCGAGCGCCTGCACCGAGACGCGCACCAGGTTGACCTCGGGCTGCTGGGCGGTCAGCTGGACGCCCGCGGTCTGGGTGTGGAAGCGCAGCATCTGCGACTTGGGGTTCTTCGCGCCGAACTCCTCCTTCATGACGCGGGCCCAGATCCGGCGCGCGGCACGGAACTTGGCGACCTCCTCCAGCAGCGTGGTGCGGGAGACGAAGAAGAAGGAGAGCCGCGGCGCGAAGTCGTCCACGTCCATCCCGGCGGCGACCGCGGTGCGCACGTACTCGATGCCGTTGGCGAGGGTGAAGGCGATCTCCTGCGCGGGGTTCGCCCCGGCCTCGGCCATGTGGTAGCCGGAGATGGAGATGGTGTTCCACTTCGGGATCTCGGCCCGGCAGTACTGGAAGATGTCGGCGATCAGCCGCAGGCTCGGCTTCGGCGGGAAGATGTACGTGCCGCGGGCGATGTACTCCTTGAGCACGTCGTTCTGGATGGTGCCGGTCAGCTTGTTCGACGGCACGCCCTGGGCCTCGCCGACCAACTGGTAGAGCAGCAGCAGCAGCGAGCCGGGCGCGTTGATGGTCATTGAGGTGGAGACCTCGCCGAGCGGGATGCCGCCGAACAGCACGCTCATGTCCTCGACGCTGTCGATCGCCACGCCGACCTTGCCGACCTCGCCGTGCGAGATCGCCGCGTCCGAGTCGTAGCCCATCTGGGTGGGCAGGTCGAAGGCGACCGACAGGCCCATGGTGCCGTTGGCGATCAGCTGCTTGTAGCGGGCGTTGGACTCCGCGGCGGTGCCGAAGCCCGCGTACTGGCGCATGGTCCACGGCTTGCCGGTGTACATGGTCGGGTAGACGCCGCGGGTGAACGGGTACTGCCCGGGAGCGCCGAGCCGGCTCGCGGCGTCGAAGTCCGCCAGGGTCTCGGGACCGTACACCGGCGCGATCGGCAGGCCCGACTCGGTGCGGCGGGGCTCGGCTGCCATGGATGTCCTCCGCGGGGGGAATGGGAAGTTAGTGCTGATTAACGGGTCAGCTGGATACGCAATGTAGTCGCGCCCGCTGAAGGCAAACAGATGCGACGCCTGGGAGCTTGCTCACAACACGCATCGACCGCCCCTTGGGATGATCGGTCCATCGACCGGACACACGAGGAGTGGACATGACGGAGCAGAAGGTGGCCGTGGTCACCGGCGCCAGCAGCGGCATCGGCGCGGCGACCGCCCGCCGGCTGGCGGCGGACGGCTTCGAGGTGGTGCTGACCGCACGGCGCACCGAGCGGATCGAACAGCTGGCGAAGGAGATCGGCGGCCGGGCGCACACTTTGGACGTCACCGACCGGGCCGCGGTGGACGCCTTCGCCGCCGGGGTCGGCCGGGTCGACGTGCTGGTGAACAACGCGGGCGGCGCCCTCGGCGCGGACACCGTGGAGAACGGCGACCCCGAGGACTGGCGCACCATGTTCGAGGTGAACGTGCTCGGCGTGCTGCACCTGACCCAGGCCCTGCTGCCCGCGCTGCGCGCCACCGGCGACGGCACCGTACTGATCATGTCCTCCACCGCGGCGCTCGCCGCGTACGAGGGCGGAGGCGGCTACGTGGCCGCCAAGCACGCGGTGCACTCGCTCGCCCAGACGCTGCGCCTCGAACTCGTGGGCGAGCCGATCCGGATCATCGAGATCGCGCCCGGCATGGTGCAGTCCGAGGGCTTCGCGCTCACCCGCTTCCGCGGCGACCAGGCCAAGGCGGCCGCGGTCTACGCCGGCGTCCCGGACCCGCTCACCTCCGAGGACATCGCCGACACCGTCTCCTGGGCGGTCACCCGACCCGCGCACGTCAACATCGACCTGCTGGTCGTCCGGCCGCGCGCCCAGGCCGCCAACCACAAGGTGTATCGGGTCAGTTGATCGGCTGCCGATGAACGTCGAGGGCGGCGGGTCACAACTTGATAGCTCGATCGAGTGAATTCGGCCCGCCGCCTCCCCAACTGATGAGCGCTCAACTACCGTGGAGGCGCTGCCCCGTCGGCCTGTGTCGACGTTGCCGGGCATCTTCGTCGCCCCCACTCATCCCCCTACCTTTCGTCTCTGGAGCACTCCCCTTCCTGCCCTCACGAGGAGGATCCGCTGGCCAGCGACATCCCGCCGCAGCGACTCGACGCGCGGACGGAACCGTCCCTGCTGGGGCTTCACCGATTCAACGAAGCCGACACCGGAGCCGCAGAGGAAGCCCTGCTCGCCTGCTGCGGCAGCCACCGGTGGGCCCTCCGCCTCACCGCCCACCGGCCCTATCCCGACATAGCGTCCCTGCTCGCCGCCGCCAGCGAAGCCAGTTACGACCTGCGCCCCGCGGACCTCGCCGAGGCCCTCGCCGACGAGAGCTGGATGCCCCAGCCCCTGCTCGGCATGCGCGCACCGGGAAGCCAGGCCGCGCACACCGCGCTGCGGGCCGCCCACGCCGCGTACGAGGCGCGGTTCGGCCACGTCTTCGTGGTCTGCCTCGACGGCGTCGACCCCGAGGAGATGCTCGACGCCGTCCTGACCTCCATCCGCACCCGCCTCGCCAACGACCCCGACGAGGAACGCCTCATCTCCGCGGAGGAGTTGAGGCGAATCGCGCTGATCCGACTCGAACACCTGGTGGCCATGCACGGGTGAATCCTTCGGGGGCTCTGGGGGTACCTCCCGGCCCCCCTTGGGGCTGGGGGCGGAACTGCGAGGCGAGTGGCGGAGGGTCTCAGTACGGCTGGTGGCCTTGGAGACCTCCATGCGCCCGGACCTTGCAGCGCCCCGTCGCCCTACCGCCCCGCACCGCCGCCGCTCCCCGGGCCCCTGGGTGGTTGCAACTTGCCCAATTGCCTTTTGATCACCTCCGCGTCCGGCGCCGCAGGCTCGTGGCCGGTGGTGTCGAGGGTGGTGAAGACGGTGAGGATGTCGCCGGTGCGGGTCAGGAGGGCGCGTTGGGTGAGGGTCGCGCCGCCGGTTTCATTCGTGAGGGTGAACGCGGTGGCGGCGTCGGCTCCTTCGGGGGTGGGCGTGTCGAGGCGGGTGATGACGTGGCGGCCGGCGCCGGAGGTGAAGACGCGGCAGCGGATGAGGACCTGGTCGAGCTCGGTGTGGACGACCGCGGCGCGGCCGGGCCGGAAGGCCAGGATCGCGGTGTAGAGGGAGGCCCGGTCGTCCGCGGTGCGGGCGATGTCGAGGTCGGCTTCGGCGAGCGGGCCGGCGGAGCCCTTCGCGGGGGCGAGCGCGTCCAGCACGGGCTGGCAGGCGGGTGCGTCGGCGGTCTGCGGGGGGCTGGTGATGTCGCCCTGGCCGGGCTGCATCACGGTGACGTGCCAGCCGGGGCCGAGGTCGGCGTCGGTGACGGCGAGCTCGCGCAGGCTCGGCGCGTCGTAACCGGCGCTCGCGCTCGGCGACGCGTGGTCGGCGGACGGCGGGGCGGCGGTCCGGGTGCAGGCGGCCGCGAGGGTGAGGGCGGCGAGGCCGGTGAGCAGGGGCTGGGGGCGCACGGCGGGTCTCTCTTCTGGGCGTCGGTCCGGGTGCGGCGGGACGACACCGTAGCGTGGCGAAGGAGTGACGCAGCGTCACTGTTCCCGATTTCGTTAGGCCGTGCGTGCCTGATTGATCACACCAGGGGCCCCCGGCGGCTGGAGCGGACGCGGCGTCGATAGGATGCTCGCGGCCGGTGGACCGTACCCGGCCGGGCTGACCGACACCGAAGCCGGCCGAGCCCCCAATCGCTTCCGGAGGGTTTTCCGTGCCGGCTGGAACGCTGTACCGCGGCCGGGAAGGCATGTGGAGCTGGGTGGCTCACCGAGTCACCGGCGTCCTGATCTTCTTCTTCCTGTTCGCACATGTCCTTGACACCGCCCTGGTGCGGGTGTCGCCCGAGGCCTACGACTCGGTCATCGCCACCTACAAGAACCCGCTGGTGAACCTGATGGAGTACGGCCTGACGGCCGCCATCCTGTTCCACGCGTTGAACGGCCTGCGGGTCGTGGCGGTCGACTTCTGGGCCAAGGGTCCGAAGTACCAGAAGCAGATGCTCTGGACCGTGGTCGGCGTCTGGGTCGTCCTGATGGGCGGCGCCTTCTACCCCGTGCTGCAGCACACCCTTCGCACCTGGTTCGGGGGCTGATCCTGATGTCGACCGACACCAATGACCTGGTGGTCCCCTCGCTCCAGGCCCACACCGGCAAGGGCCTCGGCACCGGTAACCCGGCCGACGCCTTCGTCGTGGAGCCGGCCCGGACCCGCACCAAGCGGACGCCGCGCCGCACCCGCACCAACTTCGAGATGCTCGCCTGGCTGTTCATGCGCCTGTCGGGTGTCGTCCTGGTGGTGCTGGTCCTCGGCCACCTGCTGATCAACCTGATGCTCGACGGCGGCATCACCAAGGTCAGCTTCGCCTTCGTGGCGGGCCGCTGGGCGTCCCCGTTCTGGCAGGGCTGGGACCTGCTGATGCTGTGGCTGGCGATGCTGCACGGCGCGAACGGCATGCGCACCGTCATCAACGACTACGCGGAGAAGGACGCCACTCGTCTGTGGCTGAAGGGTCTCCTGGGCGCCGCGACCGTGTTCACGGTCCTGCTCGGCACCCTGGTGATCTTCACCTTCGACCCGAACATCTGACGAGCCACCAGAGGCGACTGACCCCCATGCAGATTCACCAGTACGACACCGTCATCGTCGGCGCCGGCGGCGCCGGCATGCGCGCGGCCATCGAGTCGACGCAGCGCAGCCGCACCGCCGTCCTGACCAAGCTCTACCCGACCCGGTCCCACACCGGCGCGGCGCAGGGCGGCATGTGCGCCGCCCTCGCCAACGTCGAGGAGGACAACTGGGAGTGGCACACCTTCGACACGGTCAAGGGTGGTGACTACCTGGTCGACCAGGACGCCGCCGAGATCATGTGCAAGGAGGCCATCGACGCGGTCCTCGACCTCGAGAAGATGGGCCTGCCCTTCTCCCGCACCGACCAGGGCCGGATCGACCAGCGCCGCTTCGGCGGCCACTCCCGCAACCACGGCGAGGCCCCGGTCCGCCGGTCCTGCTACGCCGCGGACCGCACCGGCCACATGATCCTGCAGACGCTGTTCCAGAACTGCGTCAAGCACGGTGTGGAGTTCTTCAACGAGTTCTACGTCCTCGACCTGCTGATCAACGAGGGCAAGACCGCCGGTGTGGTGGCCTACGAGCTCGCCACCGGCGAGATCCACGTCTTCCAGGCCAAGGCCGTGGTGTTCGCCTCCGGCGGCACCGGCAAGATGTTCAAGGTCACCTCGAACGCGCACACCCTGACCGGTGACGGCCAGGCCGTGGCGCTGCGCCGGGGCCTGCCGCTGGAGGACATGGAGTTCTTCCAGTTCCACCCGACGGGCATCTGGCGGATGGGCATCCTGCTCACCGAGGGCGCCCGCGGCGAGGGCGGCATCCTGCGCAACAAGGACGGCGAGCGCTTCATGGAGCGCTACGCCCCCGTCATGAAGGACCTGGCGTCCCGTGACGTGTGCTCCCGCGCGATCTACTCGGAGATCCGGGCCGGCCGCGGCTGCGGCCCCGACGGCGACCACGTCTACCTGGACCTGACGCACCTTCCGCCGGAGCAGCTGGACGCCAAGCTGCCCGACATCACCGAGTTCGCCCGGACCTACCTCGGCATCGAGCCCTACACGGACCCGATCCCGATCCAGCCCACCGCGCACTACGCGATGGGCGGCATCCCGACCAACGTCGAGGGTGAGGTCCTGAGCAACAACACCGACGTCGTCCCGGGCCTGTACGCCGCGGGCGAGGTCGCGTGCGTGTCGGTGCACGGCGCCAACCGCCTGGGCACCAACTCGCTGCTGGACATCAACGTGTTCGGCCGCCGCGCGGGCATCGCCGCCGCCGCGTACGCCGACAAGCACGACTTCGTCGAGCTGCCGGAGAACCCGGGCGCGGTGGTCGAGGCGCTGGTGGAGGGCCTGCGGGAGTCCACCGGCACCGAGTCGGTCGCCAAGATCCGCCTGGAGCTGCAGGAGTCGATGGACGCCAACGCGTCCGTCTACCGCACCGGCAAGACCCTGCAGCAGGCCGTGGAGGACGTGGCGGCGCTCAAGGAGCGCTTCAAGAACGTCTCGATCCAGGACAAGGGTTCGCGCTACAACACCGACCTGCTGGAGGCCATCGAGCTGGGCAACCTGCTCGACCTGGCCGAGGTGCTGGTCGTCTCGGCGCTCGCCCGCGAGGAGTCCCGAGGCGGTCACTACCGCGAGGACTTCCCGACCCGCGACGACGTGAAGTTCATGCAGCACACCATGGCGTACCGCGAGGTGGCCGAGGACGGTTCCACCTCGATCCGCCTCGACTACAAGCCGGTCGTGCAGACCCGCTACCAGCCGATGGAGCGTAAGTACTGATGTCCACTCCGACCGTCGAGACGCACTCGGCCGCGCTGGACGCGGCAGAGTCGGCCAGCGTTCAGCTGATCAACGTCACCTTCCGGATCCGCCGGTTCAACCCGGAGGAGCACCCGGACCCGGTGTGGGTGGACTACCAGCTCCTGATGGACCCGAAGGAGCGCGTCCTGGACGCGCTCAACAAGATCAAGTGGGAGCAGGACGGCACGCTCACGTACCGCCGCTCCTGCGCGCACGGCATCTGCGGTTCGGACGCCATGCGGATCAACGGCCGCAACCGGCTGGCGTGCAAGACCCTGATCAAGGACGTCAACCCGGAGAAGCCGATCACGATCGAGGCCATCAAGGGCCTCGCGGTCCTCAAGGACCTGATCGTGGACATGGACCCGTTCTTCCAGGCGTACAAGGACGTCATGCCGTTCCTGATCACCAACGGGAACGAGCCGACCCGCGAGCGCCTGCAGTCGCAGGCCGACCGCGAGCGCTTCGACGACACCACCAAGTGCATCCTGTGCGCCGCGTGCACCTCCTCGTGCCCGGTGTTCTGGAACGACGGCCAGTACTTCGGCCCGGCGGCCATCGTCAACGCGCACCGCTTCATCTTCGACTCGCGCGACGAGGGCGCCGAGCAGCGCCTCGAGGTCCTCAACGACCGCGAGGGCGTGTGGCGCTGCCGCACCACCTTCAACTGCTCCGAGGCCTGCCCCCGCGGCATCGAGGTCACCAAGGCGATCCAGGAAGTCAAGCGGGCGCTGGTCACCCGCCGCTTCTAGGCTCCGCCACACCGAAAGGCCCGTCCTGGAGTTCAACTCCGGGGCGGGCCTTTCGGGTCTTCAGGGGCCCGGGTGAGCGAAGCTCACAAGGGGCCCGGGGAACGGCGGGAGTGCGTGGCGGCGAGGGTTCGAGGGCGCTGCGAGATCTGGGCGCTCAGAGGTCTCCATGACGCACAGCCAGCCCGAGACCGCGAGTCACTCGCCTCGCAGTTCCCCGAGCCCCTGGTTCGGTCCTCCCGACCTGACCGTTGCGAGGGTCAGGAGGAGTGGGCCGAGGAAGAGCGCCGGGGCCATCGTGCGGTAGTCCTGGTTCGCGGCCGAGGCGGTGAGGGCGAGTTGGACGCCGAGGAGCGCCGCGCCGGCTACCGGGACGATCGCGGCGAGCCGGTGCCGCCAGGCGTAGAGGACGGCGGCGGCCAGGCCGAGGTAGGCCCAGAGGGCGCCGCGCCAGAGGATCCAGTCGAGCTGCGGGGCGCGCAGCAGGGTGGTGCTCCAGGTGGCGACGGAGTGCAGCGGGGCGAACAGGCCGCGGGAGTCGGGGTCGGCGGGGGCGACCAGGGTCTCGGCGTGCTGGTCGGCGGTGCCGGCCCACACGCCCCAGGCGAGGCGTCCGCGGCAGAGCCGGGCGTCCAACACCCGGTCGGGGTGGTCGCGGAGCAACTGCTGCCAGATCTCGGCGAGTTGCGGGCCGCGCCGGGCCGCGGCGGCCTCGCCCCAGCGGGCGGTGAGCGCCGCTGTGGAGGAGCAGTCGGCGCCGGCCGCGTCCCAGGCGGTGAGCGGGGCGACGGCGGCGAGCACGGTGCGCTGCGCCGGGGTGAACTGGGTGGGGTCGCGGTGGTAGGCGAGTGCCAGGTCGGCGGCGCGCAGGGTGTGGAGGTCGCCGGCGTGGCTGGCGGGGTGTCCGAACAGGCCTAGGGCGATCGGCACGGCCAGGGCGACGGCGGTGAGCAGGGCGAGCCGGGCCCGTACCCGGGGCAGGAAGAGCAGCAGCACGGCGACGGCGACCAGCGCGGTGCCGGCTCCGCGGGTGCCGGTGAGGGCGAGTACGAGGACGGCCGCGAAGAGCGCGGCGAGGTCGAGTCGCTGGGCGGGGCCGCCGCGGTGCAGGGTGCCTTCGCTGCGGCGGACGAGCAGCCGCAGGCCGACCCCACTGAGCATCAGGACGCCTGCGGTGTACGCGACCTGGGGGGTGAGCGAGACGACGAAGCCGCCGGTCGGCGGCAGTGCGGCGAGTGCCAGGGCGACCGGTCCGGTGTAGCGTCCGCGGACTCCGAAGCGGGCGAGTGCGGCGGTCAGGTAGCCGAGGGCGAAGGCCACCGCGAAGGTCTGCAGCAGGGTGATCGTGCCGGTGGTGCCGGTGAGCCGGGTCGTCCAGCGGACGGCCGCCGCGTACAGCGGCGCCGAGCCGTCCGGGTCGCCCGCGGTGAACGCCGGGTACGCGGCCAGCCACCACAACAGCAGCACGGCCTCGCTGGCCGCGGCGACCGCGAAGGGCAGTCGTAGCCGGGACTTGGCGCGCCGGTGCCGCCGTTCCCGTTCCTGCCGCACGCCCCACTCCGGCCTGGCGTGGTCGAGGGTGGCACTGGTGCTCATCGCGAGCCTCCCCAAGTCCCCTGCTCCCCGGGCCCGGCGACAAGCCCCTCGCCCGCCGCCGCCCGGAACTCGTGCCGGGCAGGCTAGCAGCAGGATCCGGCCACCGACAGAGTGTTCACGTCAGATCCGGGAGCGCTGTTCGGCGGGGCTGTTCGCGGGGCTATTCGGTGGGCTGCGCGACGGCGGCGCGCTTGAGGGCGCGCAGCCCGCGGACGCCGATCCAGCCGATGGCGAGGCCGAGGGCGAGGGAGGTGACGGCGAGCAGCAGGTGGACCCAGAAGAAGGCGGTGGGCTGGCCGTGGTCGCCGTTCACGAAGGCCTGGCCGCCGGAGTCCTTCCACAGGTTCTTGACGAAGGTGGTCCAGATGAAGACCGACCAGACGCCGAAGGCGGTGAGGAACCAGGAGACCGGGCGGCTGAGCTTCATGACGGGTCCTTCGCGGCAGACGGGATGCCCGTCCAGTATGCGGGGAGCGCCGAACGGAGCAGCCGGGGGTACTCGTTCGTGGCGTCGGCGGGCGGGGTCCGGGAAGGGCGGGCGGCGGCTGGGGACCGTTCCGGTATGCAGATAATCCGCCGACTGGTCCACGGTTCGGCCGCCGCTGTCCTGGTGGTGTCGCTCGGCGCACCCGCCGCCCGCGCCGACGGCGCGGACGCCCCTCCGCCCGCGGTCGTGGGCGGCGAGCGGCTGGGCATGGCGGGGGTGCAGGTGTCTCCGCTGCCCGGGGCGCCGCCGCTGCCCACCGGTCTGACCGGCAAGTCCTGGATGGTCGCCGACGCCGGCAGCGGCGAGGTGCTGGCCTCGTTCAACCCGCACAGCCAACTGCCGCCCGCCTCCACGCTGAAGATGCTGTTCGCGGTCACCGTGCTGCCGAAGTTCCCGGCCGCGACGGTGCACCGGGTGGCGCCCGCCGAGCTGATGGGCATGGGCGCGGGCAGCAGCCTGGTCGGCATCAAGGAGGACCTCGACTACAAGGTCGAGGACCTGTGGCGCGGGGTGTTCCTGAGCTCCGGCAACGACGCCGTGCACGTCCTCGCCCACATGAACGGCGGCGTCGAGCCGACCGTCGCCGAGATGCAGGCCCGCGCCGAGGCGCTGCAGGCCCGCGACACCCATGTGGTCACCCCGGACGGCTACGACATGGACGGGCAGCTCTCCTCGGCGTACGACCTGACGCTGTTCGCCCGGGCCGGGCTGAAGAACGCCGACTTCCGGGCGTACTGCGGGACCCGCTCGGCGCAGTTCCCCGGTGCGGTGGACAAGACGACCGGGCAGCGCGGCAGCTTCGGGATCGCCAACACCGACCGCCTGCTCGGCACCTACCCGGGCCTGATCGGGGTGAAGAACGGCTACACCACCAATGCCGGGGCGACCTTCACCGGCGCCGCCGAACGCGGCGGCCGCACCCTGCTGGTGACGGTGATGCACACCGTCACCAACCCGAAGGTGTACGACGAGACCGCGGCGCTGCTGGACTGGGGCTTCGCCGCGGCCGACAAGGTCACCCCCGTCGGGACCCTCGCCGAGGACCGGGGCGTTCCCGTGGCTCCGGCGGCCGAGTCCTCGCCGAGCCCGGCCCCGCAGCCCGCCGCGGGCCCGCCGAGCAGCGCGGCGCAGCCGAACGGCGCGGCGCAGCCGCCCGCCGGCCCGGCCCGTGCCGCGCACGCCGCGGCGAGCGACGGCCCGGACATGGCCACCTGGTGGGCCGTCGCGGTGTGCGCGGCGGTCGCGGGCGCGGGGCTGCTGCGGCTGCGTGCGCTGCGCCGCCGGGCGGCCCGCCGCGGGGCCTGACGGCAGGTCAGGCCCGGGGGGGGCGACGGGCCGTCAGGCAGGCTTGCGGTTGCGGGCCGCGCGCAGCGCCTTGCGGGCGGCCCGGGCGGCGATCGGCGGGAGGACGTCGAGGGCGACCCGGCGGGCGGTGGAGCGGTGGGCGGCGGGGGACGGCTCGTCGTAGGCGAGGCGGTGGCAGCGCTGCCCGGCGAGCTGTTCCTCGTCGATCCGGAAGCCGTCGCCGCGCCAGTCCCGGGCGAGCAGGTCGTCGCGGACGGCGTCCGGGTCGCCCCAGGTTCCGTAGAACTTCTCCGGGGTGAGCAGCACCGGCCGCAGGCCGAGGGTGAAGACCGCCTCCCAGACCGCGGCGGCCACTCCGGGGGTGTGCGGGGCGCGGTAGTCGTCGAGGGCGACGATGCCGTCCTTGGCCAGTGCGTCCCGGGCGACCAGGATGTCGCCGGCCACGTGCTCGTACAGGTGCGAGGCGTCGACGTGGACGAAGCGGCAGCTGCCGGTGCGGATCCGGCCGTCGGCGAGGACCGAGGTCGGGGCCTGGACGATGGTCGGCAGTTCGGGGTGGAACGCCAGGTAGTTGGTCTCGAAGGCGCGCCGGGTGAGCGTGGAGCGGTACGACATGTTCATCTCGGCGGAGTTCCCGTCGTCCGGGGCGTCCGAGTCGAACAGGTCGCAGACGGTGAACGACTCGCCGGGCTGCAGGTGGTCGCCGAGCAGGATGGCGGAGCGACCGAGGTAGGCGCCGAGTTCGAGCAGGTCGCCGGTGACGCCGGCGCCGGTCTGTCGGCTCAGCAGCCAGCCGAAGACCTCGCGGTCCACTCGGAAGAACCAGCCGGGGACGTCGTCGGGCGTGGCGGGCTTCGCCGGCGCGGCGGTGGTGTCGGTGCTGGACACGCGACCTCCAGAGAGCTCGGTGCGGCTGGGCTCAGGGGGGTCGACCAACCGACTGTGACCGGGATCATAGTCATTCGTCCGGATGCTGGACAGGGGGAAACTCCGGAGATCCTTCGGCGTTTTCGAGGGCTTTGCGTGCCTGCTCGACGGCGCGCTGCCGGGCGGCCTCCGGGTCGGCCAGCGCCGTCCAGGCCGCGCAGTACATCAACAGCCGCGCGACGAAGTCGATCCAGAGCAGCAGCGCCACCGGCACGCCGAACGCGCCGTACAGGCTGCGCCCGGCGACCGAGCCGAGGTACGAGGAGAGCAGCAGCTTCAGCAGTTCGAAGCCGACCGCGCCGATCAGCGCGCCCGCCAGCAGGGCGCGGCGGCGCTGGCCGTGGATCCGCGGGAACGGGCCGAGCAGGTAGGCGAAGAGCAGCAGGTCGGCGCCGACGGCGATCAGGAAGCCGAGCGCGGAGAGCAGCCAGCGGGCGGCCCCGCCACCGAGGTCGAGCCAGTCGGCGAGCCGGTGGGCCAGCGTGGTGGCGGCCGCGGAGGCGGCCAGCGAGGCCAGGCAGACCACGCCGAGGCCGAGCAGCACCAGGCAGTCGCGGGCCTTCACCAGCACCGGGTTGCCGCCCTCCGCGGGCAGCCGCCAGGCGGCGCGCACCGAGCCGCGCATGGTGTCCACCCAGCCGAGGCCGGAGACCAGCAGCAGCACGCCGCTGACCAGGCCGATGGTGCCGGCGTTGGCGACCATCGCGTTCAGGTCGAGCGAGTCGGACAGGCCGGGCAGTTGCTCGGAGATCTTGTCCTGGAGCTGGTGCACCCGGGAGTCGGAGAGGGTGGCCAGCGCGATCGCCAGCGCCACGGTGAGCAGCGGGAACAGGGCGAGGAAGCCGAAGAAGGTGACCGCCCCGGCCAGCCGGTTGCCCTGGACGTCGGTGAACAGCAGGTACACCCGGTACGCGCGGCTGCGCAGCACCCACGAGACGAGCGGGCCGATCACCGGCAGTTTGGTGAGGAAGTCCACGCCTCGCTGTATACCGCGCCGCCGGTGGAGGGCCCGGGAGCGACGCGTGCGGGTGGGGTGAGGGTCCGTCAGTGCCGGACGGCGCGGCGGGCCTTGGCGAGCACCCGCAGGCTCTGGAAGCCGAGGTAGCTGCCGCGGCTGAGCAGTTCGCCGCGCACGCCCTCGGGGCCGGCCGGCGGGCGGTAGCCGTCGGGGCGGAGCCGGGCGCAGTGGTCGGCGGCGCGGCGGAAGTACTCGCGGCGGTCGCCGGCCGGGACCCGGCCGGGCTTGCCGACCACGGTGGCCAGGTGGCCGAGCATCAGCCGGTAGATCACCGGGCGCCAGCGGTCCAGGTCGGGGCGGGCGTCCAGGAAGGCGAAGACCCGGTCGTACTGGTCGAAGACGTCGAAGTGCTTGCGGGAGGCGGTGGCCAGGATGTTGCCGCCCTCGCGGCGCTGCCGGTAGTGCACGCCGACCTTGTCGAGCAGGGTGATCCGCTCGGCGGCGAGCAGCGCCGGGTAGGTCCACGGGGTGTCCTCGTAGTACCCGGCGGGGAAGGTCAGGCCCTGCTGGGCGACGAACTCGCGGCGGTAGGCCTTGTTCCACACCACCTGCAGCAGGTCGAGCAGGTCGCGGCGCTCGTCCAGGGTGAAGACCTCGGCGCCGGGCCTGGCGAACACCGGGGCGGAGGCGGAGCGGACCACCCGGCCGTCCCAGTAGGAGCGGGCGTAGTCGTAGACCAGCAGGTCGGGGTCGTCGGTGGCGCGCAGCCGGGCGTCGGCGGCGGCCAGCAGGTCGGGGGTGAGGGTGTCGTCGCTGTCCAGGAAGAGCAGGTAGTCGCCGGTGGCGAGTTCGATCCCGGCGTTGCGGGCGAGGCCGAGGCCGACGTTGCGCTCCAGGTGGCGGACGGTGATCCGCGGGTCGCGGGCGGCGGCCTCGTCGAGCAGCGCGCCGCAGCCGTCCGGGGAGCGGTCGTCGACGGCGATCAGTTCGAAGTCCCGGAAGGACTGCGTGAGCACCGACTCCAGGCAGGCGGGCAGGTACTCCTCGACGGCGTGGACCGGGACGATGACGCTGAACCGGGGCATTTCTCACTCTCCTGGACCTGGCCTGGCCAGGCGCAGACTAGCAACAATCGGGAGGTAGGATCGCCGCTGGTAACGGTCCGGATTACTCGCATTTTCGGGCAACCCGGTCGCACCTCCTGAGGAAAGGCTCTGCGCTACCGATGGCCCCCCGTCTGTCCGTCGTCGTCCCGATCTACAACGTCGAGCGCTATCTCGAGGAGTGCCTGGACTCCATCGCCGCCCAGACCTTCGACGACTTCGAGTGCGTCATGGTCGACGACGGCTCGAAGGACTCCAGCGCGGCGATCGCCGAGGCGTACGCCGCCAAGGACTCCCGCTTCCGGCTGGTCAAGCAGGTGAACAAGGGCCTGGGGGCGGCCCGGAACACCGGCTACCGGCACATCGCCGAGGGGACCGAGTTCCTCGCCTTCGTGGACAGCGACGACACCCTGCCGCCGTCCGCGTACGAGCTGATGATCGGCACCCTGGAGGAGACCGGCTCGGACTTCTGCACCGGCAACGTGCTGCGGTTCCGCGCGATCGGCTACTACCAGTCCGGGGGCCACAAGAAGCCGTTCGCGGCGACCCGGCTGCGCACCCACGTCACCGAGATCCCGGCGCTGGTCACCGACCGCACCGCGTGGAACAAGATGTACCGGCGCGCGTTCTTCGACGAGGCCGGGGTGCTGTACCCCGAGGGCATCCTGTACGAGGACGCGCCGGTCAGCGTGCCGCACCACTACCTGGCCCGCCGGGTGGACGTGCTGGCCGACCCGATCTACCACTGGCGCGAGCGGGAGGTCGGCGAGATGTCGATCACCCAGATGAAGACCAACCCGCGGGGCGTCACCGACCGGGTCAAGTCGATGGAGCTGGTGCGCGACTGGATGACCTCGCAGTCCGACCCGAAGTTCCGCAAGTACCTGCGCTCCTACGACGAGAACAACCTCGTCGAGGAGATCCCGATGTTCTTCAACTCGGTGCTGGAGGGCGACGAGGCGTACAACGCCGCGTACCTGGAGTCGGTGACCCGGCTGCTGCGCGCCATCGGCCCGGACCAGGTCCGCAGGATGCGGGCGCCGCTGCGGCTGAAGTACCACCTGACCCTGCAGGGCCGGATGGACGAGCTGATCGAGCAGCTGCGGTTCGAGAAGGAGAGCAACGGCGCCGCCCCGGCCCGCGGCCTGCTCCGCCCGTTCGCCGACTACCCGTTCCTGCGCGGCGGCCGCAAGTCCGTCCCGGCGGACGTGCTGCGGCTGAAGAACGCGCTGGTGATGCGCTCTCGGCTGTACGAGGCCCGCTGGGAGGACGGCAAGCTGCAGCTCGCCGGGCACGCCTACCCGGAGCACCTGGGCGCCGAGCACAAGCACGACATGGTGCGGGCGCTGATCCTGCGCGAGGCGACCGGCCGCCGGGTGGTGGGCGTGCAGACCCGCGCCGAGTACAGCCCGGAGGCGACCGCCAGCTCCAACCACGACCTGTACAGCTGCGACTGGGCGGGCTTCTCCGCCACCATCGACCCGCAGCGGCTCAAGCACCGCGGGGAGTGGAAGGAAGGCTCCTGGCGGGTGCTGGTGGCCGGCGCCGGCAAGGGCGGCGTGTACAAGGGCCGGGTGGCCGGCGGCTGGCACGACCGCGCCGAGCACCCGCCGGTGCACTGGGTCGCGGACGACGTGCGGATCGTGCCCTGGCTGCGCGACACCTACCTGCTGCTGCGGGTGGAGCGGGTGCGCGCCCGGGCGGTGTCGGTGACCGCCGAGCGCGGCGGCCTGGAGATCCGCGGCCTGGTCCGCTCCGGCCCCGACCTGGCCGGTGCGGAGCTGCGGCTGAAGCACGTGGAGTCCGACCGCGACGTGGTGGTGCCGCTGGAGCTCGGCGTGCCGCAGGGCCGGGACGTGCCGTTCACCGCGCAGGTGGCGGTCGAGGCGCTGACCGCGGTCCGCAAGGCCTGGGACGCCCTCGACCCGGCCGCCGCGGAGCGGCTGCGCGACCGCTGGGACGTCGAGCTGAAGCTCGCCGAGGGCGGCGCGCTGCCGGTGGTGCTGGACGACCGCGAGGCCGTGCCGACGCTGCACACGGCGATCGCCGAGGGCACCCGGGCGCTGTACGCCAAGCCCTCCCCCGGCGGCTACCTGCAGCTGTCCGACCAGGTGCTGCAGCCGGTGGTGGAGGAGGTCGCCCCGGCGCAGGGCACCGAGGGCTTCGTGGTCTCCGGTTCCTTCCCGCTGCCCGGTGAGCACCGCTACGAGCTGGTGATCCGGCACAAGACGCTGCGCGAGGAGCACGCCTACCCGGTGGAGATCGCCGACGGCCGGTTCCGGGCGGCGCTGCCGGCCGTGCCGACCGCGTCGTTCGCCGGCCGGGTGCCGCTGCACAAGGGCACCTGGACGGTGCTGTTCCGCCCGGTCGGCGCCGCCGCGGGCAGCCGCTGGCCGACCGCGCTGGTCGGCGCGTCCGCCAACGACGCGCTGCCGCTGGAGGTGGACGCCCGCGGCAAGACCATCGCGCTGGAGCGCCGCCTGTTCGACGGCCTGTCGCTGGAGGCGTACGACGCGCTGGCGCCGGAGGAGCGCAGCGGCTACCGGCAGCGCGAGCAGCGGCTCGCCTTCGCCGAGCTGCAGCGCGCCCCGCTGACCGACACGGTGCTGTACCACGGCGTGCGCGAGGACCGCTGGTCGGCGCTGGGCGGCGCGTACGCCGACTCGCCGCGGGCGGTGCACGAGGAGCTGGTGCGCCGCGGCCTGCCGCTGCGTCACCTGTGGACCTCGGTGGACCTGCAGACGGAGCTGCCGCAGACCGCGGAGCCGCTGCGGCACCGTTCGCCGGAGTGGTTCGAGGCGCTGGCCACCGCGAAGTACGTGGTCGCCTCCACCCACCTGCCGACGTTCTTCCGCCGCCGCCCCGGCCAGGTGGTGCTGCAGACCTGGCACGGCGTCCCGCTGAAGCGGATCGGCCACGACTTCGAGAAGGTCTGGTTCACCGACTCCGACTACCTGGAGCACCTGGCCCAGGAGGTCCCGCAGTGGAGCCTGGTGCTGGCGGGCAACCGCTGGTCGGCGCCGGTGCTGCGGCGGGCGTTCCGGTACGAGGGCGAGGTGCTGGAGAGCGGCTACCCGCGCAACGACGTGCTGTTCGCCGCCGACCGGGAGAAGACCGCGGAGCGGGTGCGCGAGCAGCTGGGCCTGCCGGAGGGCAAGCGGGTGGTGCTGTACGCGCCGACCTTCCGGGAGGACCGCCGGCTGCCGGACGGCGGCTACCAGCTGGACCTGCGGCTCGACCTGGACGCCGCGAAGGCCGCCCTGGGCGAGGACCAGGTGCTGCTGGTGCGCAGCCACGAGGTGATCTGCGGCCAGGTGCCGGACGCCGGCAACGGCTACGTCTGGGACGTCTCCAGCTACCCCGACATGGCGGAGCTGCTGCTGGTCGCGGACGTGCTGGTGACGGACTACTCGGCGTCGGTGTTCGACTTCCTGTGCACGGGCCGGCCGGTGCTGTTCTTCGCCTACGACCTGGAGCACTACCGGGACAACCTGCGCGGCTTCAGCTTCGACTTCGAGGCGCAGGCGCCGGGTCCGCTGCTGCGCACCTCCGAGGAGGTCGTGGCGGCGCTCGGCCGGGTGCCGGAGCTCGCGGCGGAGTACGCGCAGAAGTACGCGGCCTTCAAGGAGGCGTACGGCGACCTGGACGACGGCCAGGCGTCGGCGCGGGTGGTCGACGCGCTGCTGGCGGCCGCCGAGAAGTAGCGGGAGCGCGGTAGCCCCCGCTTCGGGAGCCCGCGCTACGCCCGGGTGTTCGCGCCGCGCGGGACGGCCTGACGGTTCGTCGGCTGTCCCGCGCCCTCGCAGGGGCCCGGCACCGGGAAGTACGCGGCGAGGAACTCCCGTACCGCGTGCGCCTGTTCGGCGGCGGGGCGGTCGCCGCCGTCGGCCAGGCAGAAGACGTCCAGGTCGCGCCGGTCGAGCAGGTCGGCGAGGCGGGCGCGGTCGGCGGGCCGGTCGGTGGCGAGGTAGGCGTGCGTCAGGGCGCCGTCGACGGCGCGGCCGGTGAGCAGCGCGTGGTAGGCGGCGAGGGTGATGGGGGCGACGTCGGTGCCGGCCCGGAAGCCGGAGCGGCCGGTGGCCCGCAGTTCGGGGGCCCAGCGGCGTTCGGCGTCGCGCAGCAGGCTGCGCCGCAGCGGGTAGGGGACGTGGCTGAGCACCCGGGTGAGGGCGCGGCCGTGGTCGCGTTCGAGCAGGCGGCGGGTGGTCTGCTGGGCGGCGGTGTAGACGTCGGTGCCGGGGGCGGGCGGCGGGACGATCCGGGTGTCGCGGAAGACCTTGGGCAGTCCGCTGCCGAGGAAGAAGTCCTCGGGGCGGACCGGCCGGCCGAGGAACATGTCGTCGTTGAAGTACAGGAAGTGCTCGGCCAGGCCGGGGATCCGGTGCAGTCCGGTCTCGATCGCGTGCGAGTTGAACACCGGCGGCCCGCAGCTCGTCCTCGCGCAGCCGCTGCGGATCGACGGGGGCGGACGGCGGGGGCGGCAGCAGTCCGCACGCCCGCAGGGCCCGTCCGGCGGCCCGTCGGACCGGCCTCAGCACCGTCTTGGCCGCCATGTCTCTCCCGCCGCGCCTCGTTCCTGGTCGCGACGCTAACAAGGACACAACGGCGGGCGAAGTGCCGACGAAGCTTTCTCATCGAACTGGCAGTGCCTGCGGGTGAAACGGTCAGACCGCCCTCAACCTGCACTCATGCGCTGTTCAGCGGGCGCTCAGGCGATGCCGAACCGGTAGCTGCGCCAGGGCCGCCAGACCTCGTCGGCGCCGAACCGGGAGAGCACGAACTCGGCGACCTCGAAGGCGGCGCGGAAACCGCGGGCCTTCTCGTACGCCTCGTCCAGCACCGGCTCGCTCAGGCCGTGCGCGACGGTGACGTGCGGGTGGTACGGGAAGGCGAGCTCGCGGGCGAGCGGCCCGGAGCGGACCTCGGCCTCCAGCACCCGGCACTCCTGGGCGCCCTCCTCGACCCGGATGAACACCACCGGGGAGATCGGGCGGAAGGTGCCGCTGCCCTGCAGCAGCATCCGGAACGGCCGCTGCAGCGCGGCCACCGCGCGCAGGTGGCGGTCGATCTCCGGCAGTCGCCCGGTGCCGGCCTCGGTGGGCGGCAGCAGGGTGACGTGGGTGGGTATCGCCCGGGCCTGCGGGTCGCCGTGCCCGGCCCGGGCGTCCTGCACCTGGCTGCCGTACGGCTCCGGCACGTGTATGGACACGCCGATGGTGACGGCCTCGTCGAGGTCGTCACCACCGGGGACGGCAGCCGTCGGCATCAGCGCTTCGGCGCCAGGAAGCCGATGCGGTCGTACACCTGGGCCAGCGTCTCGGCCGCCACCGCGCGGGCCTTCTCGGCGCCCAGCGCGAGCACCCGGTCCAGCTCGGCCGGGTCGTCCAGGTACTGCCGGGTGCGGGCCTGGAACGGCGTCACCCACTCGGTGAACAGGTCGGCCAGCTCGGTCTTCAGGGCGCCGTACATCTTGCCGTCGAAGTGCGCGACCAGTTCGTCGATGCTCATCCCGCTCATCGCGGAGTGGATCCGCAGCAGGTTGGAGACGCCGGGCTTGTTCGCCTCGTCGTAGGTCACCACGGTGTCGGTGTCGGTGACGGCGCTCTTGAACTTCTTGGCGCTGGTCTTCGGCGGGTCCAGCAGGTTCACCAGGCCCTTGTCGGTGGCCGCGGACTTGCTCATCTTCGCGGCCGGGTCCTGCAGGTCCTGGATCTTCGCCGTCTCCTTGAGGATGTACGGCTTGGGGACGGTGAAGGTCTGCCCGTAGCGGGTGTTGAAGCGGTCCGCGAGGTCGCGGGTGAGCTCCAGGTGCTGGCGCTGGTCCTCGCCGACCGGGACGGCGTCGGCCTGGTAGAGCAGCACGTCGGCGACCATCAGGATCGGGTAGGTGAACAGGCCGACCGTGGTGCGGTCGTTGCCCTGCTTGGCCGACTTGTCCTTGAACTGGGTCATCCGGGAGGCCTCGCCGAACCCGGTGAGGCAGTTCATCACCCACGCCAGCTGGGCGTGCTCGGGCACCTGGGACTGCACGAACAGGGTGCAGTGCTCCGGGTCGAGGCCCGCGCCGAGCAGCTGCGCGGCGGAGATCCGGGTGTTGTTCCGGAGCGTCTCCGGGTCCTGCTCGACGGTGATCGCGTGCAGGTCCACCACCATGTAGAAGGCGTCGTTCTCCTTCTGCAGGTCGACCCACTGGCGCACCGCGCCGAGGTAGTTGCCCAGGTGGAACGAGCCTGAGGTGGGCTGGATGCCGGAGAGCACCCGGGGACGGTCCTTCACGGGACCGGTGACCGCTGCGTTGACCATGCGGTCATTCTTCCAGTTCCACCGGTCGCTCAGGAAACCTCCGGCCCGACCGGATGGGCCAGTGTGACCGCGCTCACCCGGACCCGTTCGATCCGCCGGCCGTCCATCCGGGCGACGGTCAGCCGCGCCCCCGAGTCGGCGACCACCTGGTCGCCCTTCTCCGGCAGCCGGCCGAGCTCGCGCACCACGTAGCCCGCGACCGTCTCGTACGGGCCCTCGGGCAGCGCGAAGCCGGTCTCCTGGGCGAAGTCGGCGAGGTTGAGCAGGCCGTCGAGTTCGACCCCGCCGCCGGCCAGCCGGCGGGTGGCGGTGGTGTCCTGCTCGTCGTACTCGTCGCGGATCTCGCCGATCACCTCCTCGACCAGGTCCTCCAGGGTGACGATGCCCGCGGTGCCGCCGTACTCGTCGACCACGATCGCCAGGTGGTGGCCCTCCCGGCGCATCTCCCCCATCGCCTCCAGCACCCGCTTGGTGGCCGGCAGCAGCTTGACCGGCCGGGCCAGGTCGCGGACCCGGGCGGCCTGCTCGCCGCGCACCCCGTACAGGTCGCGGACGTGCACGAAGCCGGTGACCGCGTCGTACGAGCCCTCGGTGACGGGGTAGCGGGAGTGCGGGGAGGAGTCGGCCTCCGGGCGGACCTCGCTGACCAGCCGGTCGGCGTCCAGGAAGGTCACCTCGGTGCGTGGGACCATCACCTCGCGCAGCTGGCGCTCCCCCGCGGCGAACACGTCGTTGATCAACTCGCGTTCGTCGCTGCCCAGTTCGGTGTTGGCGGCGACCAGCCCGCGGAGTTCCTCGGGGCTCATCGCGCCGCGCCCGGCGGTCGGATCGCCGCCCAGCAGACGCACCATCAGGTTGGTCGAGTGGCCGAGCAGCCAGATCACCGGCCGCAGCGCCACCGACATCACGTCCACCACCGGCGCGGCCAGCAGCGCGATCGACTCGGCCCGCTGCAGGCCGATCCGCTTGGGCGTCAGCTCGCCCAGCACCAGCGAGGCGTACGAGATCACCAGGGTCAGCGAGACCAGCGCCACCGCGTCCGCGACGCCCGTCGAGAGGCCCGCGTCCACGAACACCGGCGCCAGCTTCCCGGACAGCGTGTCGGCGCCGAACGCCGCCGACAGGAACCCCATGCAGGTCACCCCGACCTGCACCGCCGCCAGGAACCGGTTCGGGTCCGCCGCCAGGTGCGCGGCCCGCGCGGCCCGCCGCGACCCGGCCGTCTCCAGCGTCCGGATCTGCCCCTCGCGCAGCGAGATCAACGCGATCTCCGCGACGTTGAACAGCCCGCCCAGCACGATGAACACCAGGACGAGCGCCGCGTCCTGCAGGGTTTCGGTCACAGGCCGCATCCTAGGGCGCGTCTGTCGACTCACGTCGGATCAGCGGGCGTCTCCCCCAGCCCCAAGGGGGGCCGGGGCCATGGGCGACTGACGGGAAGCCGTCGAGGTGCGTGCCCCGGCGGCGCCCGCCCGGCGTGAGTCGGCAGACGCGCGCCGGCCCGGGAAGGCCGAAGGCCCCGGCTCGGCGAGTCGGGGCCTTCGGTGCCTTCGGTGCCTTCGGGGTGGCGTCAGGGGATCAGCGGGTGATCCAGCGGTAGGCCGCTCCGGGGAGCTGGGTCAGGAAGATCGGGTCGGTCGACCGGGATCCGGTCGGGTAGATGCCGACGCCGCCGCCGACGGACACCCCGATGTTCCCGCCAGGCCCGGGCGGCGCGCCGGTGATGCAGCCGCCGACGCCGTCGAACCCGCAGATGCCGCCGCTGCCCAGGTTCTGGTCCGGCGGCATCTTGTTGTTCACGCCGACGGAGATGCCGCCGCCCAGGCCGGCCTTGACGGCGCTGCGGAACGTGGAGAACGCGCCGGGCTTGGCGAGGTCCGAGTCCTTGGTCAGGAAGGGCGCGTTGACCGAGAACGACCCCCAGACGTAGCCGCCCTGGAAGGTGGCGTTCGCGCACACCACACCGATCACGCAACCGGAGGCCGAGATCTGGCCGTGCAGGGCCAGCCACTCCCCGAGCCCGTCCGGAGCGGGGCGCTCCAGGCCGCAGGCGCCGCTGGCGTGCGCCGCCTCACTCGCGCACGGGTCTCCGGGGTCGAGTGAGCCGGCGAACTTGTCGTCGATCTCCGCGTAGCAGTTGATGTCCTTCTTGCACATCTCGACCCACTCGCGGTACTCGGCGTAGTCCTTGCCCGCCTGCGTCTCCGCGTCCTTGCCGAAGAGCAGCGACACCATGTTGATGTGGGACGTCTTGATGATCTTCGAGTAGGTGATCATCTTCTTGTCGTAGTCGCTCAGCTTGGCGTTCGGGTCGTCGCCCTGGCCGCACTTGACGGTGTGGGCACACCCCGGCGGATCCTGCGGCGTGCCCGTACCGGTGCCCGTGCTCGGCGGGGCCGGGGTGGGGCAGGCGTGGGTGTCGCACCACTTGCTGTCGGGGTCGGGTCGCAGGCCCGAGGGGTCGCTCTTGACCACCGGGTTGCTCGCCGAGTAGTTGTACCCGCCGAGCTGCTGGGCGTCGTCGGCCGCGAAGAGCGGGTCCAGACTGGCGAACCGGCCGGTGACCGGGTCGTACTGCCGGGCGCCGAGGGTGGTGAGCCCGGTGGTCCCGTTGGCGGGCGCGTTGAGGAAGCCGCGGTTGTCGGGCCAGGTGGCCGCGGTGCCCCGGGGTGCGCCGTAGGGGGTGAACTGGCGCCAGGTCGGCGTCTGCGCCGTGCTGTCCAGGCTCAGGGTCGCCGTCCCGTGCGGGTCGGCGATCTCGAACCGGTAGCTGGCGCCGAAGCCGGTGCGCACCACCGTGCCGCCGCCCGGCAGCGCCGTGTAGCGGACGCCGGTCGTCGCGCCGCCGGCCAGGGTGATCTGCTCACCGGGCAGGTAGAGGACGGTGGAGGCCGGGTCCTTCTGCAGCAGGACCTGACCGTTGGCGTCGTACACGTAGGTGGTGTCGCCCGCCGTGCCGTGCACCTTGGCGAGGCGGCTGGCGTCGTCCCAGGTGAGGGTCTGCGCGCCGTTGGCCGGGGTGGTCCGCTGCAGGGTGTTGCCGGCGGTGTCGTAGGTGAAGGCGGAACCGTTGCTGGTCGAGGTGAGGCTGTGGGGCTGGTTCGCCCCGTTGCCGTTGTAGGTGTAGGTGGTGGCGGCATCGGCGCCGCCGGTGGTGGAGTGCTCGGTCTGGACCGTCCGGTTGCCCAGCACGTCGAACTGCCAGTCGGTCCAGTACGCGCCGCCGCCGATCGGGTCGCCCACCTGGGAGTGGTTGAGCGCGGTCGGGGCTGCGGCGCAGGAGTCGGTCGCCGTCCACGCCTGGGTGAGCCGGTCCAGCTGGTCGTAGGAGTAGCACTGCGTCTCGGTGGTCGCGCCGAGCCGGGTCGAGGTCTGACGGGTCGTGTTCCCTGCCAGGTCGTAGTCGTAGTGCTGCTTGTCGACGTCGCTCGGCGTCCCGGTGTTCGACCGCGACACCAGCTGGTCGGTCAGCTGGCCGGTGTGCACGTCGTGGGTGTTGGTGATGTACGCCAGGTTCGTGCCCGTGCCGAGCGTGCTCTGCTCGATCCGCCCGAACGCGTCGTAACTGGTGCCCTGGGTGTAGCCGGTGGTACCGGAGGTGGCGCCGTTGGCCAGGTCGAGCGCGGTGGCGTAGGTGTAGGTGATGGTCTCCAGCGGGAGGCCGCCACCGGCCGGGGACTGGTCGCTGTAGGGCAGCCCCTTGATCGCCGTGTAGACGTGCTTGAAGGTGTAGCTCTTGGCGAGCAGTCCCTCGGCGGACGGGATGGTGACCGTCTCACCGGCCGACTTGCCCATCACGGTGAACCCGACCGCCTGCGTGGTGTAAGCCTGCCCCTGGTCGAAGGACGTGGTCGTGGTGGCGTGCCCGATCGGGTTGGTGACGCCGGCGACGCTGTTGTCGTTGTCGTAGACCCAGGAGGCGAGCTGGTTCGCCGAGCTCTTGTTGGCGAGGGTGGCCGCGTACGTGCCGGTCTTGCGGTTCAGCACGTCGTAGGTGGTGCTGACAGCCTTTCCGCGCGAGTCGGTGGTCTGCACGAGGTTGCCGACAGCGTCGTAGAGCATGCTGTCGGCGCCCGCGTCCGGGTCGTTCTTCGCCGTCACCTGGCCGAGCAGGTTGTACGTGGTGGTCCAGGTCGAGCCGTTGGCGGTGACGGTGCTCTGCTTGCCGTGCCCGTCGAAGCCGTACGTGATCGCCTGACTGGTACCACCACTTACGGCGTAAGTACCAGTGAAGGTGTCCGCCGGAGCGGTCACGGTCGGCCGGACGCTGAAGTCGTCACTCTCGACGGTGCGGCCCAGCGGGTCCTTGACCGTGCTCTTCACCGTGCCGCCGTCGGGCGGGATCACCGTGGTGCGGTCACCCGCGTAGACGGTGGTGGTGACCTCCTTGACCTGCGCGTACTGGTATGAGGTGTCCACCACCACCCGGCCGAGGCCGTCGTAGGTGGAGACGGTCTGGTCGGGGACCTTCGAGTCCTGCGGCACGGAGGCCACCGACAGGGACGGCGAGTTGTCCGGGTCCCAGTAGGCGCTGTTCTTCTTCCGCACCCAGCCCCGCGAGTCGAAGAACGACTCCGCGATCAGGCGTCCGCCCTTGGGTGTCGGCGCCTGGGTCTGCCGCACCCGGCCCAGCGAGTCGTAGATCGTGTAAGCCGTGGCGTAGCCGAGCGAGTCGTTCAGCGACTGCGCGGTCGTCCCCGACACGCCGGCCTGCGCAATGGTGTACGTGTAGAGCAGGTCAGCCGGGCCGCTGGTCGGGCGCGAGTTCAGCCACACCGAGGTGAGCCGTCCGAGCACGTCGTACCGGGTCGTCGCCACCACGCCGTTGACGTCCGTCGCCGTCATCGTGAGGGCTCTGGCCGGGGCGAAGGTCTTGGTGATCGCCTGGCCCCTGGCGTTGGCGACGGACTGACCGGTCGTCAGGCCGACCGCGTTCACCGTGTAGCTGGTGGTGCCGGCGTTGCCGTTGCCGTCGTAGACGACCAGCGGGCGCCCGTACCCGTCGTAGGTGGAGCGCTTGACGGTCTGCCAGCTGAAGCCGCCCGAGTAGTCGGAGGCCTTGCGCTCCATCGTGACGTTGCCGACCGTCGGAGCGGCGCTCTGCGGGAAGGCCGTCGCGTAGCTCGGGTCGTCGTAGAAGCTCTGCTGCGCGGAGACCACCTGCGCCGGGCGGTTCACCGAGGCCGGCGCGCCGAGCGCGTTGACGGACGCCGGAACCGAGGGCTTGGCGCCCTGGATGTACCCGGAGCAGGCGGCCGAGTCGGTCTCCTGGGAGGCGATCAGGCCGACCAGGTTGAGCGAGGTGTTCGCCGGCGCGTAGGTGGTGACCGCACACTGGTCGTAGGCCGGGTTGACCGGCACGGTGTGCGTGTAGGTCGCCGTCGCCAGGCCGAAGTTCGCGTCGCCGGTGTTGGAGTTGTAGGTCGTGTCGGTCTCGGTGTACTGCCAGCCGGAGGTGACGGCCTGCCGGGTGAAGGTCTCCACCGGCTTGACCGTGTTCGCGGTCAGAGCAGGGAGTCCGGTGCGGTTGCGCGTCGCCAGGGCGGGCGAGATCCAGTACGAGCTGACGGTCGAGTTCTCGACCGCGCCGCCGTCGCCCTTGTACGAGGTGGTCTCCAGCGCGGAGCCGAAGAGTTGGGCGCTGTCGGGGTGGACGCCGCCCTGGGAGTCGGTGACGCTGACGCTGCGCGTGGTGGTCGGGGTCAGGTAGTCCCCGTCCATGCCGCGGTAGTAGTCCGTGACGGACTTGGTCTTGCGGTCGTTCGCCCCGTCACCGGTACGCGTGACGACGGTGGCGTAGCCGCGGAACTGGCCCCAGGTGCGGTACTTGGCCTGGACGACCTCGTTGTCGTCGTAGTGCCAGGCCGCGCCGCCGAGGTACTCGTACGTGGTGGCCTTCTGCAGGGCGCCGCCGGTCGCGTCGGCCTCCAGGATCTGGGTGACCGCGTACTTCTGGAACCAGTCGGTGATCGGCGCCGAGTAGAACTTCGGCGTCCAGCTCACCGGGTAGCAGGAGTTGGTGTTGGCTGACGCGTTGGCGGAGGCCACGTAGGCCGCGGTGCACGCGTTCGGCAGGCCGTAGCTGATGCCGGTGACCGCGCCGAGCTCGGTGGTGATGGCGGTCAGGCGGTAGCGGAACATGCCCGGGAAGTTCGCGGTGTCGACGCGGTTCTGCATCGTGGTGCCGGCGAACTTCACCGGCGGCAGCGCCAGCGTGCCGGAGCCGCCGGCGGAGGTGTCGCTCGCGGTCCGCGTGATCGTCGACAGCCACAGGGTGGGCGAGGTGCCGTCACCCGTCGGGGGCTCGGTCTGTGCGAGGTCCCAGGTGTCGATCGGCTTGTACTGCGAACTCGCCGTGTCGTACTGCTTGGTGACGACCTGCTTGAGGCGCGCGGTGGAGAACATCGACGGCGCCTTGGGCGTGCAGGTGGCACCCTGGTTGCAGATCAGGTCGAACGGCACGTCCGGGTACTGCGTCGCGTTGTTCGCCGCCGAGATCGGGTCGCACGTCGTGGCGACGCAGCGCGAGCCGGTGATGAAGGAGACCTGGTCCGGCACGGTGCCGTAGGCGCCACCGTCCAGGAAGCCGTAGTCGATCCGGGACAGGTACGAGTCGCGCACGTACTTGGTGTTCGACGCCCCGTTGTTCTGCCCGTAGTAGTTGGTGTCCTGGGCGTAGTAGTAGGACATCGCCGTGCCCCGGACGTCCTTCACGTAGTCCAGGTGCCACTTGTAGGCCATCGTGCACACCGAGGCATCGAAGCCCGAGGCGTTGTAGCACGGGTCACCCGAGTGCGAGGAGTACACCGGCACGCTGTCCACCGAGTTGGTGACCGCCTTGCCCGACGACCACCCCGGCAGCTGGTTGCGCCCGAAGTAGTACACCGTCCCGGAACGGTCGGTGACCGTCCAGTAGTCCGTGTTGTAGGTGCCCGTCCCGTTGTTGGAACCGGTGACGTGGGCGATCTTCGAGCCGTCACCGTTGCTCGACGTGAACGTGCCCTTCGAGGCGTCGTAGACGATCGACGTCGACGAGCCGTTCAGCGAGAGCGTCAGGATCTGCCCCGCGTAGCACTGGTCCGCCGTGGCCGACGGTGCGGGTGAGCCCTCCGGATCGGACGAGCACGGCACGAAGGTCTGCTGGATGGAGGAGTCGGGAGTCGACCAGCCGTCGCCCACCCACGAGGACTGCGCCTGGGTGCTGGCGGTCTTGCCGTCCACCGCCGCCGAGTCGTAGTCCAGCGAGACCTTCGGCGTCAGTGCGCTCGACGCGCCCGGCACCCCCAGCGGGTAGGAGTAGCCGAACGAGCCCGCGGATCCGCCACCGGTCCACGAACCGCTGGGGCTCAGCGCGCCGGCTGCGTACGAGCCCGCCGACGAACCGCCGTCGTCCGATCCCGAGGCGGCGGCCAGCACCATCGGCGCCGAGGCCGAAGACGCCTGCACCGCCGAGGCGTTGCCCGACCAGACAGCCGGAACGACCTTCCCGGTGTCGGTCGCGCTCGCCTTCACCGCACCGGCCGAGCCGAGGTCGACCTCCGCCGACACCGACTTCCCGGCCGCGTCGCGGTCCGTCTTCAACGGCGTCCGCACCTGACACGCCGCCACCTCCGGCGTGGTCAGCGCACACGCCGGCAGCGAGACGAGCTGAAGCCGCGACGCCCAGTTGCCGCCCAGCGCCTCCGCGAAGGCGGAGTAGTCGACCCCGACCCGCACCTTCCCGCGCGCGTCACCGCCGTCCACGGTGAACACCACGCCTGATAGACCCAGTTGGGCGCTCTTCGCCTGGTCCAGCACCTTCACGTCCACACCCGGCGCAGCGGCGGAGGAATCCGCCTTCACCCACACCGGCGTCCCCGCGGCCTGCGACTTCGCACCCGGAGCAGCCGACGCCGCCCGACCCGAAGCCGCCTTCGGCCACGCCACCGCCTTCGGCGCGAACGCCCGCTTCGCGTCGTCCGGCACCTCGATCTTCCTGGCCGCGAGGGACTTGACCCCCTTGACCGCCGCCGCGCCCGGCACCCCCGGCTTGGACGACGACAGCGGCACCGCGAACGCCGGAGCCGCCGTCAACGAGGCCACCAGGGCGGCCGTGCACAGCACCCCCAGGCTTCTCGGTCGCAATCCGCCCCGTCTGGGACGTATCAGATCAGAACTGGGCATGCGAAGGACCGCCCCCTGCTCAGCCGCCACACGGGCAGCAGAAACCCCCCGGCGCACCGGCCGGCTCGGCAGCGACTATGACAGTGCACGACCTGTCGAGTCACTCGAAGTTCGAGAGCAGGCCAACGAGTTTGACGAATCCTTTACTTCCTGATGACAAGTCAAATCGGGTAAAGAGCTGACGAATCCGGCGTACCGCGGCAACTTCACGGCCGATCAGACTCGCACGTGCGCGAACGGCATGGGAGGCTGCTTCCCGCTCGGGGGGGCTTGGAGCCGCCCTGGGCTGATCAGTTCATCCCAGGACGAGGAATCCTTTGCCATGACCAGACCGAGATCGGTCACCCCGGGCCGGCGGTGGCTGGCCGGGGCGGTGACGACGGCGCTCGCCGCCGCGTCGCTCACCGCGTTCACCGCTGCCGCACACGCCAACCCCACCGCTCCCGCACCCGTCGCGCCCGCCAAGGCCAAGCCGCTGACGGCCGATCAGGCCTCGGCGCAGGCCCGCCACACCGGTAAGGCGGTGCCCATCGAGGCCGCGACCACGGCCACCGACACGCTGACCGCCAACGCCGACGGCTCCTTCACCATGAACCAGAGCTTCGCTCCGGTGCGCCGCTACCAGAACGGCGCGTGGAAGAACCTCGACGCGACGCTGGTCAAGCGCGCGGACGGTGGCGTCGGCCCGGCGCTGTCCTCCACCGACCTGGTGCTGTCCGGCGGCGGCAGCGGCCCGCTCGCCACCATGAAGTCCGGCGGCGCGTCGTTCTCGCTCGACCTGCCCAAGGGCCTCGCGGACAAGCTCCCGGCCCCCGTCCTGGACGGCTCCACGGCGACCTACGCCCTCGCGCCCGGCCTGGACCTGAAGGTCACCGCCGACACCCTCGGCGGGTTCTCCGAGGTCTTCGTCGTCAAGGACGCCAAGGCCGCCGCCAACCCGGCGCTGAAGAAGCTGTCCTTCGCCACCACGGCCAAGGGCGTCGACCTGGCCACCGACCAGGCCGGCAACCTCACCGCCAAGGACAAGCACGGCAGGACGCTGTTCTCCGCGCCCGCCCCCGACCGCGGCGTGTGGGACTCGGCCGCCGACCAGGCCGCGCCGACCGTCACCGAGCCGAAGAGCGGCGCCAAGCTGGACGCCAAGTCCGGCTTCCCGGCGGCCTCCTCGCACGCCGAGGCGGGCGCGCACGCGCACACCGGCAAGCTGACCAGCGAGTACCGCGACGGCGCCGTCACCCTGACGCCGGATCAGGACCTGCTGTCCGGCAAGGACACCGTCTGGCCGCTGTACATCGACCCGTCGTACTCGGCCGGCGGCCAGCTCCTGAACTGGACGTACGTCGCCTCCGCCTTCAGCGGCACGAGCTACTGGCGCACCAGCGACAGCACCGGCCTGCGCGTCGGCTACAACGGCTGGCAGTCCCCGTACTACGTGGGCCGCGCCTTCGCCCAGATGACGGTCGCCCCGCAGCTGGCCGGCGCCCAGATCAGCGCCTCCACCTTCTACGCCACCGAGACCTGGTCCCCGTCCTGCAACGGCCGCAACGTCGAGCTGTGGGCCACCGACGACGGGATCGACTCCAACACCAACTGGAGCAACCAGCCGGCCATGAAGTACTGGCAGGACACCAAGTGGGAGGCGCACGGCTACAGCAGCAGCTGCCCCACCCAGTCCGTCGGCTTCAACATGACCGGTGCGATGCAGACCGCCGTGAACAACGGCAAGAGCGACCTCGCCCTCGGCCTGAAGGCCTCGGACGAGGGCGACTCGTACGGCTGGAAGAAGTTCCAGCCGTCCTCGATGTCGATCTCGACCACGTACAACCACGCGCCGACCGCGCCGACCAGCCTGTTCACCTCGCCGGGCACCGCGTGTGACGCGGCCACCCCGACCGTGGTCGGCAACGGCGACATCACCCTGTACTCGGGCGTGAACGACGCGGACGGCGGCAGCCTGAACGTGTCGTACACCGTCAGGGACAACGCGACCGGTGCGGTCGTCGCCTCGAACACGCTCGCCGCCACCGCCGGCACCAACGCGGCCTACGTCATCCCGCGCGCCACGCTGCAGACCGCTGCGGCCGGGAAGCTGACCACCTTCAACTGGACCGTGGTCAGCAGCGACGGCAGCCTCAGCAGCCCGGCCAGCGCCACCTGCCGCTTCTCGGTCGACCTGTCCGTCCCCGGCCAGCCGACCGTCACGCAGCAGGCCACCAGCTACAAGGTCGGCACGGACGCCTCGTTCACCGTCGCGGCGAACGCCTCCGCCGCCGCCCCGTCCAGCTACCTGTACCAGCTGAACGGCGGCGCGCCGCGCACCGTGGCCGCCAGCTCCGGCAACGCGACCATCACCCTCAAGCCGACCCGCCGGGTCAACACGCTGAACGTGACCGCGGTCTCGCCCGGCGGCAACATCGGCGACACGGCCGTGGTGAGCTTCGGCGCGGCCGCCCCGGCCACCGCGCTGGACGGCGACCTCACCGGCCAGGGCCGCACCGACCTCGCCGTGGTCGGCAAGCAGGGCACCCTGCCGTCCGGCCTGTGGCTCGCCTCCGGCATCACCACCGGCACGCTCAACTCGGCCGCCGACAACATCGGCGCCAAGGGCACCGGCGTCAACACCAACGGCGGCCCGGCCGACTGGAACGGCACCCAGGTGATCACCGGTCACTTCGCGACCGGTGACGGCTTCAACGACTACCTGGCCTACAACCCGGCCACCGGCTCCGCCAGCATCCTCTACGGCAACGGCGACGGCTCGGTCCTGAACCCGGTCTCCGGCTCCCAGGCCAACGTCGGATCCCCGGTCTTCACCGCCTCCGTCGGCGGCTCCAAGGCCTCCCAGATCGCCAACGCCGGCGCGCTCTACGAGACCGCCAGCGTCCAGACGCCGGGCATTCCCGGCCTGCTGATGCTCTTCAAGGGCCAGCTCACCCTGACCGGCGGCACCGGAAGCCCGGGCGCGTACGGCGCCGCCGACAACGGCACCATCCTGACCAGCGCCAACCCGGCCGGCGGCGCCGACTGGACCGGCTGGACCATCACCACCGCGCTGGTGAACAACCTGCCGGCCCTGTACGCCCGCAACACCACCACCGGCGAGCTCTGGTACTACAGCCCGACCGTCCTCACCAACCTGGCCACCAACCTGGTGCAGGGCACCAGCGCGACACCCACCGCGCCGGTCAAGCTCGCCGCGAGCGGCTGGACCTCGGCCGCCAAGCCGGTCCTGCAGGCCGCCGACATCAACCGCGACGGCACCGTCGACCTCTGGTCCGTCGACAGCTCCGGAAAGGCCGTCCCGAGCCTCTTCGACGGCACCACGCTGGCCTCGCAGACCGGTCAGAACCTGGTCGCCCCCACGCACGCCTGGCCGCTCGGCGACGTGCGCACCGAGGGCGCGAAGGCCGCCACCGCCGCCGACGTGATCGGCACCGCGCCGTTCACCGGCTCGGCCACCGGCGCGACCTTCAGCACCAAGGACCTGTTCAACCCGGACGTCCACCTGGACGGCGCGGCCGGCACCCTGACGGCCGGTCAGGCCGCCGCCCTGAACGGCGCCTTCACCGTGTCGGTGTGGGCCAAGGCCTCGGCCGCCGGCGGCACCGTGCTCTCCCAGGACGGCGCGCAGACCGCTGGCTTCACCCTGAACGCGGACTCCGCCACCAACCAGTGGACGTTCTGTATGGCCACCGCCGACACCGCGGGCGCCGGCACCGACTGTGCCCGACCCGGGCCCGGCAGCGGCACCGTCCAGGCCGAGGCGTGGACCCACCTGACCGCGGTCTACGACGGCGCCACCATGACGCTGTACATCAACGGCGTGTCGGCGGGCACCAAGGCGCACACCGCGGTGGCCGGCTTCACCGGCTCCTTCCGGGCCGGCGCCGCGCGGACCTCCGCCACCGCCGTCGGCGGCTGGTTCAAGGGCGCGCTGTCCACCGCGCAGGTCTGGGGCGGCACCGCGCTGACCGCCGCCCAGGTCGCCACGCTGTCCGGCACCCCCGGCTACATCCTGTCGCCCGGCGTGTCGGTCCGGAACAGCCTCAGCAGCCGCTGCCTGTACGTGTCCTGGCGCAACCCGGACAACGGCGCGCCGGCCCAGCAGGTCGACTGCGACAGCACCTACATCGACCAGCTGTGGAAGATCGAGCCGGTCGCCACCGGCGGCTACCAGCTGCGCGACGTGTTCACCAACCGCTGCCTGGTCGTCTACCACTGGACCCCGGACAACGGCGCCCAGGTCTCGCAGCACGACTGCAACCCGGGCTTCGCCGACCAGGTCTGGTACCTCGACCCGGTCTCCACCGGCGGCTACCAGCTGCGCAACGCCTACAGCAACCGCTGCGCGTTCGTCTCCTGGCGCACCCCGGAGTCCGGCGCGTACGTCTACCAGTGGGACTGCAACCCGGCCTTCGCCGACCAGGTCTGGATGATCTGATCGGCTGACCCCGGCACGCGCGAAGGCCGGGCCCGCCACACGGCGGGCCCGGCCTTCGGCGTCAGCGGGAGCGGACTCAGATGAGGCCGAGCTCCTGCACCGCGTCGCGCTCCTCGGCGAGCTCGCCGACCGAGGCGTCGATCCGCTTGCGGTCGAAGTCGGAGAGGTCCAGGCCCTGGACGATCTCGAACTTGCCGTCCTTGGCGGTGACCGGGAAGGACGAGATCAGGCCGGCCGGGACGCCGTAGGAGCCGTCCGAGACGATGCCCATCGAGGTCCAGTCGCCGGCCGGGGTGCCGTTGACCCAGGTGTACACGTGGTCGATGGCGGCGTTGGCGGCCGAGGCGGCCGAGGACGCGCCGCGGACCTCGATGATCTCGGCGCCGCGCTTGGCGACCTTCGGGATGAAGAAGTCCTCGACCCACTTCTGGTCGGCGCCCACGGCGTCGAACGCGGCCTTGCCGGCGATCTCGGCGTGGAACAGGTCCGGGTACTGGGTGGCCGAGTGGTTGCCCCAGATGGTGACCTTCTTGACGTCCTCGACCGTCACGCCGGCCTTCTTGGCCAGCTGGGCGACCGCGCGGTTGTGGTCCAGGCGGGTCATCGCGGTGAAGCGCTCGGCCGGCACGTCCGGGGCGTTGCGCTGGGCGATCAGGGCGTTGGTGTTGGCCGGGTTGCCGACCACCAGGACCTTGATGTCGTCCGCGGCGTTGTCGTTGATGGCCTTGCCCTGCGGGCCGAAGATGCCGCCGTTGGCGGACAGCAGGTCGCCGCGCTCCATGCCCGCGGTGCGCGGACGGGCGCCGACCAGCAGGGCCACGTTGGCACCGTCGAAGGCCACGTTCGCCTGGTCGGTGATGGTGATGTCGCGCAGCAGCGGGAAGGCGCAGTCGTCGAGCTCCATCGCGACGCCCTCGGCGGCCTTGAGACCCTGCGGGATCTCCAGCAGGCGCAGGTTCACCGGCACGTCGGCACCCAGCAGGTGACCGGAGGCGATGCGGAAGAGCAGCGCGTAACCGATCTGGCCGGCCGCTCCGGTAACGGTGACGTTGACGGGGGTGCTAGTCATTTCAACCTTCTCCTGCATATCGCCAGGCGCCCCAGGCGCACCGTCGCGCCGGAGCCGAGGATGATCTCTCGATATCGAGAGACCTGGGCAAGGCTATCGCAAGCCTCCGGTGCCCCGCGCGAGCGGTGACGTGGCGTCCGCCACCGCTCGAACCGCCCGCGCGGGCCGCCCTGTTCGGTGTACCGACGGAGCGGCCGGTACACCGACGGCCCGGTCAGTGCACCGGATGGCCGATCAGCCGGCCGATGTTCTCCAGCACCGGCAGCCGCAGCCACGGGTCGGGCTGGGCCACCAGGGTGAGCAGCACGATCGCGCCGCCCAGCACCAGCATCAGCGTCACGTCGGTGAACCTGCTGCGCACCGCGAGCAGGCCGACGTCGGGCAGGCCGAGCCGGAGCAGCGCGCCGAGCACCAGCGCGCCGCCGACCACCAGCAGGCCGGGCCGGAAGTGGCCCGCCCAGGTGACCAGCAGGCCGATGACGGCGACGGCGAGCACCACCGTGATCGGCCACTGCCGCAGCGGCAGGGTGTGGCCGCGGCCGAGCGCGGCGGCGGAGCCCTCCGGCGGGAGGGTGCCCTCGGTGTTCAGCGGTCGGCGCCGGCTGCGCCCCTTGATGCCGGGCACCGGAATCAGATGCCGGCGCGGCGCTCGGCCGCCTCGACGATGTTGTTGAGGAGCATCGCGCGGGTCATCGGGCCGACGCCGCCGGGGTTCGGCGAGATCCACCCGGCCACCTCGGCGACACCGGGGTGCACGTCGCCGACGATCTTGCCCTCGCTGCGGGAGACGCCGACGTCGAGCACGGCCGCGCCGGGCTTGACGTCCTCCGGCTTGACCAGGTGCGGCACGCCGGCGGCGGCGACGATGACGTCGGCGTTCCGCAGGTGGGCGGCGAGGTCGCGGGTGCCGGTGTGGCAGAGCGTGACGGTGGCGTTCTCGCTGCGGCGGGTGAGCAGCAGGCCGATCGAACGGCCGACGGTGATGCCGCGGCCGACCACGGCCACCTCGGCGCCGTTCAGCTGCACGCCGTGGCGGCGCAGCAGCTCGACGATGCCGAGCGGGGTGCACGGCAGCGGACCGTCGATGCCGAGGACGAGCCGGCCGAGCGAGGTGGGGTGCAGGCCGTCGGCGTCCTTGTCGGGGTCCATCAGTTCCAGCACGCGGTTCTGGTCCAGGCCCTTGGGGAGCGGGAGTTGGACGATGTAGCCGGTGCAGGTGGGGTCGGCGTTGAGTTCGCGGACGACGTTCTCGACGTCCTCCTGGGTGGCGGTCTCCGGGAGTTCGCGCTGGATCGAGGCGATGCCGACCTCGGCGCAGTCCTTGTGCTTGCCGTTGACGTACCAGCGGCTGCCCGGGTCGTCGCCGACCAGGACGGTGCCGAGGCCGGGGACGACGCCCCGCTCCTTGAGGGCCGCCACGCGGACGGCGAGTTCGGACTTGATCGCGGCCGCGGTGGCCTTGCCATCGAGAATCTGGGCAGTCATACCCCTCATTGTCCAGCACGCGCCCGGACGGCTCCGCACCCGTGTGCCCGGGTTGCGGTTGCGCCACAGTTGTGCACGCCACGCCGGAGCCGACTGGACATCCCGGACCGTCGCGCACGACGATGTGGCCTGCACATGTGCCGATCCGGCCGGTTGACCGGCCGTCGGACCGACGGGGGAGAGCACGGGGGAACCGAAGTGAGCAATCCGTACCAGACGCCCGACCCGTACGGCGGCGCGGGCGGCTACGGCCAGCCCCAGCAGCAGCCGCCCGGGTACGGCTACCCGCAGCAGCAGCCGCCCGTGCAGGACTACGGGTACCAGACGCAGCCCTACCCGGCGCCGCAGCCGGGCTACGGCTACCCGCAGCAGCCGGTGCCGGCCGCGCCGCAGCAGAACACGCTGGCCACCGCGGCCGCGGCGATCGGGCTGATCTCGGTGCTGACCAGCTGCTTCTACGGCGGCCTGCTGGGCCTGGTCGGGATCGGCGTGGGCATCGCGGCACTGAACAAGGCGACCCAGACCGGTCAGGGCCGCGGGGTGGCGATCGGCGGCATCGTGATCAGCACGCTGGGCGTGCTGATCAGCATCGCGCTGCTGGTGTTCATCTTCGTGGTCCAGAACAAGTGAGCACCGCCGGGCAGTTCGGCCTGGTGACACGCTGGCGGGAGTCGGCCGGCACGTTCCGCGGCCGGTGGGCCCGGGTGGCGGCGCGCGGGCTCGGCGCGACGGCGGCGGCGCTGGCGGTGGCCGCGCTGCACGACGCGCACGACCCCGGAGTGCTGTGCCCGCTGCGGCGGTTCACCGGAATCCCCTGCCCGGGCTGTGGTTCGACCACGGTCTTCATCGAGGCGGGCCACGGCAACTGGCTGGGCGCGCTGGCCGCGAACCCGGTGACGGTGGTGGCCGCGCTGGGCCTGCTGGTGGCGCCGCTGGGCCCCGGCCGCTGGTGGTGGGAGCTGTCCAACTCCCGCCGCAACGTGCTGATCTGGGGCGCCGCGGCACTCTCCTGGGTGTGGCAGCTGTACCGCCTCGGCATCGTCCGTCCGTGATCCGCCGCCCCCGCGTTGCCCACTGACCCACGACACCGTCAGGCCGCTGCGCTAATCTCCCGTTCCGGCCGGTCGCTCAACTGCTGTCCGTCCTCTGGGGTTTCCCCCAGCCCGTCCCCAACTCCCATTCTGCCCGGAGGCATTGAATGAGCTACCCGCCCGACCCGAACAACCCGTACGGCCAGCAGCCCCCGGCCCCGGGCTACCCGCAGCAGCAGGCCCCGGGCTACGGCTACCCGCAGCAGCAGGCCCCCGCGCCCGGCTACGGCTACCCGCAGCAGCAGGCCCCGGGCTACGGCATCCCGCAGCAGGGCTACGGCTACCCGCAGCAGGGCTACCAGGGCGTCCCGCCGTACGCGGGCTGGGGCAGCCGCTTCCTGGCGCTGCTGGTCGACTACCTGATCGTCGGCCTGCCCGGCGGCATCCTGTACGGCATCGGCATCGGCATGAGCGCCAGCGGCATCAAGTGCTCGACCGACTCGTACGGTTACAGCCGCTGCACCTCGTCGGCCTCCGGCGGCGGCACCGCGCTGATCATGCTGGGCGGCCTGCTCATCCTGGCCGGCACGCTGTTCCTGCTCTACCGGGTCGGCACCACCGGCCAGACCCCGGGCAAGAAGCTGCTGAACATCCGCCTGGTCCGCGAGGCCGACGGCCAGCCGATCGGCTTCGGCATGGCGTTCGTCCGCCACCTCTGCCACGCGCTGGACAGCTTCGCCTGCTGCATCGGCTACCTGTGGCCGCTGTGGGACGCCAAGCGCCAGACCTTCGCCGACAAGGTCATGAACACCGTGGTCGTCAAGACCCAGTGATCCGGCACCCCGAAGGGCCCGCCCACCGTCCGGTGTGCGGGCCCTTCGGCGTCACCGCGCCAGGGGCGCGTCAGTGGAAGAAGTGCCGGGTCCCGGTGAGGTACATGGTCACGCCCGCCTTCTCGGCGGCCGCCACGACCTCCTCGTCGCGGATCGAACCGCCGGGCTGCACCACGGCCTTGACGCCCGCGGCGAGCAGGATCTCCAGGCCGTCCGCGAACGGGAAGAAGGCGTCCGAGGCGGCGTAGGAGCCCACCGCGCGCTCGCCGGCCCGCTCCACCGCGAGCTTGCAGGAGTCGACCCGGTTGACCTGGCCCATGCCGACGCCGACCGAGGCGCCGTCCTTGGCCAGCAGGATCGCGTTGGACTTGACGGCCCGGCAGGCCCGCCAGGCGAAGGCGAGTTCGGCCAGCTCGTCGGCGGACAGCGCCGCACCGGTGGCCAGCGTCCAGGTCGACGGCTCGTCACCGGCCGCGTCGACCCGGTCGACCTCCTGCAGCAGCACGCCGCCGGAGATCCGGCGGACCTCCAGCGCGTCGGCGGGCGCCTCGGGGGCGACCAGCACCCGCAGGTTCTTCTTCTTGGCCAGCACCTCCAGCGCGCCGTCCTCGTAGCCGGGGGCGACGACGACCTCGGTGAAGATCGGGGCGATCTGCTCGGCCAGCTCGACGGAGACCGGGCGGTTGACCGCGATCACGCCGCCGTACGCGGAGACCGGGTCGCAGGCGTGCGCCTTGCGGTGCGCCTCGGCGACGTCCGCGCCGGTGCCGATGCCGCACGGGTTGGCGTGCTTGATGATGGCGACGGCCGGCTCGGCGTGGTCGTAGGCGGCGCGGCGGGCGGCGTCGGTGTCCACGTAGTTGTTGTAGGACATCTCCTTGCCCTGCAGCTGCTGCGCGCCGGCCAGGCCGCCCGTGCCGTCGGTGTACAGCGCGGCCCGCTGGTGCGGGTTCTCGCCGTAGCGCAGGACGTTGTCGCGCTCCCAGGTGGCGCCGAGGAAGGACGGGAACGCGTCCTCGGACTCGGTGTAGCCGGAGTTCTCGAACCACGAGGCGACGGCCACGTCGTACGCGGCGGTGTGCGCGAACGCGGCGGCGGCCAGCCGCTTGCGGGTCAGCAGGTCGAAGCCGCCGCCCTGAACGGCCGTCAGGACGTCCGCGTAGCGCGCCGGGTCGACCACCACGGCCACCGACGGGTGGTTCTTGGCGGCGGCGCGGACCATCGACGGGCCGCCGATGTCGATCTGCTCGACGCACTCGTCCGGGGTGGCGCCGGAGGCGACGGTGGCGGTGAACGGGTACAGGTTCACCACGACCAGGTCGAACGGCTCCACGCCGAGCTCGGCGAGCTGCGCGCGGTGCGACTCCAGCCGCAGGTCGGCGAGGACGCCGGCGTGCACCCGCGGGTGCAGGGTCTTGACCCGGCCGTCCAGGCACTCCGGGAAGCCGGTCAGCTCGGAGACCTCGGTGACCGGGACGCCCGCGGCGGCGATCCGCCCGGCGGTCGACCCGGTGGAGACGATCGCGACCCCGGCGGCGTGCAGGCCCTGGGCGAGCTCCTCCAGACCGGTCTTGTCGTACACGCTGATCAGCGCGCGGCGAATCGGGCGCACGTTCTCGGAGACGGGGGCGTTGGTGGAGGCGGCGCTCATGCCGGAATCCGTACCTTTCGGTCCTCGATGCGATGTCCTTCGCGGGCCAGCCGGCCCACGGCGTCGACGAGCAGCTTGCGCTCGACAGTCTTGATGCGTTCGTGCAGCGCCGCGCCGCCGTCGGCGTGGTCGGCGTCCTCGACCTCCACCACGCCCTGGGCGATGATCGGCCCGGTGTCCACCCCGGCGTCCACCAGGTGCACCGTGCAGCCGGTGACCTTCACGCCGTACGCCAGCGCGTCCGGGACGCCGTGCGCGCCCGGGAAGGACGGCAGCAGCGCGGGGTGGGTGTTGACGATCCGCCCGGTGTAGGCGGCGATGAAGTCCGGGCCGAGGATCTTCATGAAGCCGGCGGTGACCACCAGGTCGGGGGCGTGGCCCTCGACGGCGGCGAGCAGCGCGGCGTTCCAGGCGGCCCGGTCCGGGTGGTCCTTGATCCGCTCCACGAAGACCGGGATGCCCGCGGTCTCGGCCCGGGTGATCCCGGCGATGCCGTCGCGGTCGGCGCCCACCGCGACGATCTGCACGCCGTACGCGGGGTCGGCCGCGGCGTCGATCAGCGCCTGCAGGTTGGTGCCGGAACCGGAGACCAGCACCACCAGTCGAGCCGGTCCGGGGGTACGGGGCGGGAAGACTTGGGCGGAAGCGGCGGCCACTGCGCGATTCTCCGTACGTCGGGTGTCGCCCGCTGGTACATCCACCGTCGGTGGGGCCACTACGGGCGGCGGCGGGTCGCCAGCCGGGTCGCGGAACCGGGGTGCGCCGCGGCGCTGCGGGTCCCCGGGAACCGGTCCGGGCTGCCGACCGTCACCACGATAACGGCTGGTAGGAGGCCGCTCGTCACCACCCGGCAACGCTACGCGCGTAGTTGAGACGGGGATCTCGCCCGCCCACCGACCGCGGACGGGCGGGGTGCCGCACGGCCGCGAACCGGCTGAGGGATCATTGACCGACCGCCCACTCCCCCACCGAACCGGGCGGCGCCCCCGCCCGACGAGAAGAAACGGCCGACACATGAGCAGCGGCGAGGAAAGCGGCGAGCGCAACCCCTTCGCGGCGCCCCCGCCGGACGCCCCGGACCAGCCCTGGCGTCCCCGCGGCCCGCACGCCTCGTCCGCCGACGGCGAGCAGCCCGACCAGCCCGGCGGCGACCGCCCGCAGCTCCCCCCGCCGTGGGCCGACCCGCAGCGCCCCGCCCCCCAGCAGCCCGCCCCGCCGCGCATCGACCCCGCCGAGCCCGGCCACCGCAACGCCCGCAACGCCCTGCTCTGCGGCTTCGCCGCCCTGCTGTCCGCGCTCTTCGGCCTCTTCTACTTCGCCTTCGCGCTCGGCCTGCTGGCCGCCTGGTACGCGATCGCCGTGCTGCGCGCCCCCGCCGAGCCGCCCGCGCACCCGTACCAGTCCCCCGCCGTCCGCCCGCAGACCCCCGCCGCCCTCAGCGGCCTGCTCACCGGCGGCCTGGCCCTGGTCATGTCGATCAGCGCCTTCACCATCCAGTTCGTCTACCACGACTACCTGGACTGCGTGAGCCAGTCCATCACCGACGCGGGCACGGGTTCCTGCGCCAAGGACGCCCCCGCCTGGCTGGTCAACCTCTTCGAGGGCCAGGACGGCTGAACCGGCCCCCTCACGCCGCCAGGCGGCACACCAGCCGGTAGACGCCGACCCGGACCTGGATCGCCAGGGAGGCCGCCCGGGCCTCCCGGCGGGTGTGCCACCAGCGGGCGAGGAGTGCGCCGGGGACCGCCAGAAGCAGCAGCCAGCCCGTCTGGGCCAGGCCGAACTGCCAGGCGACGGGGCCGAGTCGGGACATCCGGCCGGAGGCCAGCGCACCGCCCGCGGACCACGCGGCGAGCAGGCCGAGCGGGGCGGCGGCCAGGGCGGTGCAGCCGGCCACCGTCGCGGCCTGGGCGAGCGTCCAGCGCCGGGCGGCGCGGCCGAGCAGCAGGGCGGTGAGCACGGCGGCCGCGAGGGGGGCGGCGCAGGCCAGCAGGTGCCAGTCGGGGCCGCCGTCGGCGGGCAGCACCGCGAGCAGCGGGAAGTCGGGGACGGCGCCGATCCGGGTGTGCAGCGGGCCGGCGAGGCTGCCGGTGCCCAGCTCGAAGCCCGGGCCGAGGGTGTAACCCGCCGTCCAGGTCAGCGCGTTGGGGAGCAGCGCCAGGCAGGCCAGCAGCATGCCGAGCCAGCCCGCGAGGCCGCCGCCGAGGCGCTGGGCGCTCTGCCCGGCGGAGCCGAGCAGCACCGCCGTGGTGAAGACCGCCCCGCCGCCGGCCAGCAGCGCCAGCGACCAGCTGCCGAGGGCCCGGCCGAGCGCCCGGCCAGCCCCGTCCGGCCAGAGCGCGGGCGGCAGCGGCAGCCGCCCGGACGTCCACGGCCGGCCGTGCCCGCTCCACACCCCGTAGCCGAGCGAACCCGCCGTCAGCAGCACGACGGCCGCCAGGTCGGCGACCGGGCGGGCGCGCAACTCGGCCCGCACGTCGGCGCACTGGGCCACGGCCGCCGCGGCGACCAGCAGGTATCCGGCGCACAGGGCCAGCGGGGAGCGCCAACGGGGCCGCCCGCGCCCTCCGGAGCGCCGGGCCACCCGCCGTCCGGCGCGGGCGAGCACCAGCGCGACGACGGCGGTGAGCAGCAGCGGGGTGACCGTCACCGGCACCCCCTCGGGGCCCCGGGCCAATGGCGCGCCGTGCCCGAGCAGCCAGAGCGCGAACGCCAGCCGGGCCGCGCCCTGCGCCGAGTCGTCGCCGTACGGGGCCAGCACCCACAGGCCGAAGACCGGGACGGCGACCACGGAGAAGGTGAGCAGCGCGGTGCGGACTCCGGTCAGCAGGTCGGCGAGGGTGGAGTGGCTGTCCAGTTCGCTCGGCAGGCCCAGGATCGGACGGCCCATCAGCTGCGTCATGGCCTTCATGCTGCCAAGGCCACCCGTTGCGCGGTGTCAACGGGCGAACCTTCGCCGTGTCCCGGATTATCGGATTATGTGCCTGTTTCTGCGACGGACCCGCAGCGGAGGACTTCGGTGACCACACCTTCGACCGCCGAGCCCGAACCCACCACCGGACCGTCGCCCCGGGCCCACGAGGACGCCGCCCTGCTGCTGCGCAGGCTCGCCCCGCGCGAGGCCCAGGTCCTGGCCCGCCTGGTCGCCGGCGACGACGCCCGCGCGATGGCCGCCCACCTCGGCATCGCCCCCGCCACCGCCCGCGCCCACCTCAACCGCGCGATGCGCAAGCTCGGCGTCCAGACCCGCGAGGAGGCGATCGCCCTCGCCGCCGCCCTGGCCCCGGCCGACACCCCGTCACCGGCCGAGCCCGCCGAGCCCGACAGGCCCGCCGAGCCGGCCGAGTCAGCCGCCCCGGCCCACGCGCGGCACCCCGACCCCGTCCACCCGGACCCCGTGCACCCCGATCCCGGGCACGCGCACGCCACCGTCAACGCCGCCGACGCCCCGTCAGAGCCCGCCGTCGTCGCCGACTTCGCGGACTTCTGCGCCCGCGTCCACACCCGCCTGGTGCAGCAGACCTTCCTGCTCACCGGCAGCCGCCACCGCGCCGTCCACTGCGCGCACCTGGCGCTCGGCGCGGCCGCCCGCCGCTGGGCGGAGGTCGGGACGCTGCCCGACCCGGAGGCGTGGGTGCGCGGCGAGTCGTTCGAGCTGACGCTGTCGCCGTGGCACCGGGGCGGGCCGCGCCGCGCCCACCTGCGGGGGTGGCCGCACCGGCGGATCCGGGTCGGCGGCGAGCCGGCGGGTCCGGAGCCGGAGTCCGGGCTGACGCACCGTGACCGGGCGCTGCTGAAGGCGCTGCGTCGGCTGCCGCGGCCGCAGCGGCGGGCGCTGGTGCTGCACGACACGCTGGGGCTGCCCGTCGAGCGGGTGGCGGTGGAGGTGGAGTCGAGCACGGCCGCGGCGGCGGGGCGGGTGCGCGCGGCGCGGGCCGCGCTGGCCGCGGCGGTGCCGGAGCTGGTCGGCGCGGACCCGGACGATCCGGCGTTCGGTGAGCGGCTGGGCGGCCTGCTGCACCGGGCGGCGACCCGGGCCTGCCCGCAGCCGCGCCTGCCGTCGCCGTCGGTGCTGGTCACCGACAGCCGGCTGCACACCGGGGTGGCGACCGGCGCGGCCGCGCTGCTGACCACGACGGTCGGTGCCGCGATAGCCACCACGCTGTTCGGGGTCGGCCCGTCCGCGCTGGTGCGCCCGGAGCCACCGGTGCCGACGGCGTGCACGTCGGCCGTGACGGGCAGCGCCGGGCCCGCGCTCGGCAACGCCGCGCCCGGCCTGCAGACGCCGTGGTGCAGCCCCGTGCCGGGGGTGCCGGCGGTGCTGGTCGACCCACCGGGCGGCCCGGCGCTCCCCGCCGCGCCGGGTGCTGACGCCCCGTCGGGCGGCACCGGCGCCGCGGGCTGATCGCCCGCGGCCGCGGGAACGCCGAAGGCGCCGCCCACCTCACGGTGGGCGGCGCCTTCGACCGGTGCGTCAGCTGCCTTACTCGGCGGCGGCGATCAGCTCGCGGGCCAGGCGGGCGGTCTCGGACGGCGTCTTGCCGACCTTGACACCGGCGGCCTCGAGGGCCTCCTTCTTCGCCTGGGCGGTGCCGGAGGAGCCGGAGACGATGGCGCCGGCGTGGCCCATGGTCTTGCCCTCGGGCGCGGTGAAGCCCGCGACGTAGCCGACGACCGGCTTGGTCACGTGCTCGGCGATGAACGCCGCGGCACGCTCCTCGGCGTCGCCGCCGATCTCGCCGATCATGACGATGAGCTCGGTCTCCGGGTCCTCCTGGAACGCCTTGAGGGCGTCGATGTGGGTGGTGCCGATGACCGGGTCACCGCCGATGCCCACCGCGGAGGAGAAGCCGATGTCACGGAGCTCGTACATCAGCTGGTAGGTCAGGGTGCCGGACTTCGACACCAGACCGATCTTGCCGGCCTTGGTGATGTCGGCCGGGATGATGCCCGCGTTGGACTGTCCGGGGCTGATCAGGCCGGGGCAGTTCGGGCCGATGATGCGGGTCTTGTTGCCCTTGGCGCCGGCGTGGGCCCAGAACGAGGCGGTGTCGTGCACCGGTACGCCCTCGGTGATGACCACGGCCAGGCCGATCTCGGCGTCGATCGCCTCGACCACGGCGGACTTGGTGAACGCCGGCGGCACGAAGATGACGGTGACGTCGGCACCGGTCTTCTCCATCGCCTCGACCACGGTGCCGAACACCGGGATCTCGGTGCCGTCCACGTCCACGGTGGTGCCGGCCTTGCGCGGGTTCACACCGCCGACGATCTGGGTGCCGGACGCGAGCATGCGGCGGGTGTGCTTCATGCCCTCGGAGCCGGTCATGCCCTGGACGATGACCTTGCTGTCCTTGGTAAGGAAGATAGCCATGGTGTTGAGTCCCCTTCCTTACTTGTTGGCCAGCTCGGCGGCGCGGTCAGCGGCGCCGTCCATGGTGTCCACCTGCTGCACCAGCGGGTGGTTGGCGGCGGTCAGGATCTGGCGACCGAGCTCCGCGTTGTTGCCGTCCAGACGGACGACCAGCGGCTTGGTGACCGCCTCGCCCTTGCTCACCAGGAGCGCGAGGGCCTGCACGATGCCGTTGGCGACCGCGTCGCACGCGGTGATGCCACCGAAGACGTTGACGAAGACGGACTTGACGTCCGGGTCGCCCAGGATGATCTCCAGACCGTTCGCCATCACCTCGGCGGACGCGCCGCCGCCGATGTCGAGGAAGTTGGCGGGCTTCACGCCGCCGTGCTTCTCACCGGCGTACGCGACGACGTCCAGGGTGCTCATGACGAGGCCCGCGCCGTTGCCGATGATGCCGACCTGGCCGTCCAGCTTGACGTAGTTGAGGCCCTTGGCCTTGGCCGCGGCCTCCAGCGGGTTCGCGGCGGCCTTGTCCTCGAGCGCCTCGTGCTCCGGCTGGCGGAACTCGGCGTTCTCGTCCAGCGAGACCTTGCCGTCGAGCGCGATGATCTTGCCGTCGCCGGACTTGATCAGCGGGTTGACCTCGACCAGGAGGGCGTCCTCCTTGACGAAGACGACCCAGAGCTTCTGCAGGACGTCGGCGACCTGGTCCGCGATCTCGGCCGGGAACTTCGCGGCGGCGACGATCTCGGCGGCCTTCTCCGGGGTCACACCCTCGTTGGCGTCGACCGGGATCTTCGCCAGCGCGTCGGGGTTCTCCTCGGCGACGACCTCGATCTCCACGCCGCCCTCGACGCTGGCCATCGCCAGGAAGGTGCGGTTGGTGCGGTCGAGCAGGAAGGAGACGTAGTACTCCTCCTTGATGTCCGCGGTCTGAGCCAGCATCACCTTGTGGACGGTGTGGCCCTTGATGTCCATGCCGAGGATGGCCTCGGCCTTGGCGACGGCGTCCTGCGGGTCGGACGCGAGCTTCACGCCACCGGCCTTGCCTCGGCCGCCCACCTTCACCTGAGCCTTGACGACGGCGCGGCCGCCGAAGCGCTCCGCGATGGCGGCAGCGTCTGCGGCGGTCTCGATGACATCGCCGTCAAGCACGGGTACACCGTGCTTGGCGAAGAGGTCCCTCGCCTGGTACTCGAACAGGTCCACGTGTTTGTCCTTGTTCGTGGTCGCGGAATGTGTCTCTACGAGCGTGCCACGGCAGGATCTTCGCTGCGGGTCGTCGGTGCTGAGCGGGTACGCAGAAGTACGGCCTTGCGGCCCACGCAGCGAGCCGGGCGCATCGTCAATCAACACGCGCGTCACGTCCGCATGGCAGGTTATCCCCGGACGACCGGCGTGTTTCGCCCGGGACCCGGTCCGCGTTGGTGAGAACCGTCACAACACGGTGCCCGCGGCGTGTCGCCGGGCCGGCTCACCCCCTCGGGCGCGCGACGGTGAGCCGCACCACCGAATCACCCTCACGAGTGTCATCCCCGCCCATGGACACGCCCCCGCCGGCGCTCACCCGCGCTCGGGCACCGGCAGCGGACGCTTCTCGATCGCCGCCGCCATGATGTCCGGGAACGCGTCCGGCGTGCACGCGAACGCCGGCGCCCCCAGCGCCGCCAACGCCTGCGCGTGCGCGTGGTCGTAGGCCGGCGCGCCCTCGTCCGACAGCGCCAGCAGCGCGATGAACTGCACCCCCGACGCCTTCATCGCCGCGACCCGCTTCAGCATCTCGTCCCGGATCCCGCCCTCGTACAGGTCGCTGATCAGCACCACGACGGTCTCCGACGGCCGGCTGATCTTCGACTGGCAGTACGCCAGCGCCCGGTTGATGTCCGTCCCGCCGCCCAGCTGCGTCGCGAACAGCACGTCCACCGGATCGCTCAGTTGCTCCGTCAGGTCCACCACCGAGGTGTCGAACACCACCAGCCGGGTGTCCAGGCTCGGCATCGACGCCAGCACCGCGCCGAACACCGCCGAGTGCACCACCGACGCGGCCATCGACCCCGACTGGTCGATGCACAGGATCACGTCCTTCTTCACCGCCCGCTGCGCCCGCGCGTACCCGACCAGCCGCTCCGGGACCACCGTCCGGTACTCCGGCAGGTACCGCGACAGGTTCGCCCGGATCGTCCGCCCCCAGTCGATGTCCCGGTGCCGGGGCCGGTTCACCCGCGCACTGCGGTCCAGCGCCCCGCCGACGGTCGAGCGGGTGCGGTCCGCCAGCCGGCGCTCCAGCTCGGCGACCACCTTCCCCACCACCATCCGAGCCGTCTCCCGGGTGGTCTCCGGCAGCGCGTGCTTCAACGAGAGCAGCGTCCCCACCAGGTGCACGTCCGGCTCCACCGCCGCCAGCATCTCCGGCTCCAGCAGCAGCCGGTCCAGCCCCAGCCGGGAGATCGCGTCCTGCTGCATCACCTGCACCACGCTCGAGGGGAAGTACTCCCGGATGTCCCCCAACCACCGCGCCACCTGCGGCGCCGACCCGCCCAGCCCCGCCGAGCGCTGCTTGCCCTCCCCCCGGTACAGCGCCGCCAGCACCCCGTCCATCCCGGCGTCCCGCCCGGACAGCCGCACCCCCGTGCCGTCCCCCTCACCCCCGAGCACCAGCCGCCAACGCCGCATCCGCTCATCGTCCTGACGGACGGTCATCTGACACCCCTTCGAGTAGTGGGACGGCACCCCGACAGGGGCGCGGGGAACTGCGCGAGGCGGAAGGCGCCGACGGCAACGTCCGGCCCCCGACGGGTCTCACCCGGCGCGGCGGTCGATCTGACGGGGGATCCGCAGCGGCGGAGCCGACAACCCCAGCAGCAGCGCCAGGGTCGGCAGCACCGCGTCCGCCCGCGTCACGTCGAGCGCCACCGCGTCCGCGACCGTCGCGACGGGAGCGCCGAGCGGTCCGGAGGCCACCCGGGAGCCGATGGTGTGGCGGACGCCGGTCTCCAGCGAGGAGAACGTCCGGCGGAGGATCGGCAGCAGGTCGGTGAAGGTGTCGGCGGGGACCCGGCAGAGCCACGCGTCCAGCAGCCCCAGCAGGGTCGGGTCGTGCAGCAGCAGCGCGCCGCCGCCCGACAGGAAGCCCTCCGCCCACCCCGCCGCGTCGGCCGGTTCGGAGGCGGGCGAGAGCACCAGTCCCAGCCGCAGGCCGGCTTCGTCGGCCGGCAGCCGTCCGTCGTCGAGCAGCAGTCGCACGGCCCGCCCGCGGAGCAGCCCCGGCGCCCCGGTGGACGGCCCGCCCAGCGGCTCGCGGGCGGCGATCGACCGCAGTGCGTCCGCCCACAGGTCGCCGGTGGCGTCGGAGCCGAGCAGCGCGACCGCCTGGTGGACGGAGTCCAGCTCGCTCCGGCGGGCGTTCGCCCCGTCCGCGTCCAGTCCGACGCAGGCCGCGGGCAGTGCCACGCAGAGCCGCTCGGCGAGGCCCACCGCGACCGCGCCGAGCGCCGTCGCGTCGGTGGCGCGCACGTCCCCGTACCGCAGGGTGCGGACCAGGGCGGGGAGCGCGGCGGCGAGGTGGCCGGCGTCGGTGTCGAGCGCCGCGCGGTCCGCGAGGGCGTGCATCACCGCGGGCAGGGCGTCCGGCAGTCCGGCCAGCAGGCAGCGTTCGGCCAGCGAGGTGAGGACCGCCAGCGACCCGCCGGCGGCGTCGGCGACGGCCTTGGCGGTGGCCGCGCCCTGCACGGTGGTGCCCCACTGGCCGGCCTCGATCAGGCGGATCGCGAACTCGGGCTCCCAGGCGAGCCGCCAGGTCTCCCGGAAGGTGCCGGTGGACTGGACGGCGTCCCGGGCGGGGCGGCCCCAGTCGAGGCCGAGCAGCCGCAGCCGGTGGAGCAGGCGGGAGCGTTCGGCGTCGAGGTCCTTGCGCAGGTCGAGGACGAGGTCGCGGGCGTCGGGTTCGGGCCGCAGCCGCAGGGTGCGCTGAAGGCGGGTCAGGTCGCGCTGCAGCGGGACGGCGGGGGCGTCGTCCGGGACGGTGCCGAGCGCGTCGCCGATCACCAGCCGTTCGCGGACCAGCCCGAGGGCGACCTCGGAGCCGTCGCACATCACCGCGCGCACCGCGTCCAGGGTCTCGGTCAGGCCGGGCAGCGGGCGGCCGCGCATCGCCGCGAGGGTCTCGGCGAGCCGGACCGACTCGATCACGTGGGCCGAGGAGACCGGGTGGTCCTCGGCGCGCAGCAGCTCGGCGACCCGGGTCATCCAGTGCGCGAGCGGCTGGTCGGCGGTGGTGAACAGGTGGTGGTACCAGCCGGGCGAGTCGATGCCGGCGCCGTAGCCGGTGTGCTGGGAGAGCCGGCGGTGGGTCCACGGGACCCAGGTGAGTTCGGTCCGCAGCTTCTTCGGCAGCTCGGCGAGGAGCGCCCGGTCGTGGGCCACGGTGGGCAGTTCGGCGAGCGCGGGCACGTGCCAGGCCCCGCAGACCACCGCGATCCGCTCGAAGCCGGCCCGCCGGGCGGCCCGCAGCTGCTGGCGCATCGCGGCCTCACGGACCAGGTCGCGCCGCTCGGCCGGGTGGTGCTCGCGCAGCGCGGCCATCGCCTCGGCGAGCGCGGCGAACGGTGCGAGGGGGTCTGCGGAGGGGCCGCGGTGCTCGACCGCGTCCTCCCACCAGGCCTCCGGGTCGTCGTGCCCGGCGGCCGTGGCGAGTTCGGCGATCGGGTCGACCGGCGCCGGACCGGAAGTGCCCCCCGGCACTCCCGACCCGCCGTCAGCCGACCCACCGTCAGCATCGGTATCGGTATCGGCCTCCCGCCCCCGGGCGGGCAGCGTGAGGCTCTGCCCGGCCGGCAGGTCGATGAACCGGACCGGCACCCCGGCGTCGACCGCGTACCGCAGCGCCACCCACTCGGGGGAGAACTCGGCGAACGGCCAGAACGCGGCCCGCGCCGGGTCGTCGACGACGTGCGCGAGCAGGGCGACCGGCGGGACGAGGTCCTTCTCGCCGGCCAGCGCGACCAGCTCGTCGGCCTCCGGCGGGCCCTCGATCAGCACCGCGTCGGGGCGCAGCGCGGCCAGCGCGGCGGCGACCGCGCGGGCCGAGCCGGGGCCGTGGTGGCGCACCCCGAGCAGGGTCGTCCCCGCCGTCATGCGCCCACCTCGCGGGCGGCGCGGTAGAAGTCCTTCCAGCCGTCGCGGTCGCGGACCACGCCCTCCACGTACTCGCGCCAGACCTGGCGGTCGGCGACCGGGTCGCGGACCACCGCGCCGAGGATGCCGTCGGCGACGTCGCCGGCCCGCAGCACGCCGTCGCCGAAGTGGGCGGCCAGCGCCAGGCCGTTGGTGACCACGGAGATCGCCTCGGCGGTGGAGAGGGTGCCGCTGGGGGTCTTCACCTTGGTGCGGCCGTCGGCGGTCAGGCCGGAGCGCAGCTCGCGGAAGACGGTCACCACCCGGCGGATCTCCTCGGCGCCGCCCGGGAGTTCGGGCAGGTCGAGGGAGCGGCCGAGCTGGCCGACCCGGCGGGTGACGATGTCGACCTCCTCCTCCAGGGTGGCGGGCAGCGGCAGCACCACGGTGTTGAAGCGGCGGCGCAGCGCGGAGGAGAGCTCGTTGACGCCGCGGTCGCGGTCGTTGGCGGTGGCGATCAGGTTGAAGCCGCGCACCGCCTGGACCTCGCTGCCGAGTTCGGGCACCGGCAGGGTCTTCTCGGACAGGATGGTGATCAGGCTGTCCTGCACGTCGGCGGGGATGCGGGTGAGCTCCTCGACCCGGGCGATCTGCCCGGCCCGCATGGCCCGCATCAGCGGGGACGGCACCAGCGCGTCGGTGCTCGGCCCGTGGGCCAGCAGCTGCGCGTAGTTCCAGCCGTACCGGACCGCCTCCTCAGGGGTGCCGGCGGTGCCCTGGACCAGCAGCGTGGAGTCGCCGGAGATCGCCGCGGCGAGGTGCTCGGAGACCCAGGTCTTGGCGGTGCCGGGCACGCCGAGCAGCAGCAGGGCGCGGTCGGTGGCCAGGGTGGTGACGGCGACCTCCACCACCCGGCGCGGGCCGATGTACTTGGGCGTGATCACGGTGCCGTCGGGGAGTTCGCCGCCCAGCAGGTAGGTGGCGACGGCCCAGGGGGACAGCCGCCAGCGCTCCGGGCGGGGGCGGTCGTCCTGCCGGGCGAGCGCGGCCAGCTCGGCGGCGAAGGCGTCCTCGGCGTGCTGCCGCAGGACCTCGCTGGTCGTCTCGGTGGTCATCGGCTGCTCCGTTCGTGACGGGTCGTCGAAACGCTGCGCGCACAACGGCGCGAGAAGCGTGCGGCACGGCGCTGACCTGGGAGGACGTACTCCCGTTCGGGCCGTGCAGGTTCCACTCTGCACCCCGGCACCGACAATTCCGTCCGTCAGCTCCGGAGCGCCGCACGCCGGTTGGCCGCCCGCCACGGCCACAGCTGGGCGGCGCCGAACGCCGTCTCCACCACGAGGAACCCCCACAGCAGTCCGGTCGCGCCGTGCGCCAGCGCCCAGAGCTGCCAGCAGGCGAACAGCACCCGGGCCGCGCCGTCGTACAGGCCGTGCACCGGCTGCGGGCGGCGCAGCCGCAGCAGCGCCCAGACCACCACCACCGACCCCATCAGGTTGGCGAACAGCGTCAGCATCGGCTCCTGGGGCGGCAGTTGCCCCAGGCCCAGGGCGGTGCTCGTACCGTCCAGCGCCCGGTGCGCGAGGGCGTACGTCCAGGGGGTGGCGAACGGGGCGGTCACCAGCAGGTCGTACCAGGCGCTGGCGCGGACCAGGCGGGCGTAGCGGTGCATCGGGCGGGCTCCTTCGGGCTCTCGCGGCGGGGACCGCCCCATGCTCGACGGTGGAGTAGGGTCCAAGGTCAAGTCACCGACGGGGGTGGGGACATGCGCATCGGGGAGCTGGCCGCGCAGACGGGCCTGAGCCGCGACACCGTCCGGTTCTACGAACGCACCGGGCTGCTGACGGCGCGCCGGCTGCCCAACGGCTACCGCGACTTCCCGCCCGAGGCGGTGCCCTGGCTGCGGTACGTGCGCACCGCGCAGGCGCTGGGCTTCTCGCTGGCCGAGATCGCCCGTACCGGCGAGGAGTTGAGCGGCGTACCGGACGCCGCCGGGGCGCTGTCGGAGCTGTTCCGGGAGAAGATCGCGCTGATCGACGCCCGGATGGCCGAGCTCGCCGGGCTGCGGGCCGACCTCGCGGCCCGGGTCGGCGCGGGCTGTCCGCTGGCCCCGGCCTGACCGGTCCTCAACTGTCAGTAGCGCCTCCTAGCGTCGGAGCCATGGAGGAACGCTGGAGCACCGAACACGTCCTTTCCCTGGCGCCCGACCCGGCGTCCCTGAAGGCCGCCGGCAAGCTCGCCGGGCCCGGCCCGTGGAGCGCGACCGGGACCGGCCAGGGCGCGCTGTGGGGCCTGTGCAAGGGCAGCGGCAGCACCCCGTACCGGACGGCGGTCGAGCTCGGTACGCCCGCGTACAAGTGCAGCTGCCCGAGCCGGAAGTTCCCGTGCAAGCACGCGCTCGGCCTGCTGCTGCTGTGGGCCGGCGACCGGGCCGCCGTCACCGGGCCGGCCGAGCCGCCGGAGTGGGTCGCCGAGTGGCTGAACGGGCGCAGCGAGGCCGCCGTGCAGCGCGCCGCCAAGCAGCAGGCCAGGGCGGCGGAGGCCGACCCGGAGGCGGCTCGCCGCCGGGCCGGCAAGCGCTCCGCCCGGGTCGCCGCGGGCGCCGCCGAACTGCGGCTGCGGCTCGCCGACGGGGTGCGCCGCGGCCTGGCCGACCCGGTGCCCGCCGCGGCCTGGGAGGAGGTCGCCGCCCGGATGGTCGACGCCCAGGCCCCCGGCCTGGCCACCCGGGTCCGGGCGCTGGCCGAGACCCCGCAGGACACGCTGCTGGAGGAGTTCGCGATGCTGCACCTGCTGGCCGGCGCCTACGGCCGGATCGACACCCTGCCCGAGGCGCTGGCGGCCACCGTCCGCACCCGGGTCGGCTTCACCACCGACACCGCCGAGCTGCTGGCCGGCCCCACCGTCCGCGACCGCTGGCAGGTGCTCGGCAGCCGCGACACCGCCGACGATCGGCTCACCACCCGCCGGGTGTGGCTGCGCGGCGCCAAGACCGGCCGCGCCGCCCTGCTGCTCGCCTTCGGCCGCCCCGGCCAGGCCCCCGACCTGGCGCTGCCCACCGGCCGCGTCCTGGAGGCCGACCTCGCCTACCACCCCGGCGCCCGCCCGCTGCGCGCCGTCCTCGGCACCCGCTACGGCGCCCCCGAACCCGGCCCCGCCGAACCCCCCGCCGGCCTCTCCCCCGCCGAGGCGCTCGCCGAGTACGGCACCGCGCTCGCCGAGGACCCTTGGCTGGACGCCTGGCCGACCGTCCTCGCCGACGTGGTCCCGGTGCTCGGCCCGGACGGCTGGCGGCTCACCGACGGCCGGCACACCCTGCCGATCCGGAACGGCGCCCTGCCCGACACCGCCCTGTGGCGACTGACCGCCGTCTCCGCCGGACACCCCGTCACCCTGTTCGGCGAATGCGGCCACGCCGGCTTCACCCCGGTCACCGCCTGGGACGCCGACGGCCACCCCGTCGGCCTCACCAGGTGACGAACTGACGCCCCCTCACCAGCCCGGAGGCCATCCCGTGACCCGCACCCCCGTCCACCGGCCCACCGCCCCCTCCGCCGACTCCCGCACCGCCGTCCAGCGCATCGCCCTGCACCACGCCGCCCGCCGCGCCGCCACCGCCAGCGGCTGGAGCCGCCGCCGGCGCACCGCCCACCGTCCGAACGGAGCCCGGGCTTGACCGTCCCCGCCCTCGACACCGCCGCCGACCACTGGGCCGAACTGCAGGGCGCCGCCCTGCTCGGCACCGACCGGCGCCCGCTGCCCGACACGCCCGGCACTCCGCTCGCCGAGGCCGTCGACCGCGCCGACCCGGCCGCCGCCCTGCTCGACCTGGCCGCGCTCACCGTGGTCCGCCGCCGGGCCGGCGCCCTGCCCGCCGCCGCGCTCCAGCCGCCCGCACCCGCGCCCGCCGACCAGCGGCCGCCGCTGCCCGAACCCGCCGCCCGCCGCCTCGACGTGCTGCTCGGCACCCGCACCGGCCACGGCAGCACCGCCAACCTCGCCGAACTGCTCCCCCAGTGGCTGACCGCCGCCCGCGCCCACGGCTACCGGCTGCCGCCCGCCCTGGTCCCCGCGTTGCTCGACGCCGCCCGGGCCCGCTCCGAACTGCGCGCCGACGCGGTCGCCCTGGCCGGCCCGCTCGGCCGCTGGCTCGCCCCGCAGAATCCCGACTGGAAGTATGTCACCCGCACCGCGGTCGCCGACGCCACCGGCCAGGACGGCGAACTCGTCTGGCAGGAAGGCCTGTTCGCCGAACGCGTCACCCACCTCACCCGGCTGCGCCGCACCGACCCCGCCGCCGGGCTCGCCCTGCTCGCCACCACCTGGACCACCGAACGCGCCGAGGACCGCGTCCTGTTCGTCGACGCCCTGCAGGACGGCCTCTCCCCCGCCGACGAGGAGTTCCTGGAGGCCGCGCTCGCCGACCGCTCCAAGAACGTCCGCGCCACCGCCGCCGAACTGCTCTCGACCCTCCCCGGCTCCGCCCTCGCCGACCGGATGGCCGCCCGCGCCCGCGCCGCCGTCCACTACGACGGCGCGCGACTGACCGTCACCCCGCCCACCGCGTGCGACGCCGCCATGCAACGCGACGGCATACCCGTCAAGTCGCCCACCGGGCGCGGCGAACGGGCCTGGTGGCTCGGCGAGATCGTCGCCGCCGCGCCGCTCTCGCTGTGGACCGCCGACACCGGCCTGACGATCGCTCAACTGCTCGCGCTGCCCACCGCCGAGACCGCCGCCGACGGCGGCGCCGAATGGGCCGAGGACCTCCGCGAGGCCTGGGCCCGCGCCGCCGTCCGCCAACGCGACACCGCCTGGGCCCGCGCCCTGCTCGGTGCCGCACCCCGGCCCGGCCGCGACACCCGCACCCCCGGCTCGCCGGCCCGCCTGCTGGCCGTCCTGCCGCCCGCCGAACGCGCCGTGTGGACCGCCGCGTTCGTCCAGACCCACGGCCTCGGCGACGCCTTCCAACTGCTCGGCGCCTGCGCCACGCCCTGGACCCCGCCACTGTCCACCGCGGTGGTCGCCGCGCTCAAACGCGCCGCGGAACTCGGCGCCTACCCCTGGAGCCACAGCGGCGTCCTCGGCATGACCGAACGCGCCCTGGCCCCCGAGACCGCCCCCGCGGTCGAGGCCCTCGCCGCCGAGACGTCCCCCGACACCGCCTGGTCCGACACCTTCACCCGCCTCGCGGGCACGCTGAGGTTCCGCCAGGCGATGCTCGCAGAGCTCGGCGGGTAGGGGCCCGGGGAACGGCGGGGGTGCGTGGCGGTCGAGTGCCGGAGCGCTGCGGGTCTGGGCGCATGGACGTCTCCGAGACCTGCAGCCGGACCAAGACCGCCAGGCACTCGCCTCGCAGTTCCCCGAGCCCCTGTTGTGGTGCCCGATTGCCTCAGCTGGCGGAGCGCAGGTTGGTCTCGACCCAGGTGACGACGTCCTGGGTCGGGGTGCCCGGGGTGAAGATGTCGGCGACGCCGAGGGCCTTGAGTTCGGTGATGTCGGCGTCGGGGATGATGCCGCCGCAGAAGACCTTGATGTCGGCCGCGTCGCGCTCCTTGAGGAGCTCGATGACCTTCGCGCAGAGCGTCATGTGCGCGCCGGAGAGGATCGACAGGCCGATGCCGTCCGCGTCCTCCTGGATCGCCGTGTCGACGATCTGCTCGGGGGTCTGGTGCAGGCCGGTGTAGATGACCTCCATGCCGGCGTCGCGCAGGGCCCGCGCGATGACCTTGGCGCCCCGGTCGTGGCCGTCGAGGCCCGGCTTGGCGACCACCACTCGGATCGGCCCTGACACACCCATCACTGCCTCCTGGACCACGTCGTCCACACCGCCCCGCGGACGGTGTTAACCACTTCTAACAGATCTGAGGGGAGGGTAGCGCCCGCCGGGGCCGCCGACCGTTTCCGCCGGTCGAGAGGAGGGGAATATCACAACCCCTCCGCCCGTCCGGCGGACCCGGTGCAGCGCCGTGGAGCCCGGTCGGGGCCCGGTCGCGGCTAGAGCTTCTCGACGGGGGCGTACCGGAGCAGCAGCTCCTTGCGGCCGGTGGAGCCGAAGTCGACGGTGGCCCTGGCCTTGTCGCCGATGCCCTGGGTGGCGACGACGGTGCCGAGGCCGAAGGTGTCGTGGCTGACCCGGTCGCCGACCGCGAGGGCGACCACCTCGCGGTCGACCATGCTGCGCGCGGACTTGCCCCAGCCCGCCTTGGGCGTGGACGTCAGCGAGCCGGAGGACGAACCACCGCGCGAGGACGAGGAGTTCGAGGAGTAGCCGCGGGAGGCGGGCACCGCGCTCGCGCCGGTGCGCTTCCACTCGATCAGGGTGTCCGGGATCTCCTCCAGGAAGCGGGAGGCCGGGTTGTAGGAGGGCTGGCCCCAGGCGCTGCGCAGCACCGAGCGGGTGAGGTAGAGCCGCTGCCGGGCCCGGGTGAGGCCGACGTAGGCGAGGCGGCGTTCCTCCTCCAGTTCCTGGACCTGGTTGAGGGCGCGCATGTGCGGGAAGATCCCGTCCTCCATGCCGGTGAGGAAGACCACCGGGAACTCGAGGCCCTTGGCGGTGTGCAGGGTCATCATCGTGATGACGCCCGCGCCCTCCTCGTCGTCCGGGATCTGGTCGGAGTCGGCGACCAGCGCGACCCGCTCCAGGAAGTCGGCGAGCGAGCCGACGGGCGGGCCGTCGTCGCCCTCGCCCTCGGGGCGCTCGCCGGGGTCCTTCTCGTACTCCAGGGCGACGGAGGCGAGTTCCTGGAGGTTCTCCACCCGGGTCTCGTCCTGCGGGTCGGTGGAGGACTGGAGTTCGGCGAGGTAGCCGGTCTCCTCCAGGACGGCCTCCAGCACGGCGGCGGGGCCGGCCCCGGACTCCACCACCTGGCGCAGCCCGGCCAGCAGCTCGTTGAACTTCTTCACCGCGTTGGCGGAGCGCGCGGCCATCCCGTACGCCTCGTCGACGCGGCGCAGCGCCTGCGCGAAGGAGATCCGCTCGCGGGAGGCCAGGGCGTCGATCATCGCCTCGGCGCGCTCGCCGATGCCGCGCTTGGGGACGTTGAGGATGCGGCGCAGCGGGACGGTGTCCTCGGGGTTGGAGAGGACGCGCAGGTAGGCGAGGACGTCCTTGACCTCCTTGCGCTCGTAGAAGCGGACGCCGCCGACCACCTTGTAGGGCAGGCCGACCCGGATGAACACCTCTTCGAAGACCCGGGACTGCGCGTTGGTGCGGTAGAAGATCGCCACGTCGCCGGGGCGGGCGTGGCCGGCGTCGGTGAGCCGGTCGATCTCCTCGGCGATGAACTGGGCCTCGCCGTGCTCGTCGTCGGCGACGTAGCCGGTGACGAGGTCGCCCTGGTCGCCGGCGGTCCACAGGTTCTTCTTGCGCCGGTTGGTGTTGCGTTCGATGACGGCGTTGGCGGCGCTCAGGATGGTCTGCGTCGAGCGGTAGTTCTGCTCCAGCAGGATGGTCGTCGCGTTGGGGTAGTCCTCCTCGAACTGGAGGATGTTGCGGATCGTGGCGCCGCGGAAGGCGTAGATCGACTGGTCGGCGTCACCGACCACGCACAGCTCGGCGGGGGCGATCTGGGCCAGCCGGGCGTCGGCGGGGTTCACGAAGTCGCCGTCGGCGGTCATCTTCGGGGCGTGCGCGGCGGCGCCGCCGCTGAGTTCGCGGACCAGGGTGTACTGGGCGTGGTTGGTGTCCTGGTACTCGTCGACCAGGATGTGCCGGAACCGCCGCCGGTAGTGCTCGGCGACGTCGGGGAACGCCTGGAGCAGGTGGACGGTGGTCATGATGATGTCGTCGAAGTCGAGGGCGTTGGCCTCGCGCAGGCGCCGCTGGTAGAGGAAGTACGCCTCGGCGAGCTTCTTCTCCATCGGGTTGGCGGCCTGGTCGGCGTAGGTCTCCTCGTCGATCAGCTCGTTCTTCAGGTTGCTGATCTTGGCGGTGAAGGACTTCGGCGGGAACTGCTTGGGGTCGAGGTCCAGGTCGCGGCAGACCAGGGCCATCAGCCGCTGCGAGTCGGCGGAGTCGTAGATCGAGAAGCTGGAGCTCATGCCCAGCTGCTTCGCCTCGCGGCGCAGGATCCGCACGCAGGCGCTGTGGAAGGTGGAGACCCACATCGCCTTGGCGCGCGGGCCGACCAGCGCCTCGACGCGTTCGCGCATCTCGCCGGCGGCCTTGTTGGTGAAGGTGATCGCCAGGATCTCGCCGGGCTGCACGCCGCGGGCGCCGAGCAGGTAGGCGATCCGGTGGGTGAGCACCCGGGTCTTGCCGGAGCCGGCGCCGGCCACCAGCAGCAGCGGGGAGCCGTGGTGGACGACGGCCTCGCGCTGCGGGTCGTTCATGCCCTCCAGCAGCTGCTCGGGGTCGATCACGGTCCGGGCGGCGCCGTTGCGGTACCAGGCGTCGCGCTCGGTCTCGGCGGCGTGGTCGGTGGCGAACAGCCCGTCCGGGATGTCCTCCTCGTACGCGGCGTACGCCGCTTCCTGCCCGGCGTCGTACGGGGCGTCGTCGTAGGGCTCGTCGGCGGGCGGGGCCTCCTGGTCCGACCACTGCGTGAGGGGCGGCTGCGACGCTTGCGGGCGGCGGCTCGACCCGACGGCAGGACGCTCGAAGCCGGGGAGCGGGAGGTCGTCAAAGAGGCTAGTCATGGCACTCCGAGTCTATGACCCGCCGCCGACAGCGCGGCCGGGTCCCCGGCGGCCGCCGGTCGGACGGGCAGCAGCGGGCGCGAAGCGGTCGGATCCGGCCGGTCGGCGAACCGACTGCCACCCGGAGCGGAAAACGGACCCACCAGTTCCGAACGTTTGCGGGCACGGCCGTGACGCGTCGCCGTGTCGTGCGGCACCGGCCGCTAACGTCGCCTCCCCACCGGCCGCCCGCGCCGCGGGCCGCCCGCCGGTCCGCCCCCGAACCACCCCGCGGGCCGGTCCGAAAGGAGAACGCCGCCATGGCGTCGCACCGCAGACCCCGCACCGCCACCGCCCGCCGCCGGCTCCGGATCGGCGCCCTCGCCTCGGTCACCGCGCTGGCCCCCGCCCCGCTGGCCGCCGCCGCGCCCGCCGAGCCGCCGCCCGGCCCGCAGCAGACCCGGGCCCGGCTGGACGCCCTGTACCGGGAGGCCGAGGAGGCCACCCAGCGCTACGACGGCACCCGCGAGCGGATCGCCGAGCTGCGCACCCGGGTCTCCCTGCTCCAGGACGAACTGGCCCGCCGCACCGACGCCGCCGAGGCGGTGCGCACCCGGCTCGGCGCGCTCGCCGCCGAGCAGTACCGCACCGGCGGCCTGCCCGCGGCGCTGCGCCTGGCCCTGGACGACGACCCGCAGCGGTTCCTGGAGCACTCCGCCAGCCTCGACCGGGTCGGCGCGCTGGAGCTGGCCGCCCTCCAGCAGTACGGGCAGCAGCGCGCCGGCCTCACCTCCCGGGCCGCCGAGGCCCGCGCCGACCTCACCGAACTCGCCGAACAGGAACGGCAGTTGGCCGAGGAGAAGGCGGCCGTGCAGCAGCGCCTGCACGAGGCCAGGACGCTGCTGTCCGCGCTCGGCGACCCCGCCGACGCCCCGGGCCGGGCCGGCCCGCCGCAGCCCGCGCCGAACGGCCGGGCCGCCGCCGCGCTCGCCTTCGCCCGCGCCCAGCTCGGCAAGCCGTACGTGTGGGGCGCCACCGGACCGGACTCCTACGACTGCTCCGGCCTCACCCAGGCCGCCTGGCGGGCCGCCGGGGTGAAGCTGCCGCGCACCACCTACGCGCAGATCGCCGCCGCCCCCAGGATCACCCGGGACCGGCTGCTCCCCGGCGACCTGGTGTTCTTCTACTCCGGGGTCAGCCACGTCGGCCTGTACACCGGCGGCGGGCGGATGATCCACGCGCCGCACCCGGGCGCCCCGGTGCGCTACGAGTCGATCGACGTGATGCCATTCGCGGGCGCGGTCCGCCCGGGCTGACCCGGCGTCAGGGCGCGTCGGGGTAGCCGTACAGCAGGTACCCGCCGTACGCGGCGGAGACCAGCGCGGCCATGCCGAAGGCCAGCGGCAGCACCAGCCGGTTGCGGGTGCGGGCCAGCGCGGTGGCGACCGGCAGCAGCAGCCCGAAGGCGGGCAGCAGGAACCGCGCCCGGGAGTTGAAGTACGCGGCATCGCCGAGCGCCAGGGCGAGCATCGCCGCGCTGTACAGCAGCACCACCAGCGGCTGGCGCTGCACCAGCGACACCCCGAGCATCAGCACCGCGGTGATCAGGGTGGCGGCGACCACCACGTCGGTGAACCAGACCTGCCCGCCGCCGGCGAACAGCTGCTTGAGCGACTTCCAGGTGGCCCGGCCGAGGTCGAAGTGCGACTCCCAGGCGTCCTGGACCCGGAAGTAGCCGTCCCAGCGGCCCATCCGGTGCCCGACCCAGGCGAGGTAGCCGACGAAGCCGAGCGGGGCCAGCGCGATCGCCCCGAGCGCCCGCCAGCCGCCCCGCCCGCGCAGCAGTTCCCACAGCGCGGCCGCGCCGATCGCCGCGGCCAGCGCGATGCCGGTCGGCCGGGTGAGTCCGGCGGCGGAGCTCAGCAGCCCGGCCAGGACCCACCGGCGGGTCAGCGCCGCGTACACCGCCCAGGCGGCGAAGGCGGTGAACAGCGCCTCCGAGTACGCGGCGTTCTCGATCACCGCGACCGGCAGCACGCCCCACAGCAGCACGGTCAGCACCCCGACCCGCCGCCCGTACACGTGGTCGGCGATCGCGAAGATCCCCCACGCCGCGGCCACCGCCGCCGCCCAGGACACCGCCAGCGCGGCCCACTCGGCGGAGACCGGCAGCGCCCGGATCAGCGCCGGGTAGCCGGGGAAGAACGCGTACGGCTGGTACGCCCCGTGCGGGCCCGCCACCGGTCCGGTGCCGGAGTAGCCGTGGTCGGCGATCGACTGGTACCACCAGGCGTCCCACAGCGTCGCCAGCCGGCGCAGCCCGCCCGTCTGCTCGTCCCGTCCGACGTGCACCGCCAGCAGCACGCCGGCGGCCCGCACCGCGAGGTAGCCGAGCAGCGCCGGCGCGGCCGCCCACAGCGCGCGCACCGGCCGCTCGGCGGGGCGCACGGAGGACGGCCGGGGCCAGGCGCTCCGGGCGCTCTCCACGGTCTCCACACGCACCGGTCAACCGTCCCACACCGGTCCACCGCATGGCCAAGCCATCCGCCGCGCCGTCACCTGACGTTCCCCCGGCGTGAGCGGCCGTCAACTCTCCGACAGCCGCCCGCCACCGCCGCTTCAGACCAGGCGGCGCGCCGTCGCCCAGCGGGTGAGTTCGTGACGGTTGCTCAGCTGGAGCTTGCGCAGCACCGCGGAGACGTGGCTCTCCACGGTCTTCACGGAGATGAACAGCTGCTTGGCGATCTCCTTGTACGCGTAGCCGCGGGCGATCAGCCGCAGGACCTCGCGTTCGCGCTGGGTGAGCCGGTCGAGGTCCTCGTCGACCGGCGGGGTGTCGGTGGCGGCGAAGGCGTCGAGGACGAAGCCGGCCAGCCTGGGGGAGAAGACCGCGTCGCCGTCGGAGATCCGGAAGATCGCGTTGACCAGGTCGGTGCCGGTGATGGTCTTGGTGACGTAGCCGCGGGCGCCGCCGCGGATCACGCCGATGACGTCCTCGGCCGCGTCGGAGACGGACAGCGCCAGGAAGCGCACGCCCTCGACCGCCGCGGAGCGGCGCAGCACCTCGACGCCGCCGCCGCCGGGCAGGTGGACGTCGAGCAGCACCACGTCCGGCCGGGTCTCGGCGACCACCCGGACCGCGGACTCGACGTCGTCGGCCTCGCCGACCACGTCGATTCCGGTCTCGTCGGTGCGCCCGATCTCGGCGCGCACGCCGGTGCGGAACATCCGGTGGTCGTCCACCAGGACCACCCGGGCCCGCCTGCCGGGTGCCGCCTCCGCTGACGCTGCCTCAGTCATCTGCCGCCCTCTCCATCTCCAACTCGACCTCGGTGCCGCCGTCCGGCGCGGGCCGCACCCGCGCGGTGCCCCCGTTGCGCCGCATCCGGCCGATGATCGACTCGCGTACGCCCATGCGGTCCTCGGGGAGGTCGTCGGGGTCGAAGCCGGGGCCGTGGTCGCGGACGAACACCGACACCGTCCTCCCCTCCACCTCCGCGTAGACCTGGACCGGTCCTCCGCCACCGTACTTGGCGGCGTTGACCATCGCCTCCCTCGCGGCCTGCATCTGCGAGGCGATCTTCTCGTCCATCGGGCAGTCGCCGACGCAGACCAGCTCGAGGTGGACGCCGTGCCGGTCCTCGACCTCGGCGACGACCGCGCGCAGCCGCTCGGCGAGGGTGTCGGGGGCGGCCTCGGCGGCGGCCTCCGGGCGGTAGAGCCACAGCCGCAGTTCGCGCTCCTGTGCGCGGGCCAGGCGCAGCACCTCCTTGGGGTCCTCGGCGCGGCGCTGAATGAGCGTCAGGGTGTGCAGCACCGAGTCGTGGACGTGCGCGGCGATCTCGGCGCGCTCCTGGGCGCGGATGCGGGCGGTGCGCTCCGCGCCGAGGTCCTGCCACAGCCGCAGCGCGGACGGACCGCCGAGGACCAGCGCGCCGGCCACCACGGCCAGCGAGGACTCGATGACCAGGGCGACCGGCGAGGCGACGCCCTGCATCACGAAGAAGCCGATGATGCCGGCCACCACCAGCAGCACGCCGGCCAGCACCCGCAGGTAGGCGCCCTTGCGGCTGCCCGGCTCCAGCCCGAACCAGCGCTGCCAGCGCGAGTCGTCGGCCTGCCGCCACACCAGCGCGACGCCGACGCCGACCGCGAGCAGCGGCCACACGTAGGGCTTGGCGGTCTGGATGCCGAGCACGGAGAGCAGCGCCATCACGCCGATCACCAGGCCGAGCAGCGCGAACAGCTGGCCCAGGCTGCCACCGCCGCCGCGCGGGGCGACCGCGGTGGCGCCGGCCGGGGCGGGGCTCGCGGCGGGGCCCTGCACGGTGCCCGCGCCGGGGGCGCCGTCCTCGCCGTGGAAGGTGCGGTCGAGCAGTTCGCGCAGCCGTCCGAGCCGGCGTCCGGCGGGCGACTCGGGCCGCTGCGGGGTCCACGGGCCGCCGGGCGCGGCCTGGTTGATGCCGAGCGGGACGACCACCCAGAACGCGGCGTACAGCAGGGTCCCGATGCCCTGCGAGAAGAACAGCACGATGAAGGCGATCCGCACCCAGGTGACCGGCAGCCCGAGGTGGATGGCCAGGCCCTGGCAGACGCCGCCGAGGATCCGCCCGTGCGGGCTGCGGTACAGCCGGCGGTAGGGCGGCGCGCCGGCCGGGTCGTCGGTCGGCGCGGGCTCGGGTGTTCGGGTGTCTGGTGCGGCCACGGCACCGATGGTGGCAGGTGCCGGGTCGGCGGCGCATCAGGGTACGGCCCTGAGCCCGCTCTCAGGGACAGTTCAGGGTCGCTCCCGGGCCCGCGACGGTTGGGCGGCCCGCCCGGGCCCGGGAGGATGGGGGCATGACGGACGACCAGAGCACGGGGACCGCCCCCACCGAACCGGCGCCGCGCCCGGCGCTGACCCGCTCCTCGCGGCACCGCGTGGTGGCGGGGGTCTGCGGCGGCCTGGGGCGGCACCTGGACATCGACCCGGTGGTGTTCCGGGTGGTGGTCGCGGTGCTCGGCCTGACCGGCGGCCTCGGCCTGTTCCTGTACGGCGTGGCCTGGCTGGTGGTGCCGCGCGAGGAGCCGGACGGCGAGGGCGGGCGCAACGAACTGCAGCGGGTGCTGACCGGGCGGGTGGACGGCCAGTCGGTCGGCGCGGTGCTGCTGACCGTGATCGGCACCGGGGTGTTCTTCTCCTCGATGGGCGACGGCGGCCAGCTCTTCCCGCTGCTGCTGCTCGCCGCACTGGTCTTCCTGGCGCTGCGCTACGACCCTGAGCGCCGCCGGCAGGCGGGCCGCGGCCCCGACGGCAAGCAGTCCGCCGAGGGCGGCCCGTACGACCGGCTCGGCGGCGCCGAGCAGTGGGCGGACTGGAAGTCCTGGGGCGAGGCGATGAGCCGCGACCTGCGCGGCGAGTGGAAGGCCCGCAGCGTGGAGTTCCACGAGCGGATGCGGACCTGGCACGACCAGCAGGTGTCGGGCGAGGTGCCCACGGACACCCCGCCGCCCGGCCCGTCCGGCTACCTGTGGGATCCGCGGCACCCGGAGCGCAACCCGTACACGGGCGCGCCGCCGCCGGGGGCGGAGGCGCAGCCGTGGTGGCAGCGCACCGACCTGCCGGAGGGCGACCCGCTGCGCAAGCGGCCCCTGGACCGGCACGAACTGCACCGGCAGCGGCGGGAGTTGCACCGCGAGCAGCGCGAGGCGCAGCGGGCCGCGCGGCGGCTGCGGCACGCGCGGCGGGGGAGTTCCGCGCTGGGCGCCTCGGCGGTGCTGGTGTCGATCGGCGCGGCCTGGGCGGTGGCGGCGAGCGACGGCGGGCACCACCGGTGGTCGACCGTGCTGGCGGTGGCGCTGGTGCCGCTGGGCCTGGCGATGATGCTCTCGGCCCGCTGGGGCCGCACCCGCGGACTGACCTTCCTGTCGCTGCTGCTGACGGCGGGTCTGGTGGTGTCGTCCGGCACCTCGGCGACGGTGGCGGGCAGCACCGGCGACGTCGTCTGGACGGCGACGTCGACCGGGCTGCACTCCCGCTACACCCACGGCTTCGGCGACGCGAAGCTGGACCTGGCAGCGGTGGACCCGGCCGGCGGCACCGTCTCGACCGAGCTGCGGCTGGTCGCGGGCGACGCCACGGTGACGGTCCCGTCGCAGGTGGAGCTGCGGCTGAAGCTGCGCGACGCGGTGGGCACGGTGAGCCTGCCGGACGGCGAGACCTTCGACGGGCCGGCGACCAACGAGAACGTGGTGCTGCTGGTCCCGGAGGGCCAGCAGTCCCGGGGTGTGCTGGAGCTGACGGTGTCGGTGGGCGCCGGTGACCTCAAGGTGGTGCGGGGATGAGGAAGCATCCGTTCGACCTGTACGCGCTGATCGCGGGCGCGCTGTTCACCGCGCTGGCGGTGCTGTTCCTGGTGGCCTCGCTGAACGGCCGCGAGGTGAACGGCCGGTTCGTGCTGCCGGTGGTGTGCATCGCGCTCGGTGCGGCGGGCCTCGGCGGCGCCCTGGTGGCGGCCTCCAGGCGCGGCCGGGACCCGCAGCGGTCCGAGCGCGAGGACTGAACGTCCGGCGTCCGACGGCCCGTCAGCTCTGCTGCGGGCCGAGCTCCAGCTGGTCGCCGTTCTTGGTGACCTTGTACTTGGGCAGCGGCTTCACGGCCGGCCCGGTGATCACCGCGCCGGTCGCGGCGTCGAACTTGGAGCCGTGGCACGGGCAGTACAGCTGGCCGTCCTTGGGCGGGTTGACGGCGCATCCGGAGTGCGTGCAGACCGAGGACAGCCCGGTGTACTGCCCGGCGGCGGGCTGCACGATGTACACGGCGTCGCCGCTGGCCGGGTCCTTGACGCTGGCGGAGCCGCCGACCGGCACCTGCGCGGCCGGGACCTTCACGCCCGAGCCGCCGGAGCCGCCGGACGCGCCGCCGGCGCTGCCGCTGGCCTGCGGGACGGGGCTGGTGGCGCCGGGCGTCGTGCCCGCGGCGGCCGGCGGGGTCTCGTCCCGGCCGAAGCTGGCGGTCAGCGAGCCGGAGAGCAGCCCGGCGCCGCCCAGCGCGACCGCGGCGATGCCGCCGTCCAGCAGGGCGCGGCGGCGCACCGCGTCCTCGGCGAGGCCGCGGGCCCGGTCGCGGGCGGCGCGGGCGGCCAGGTAGCCGTCCACCGACAGGTAGGGGGTGCCGGCCAGCAGCAGCGGTGTCCAGGCCATCAGGTAGGCCAGGTCGTTTCCGAGGTAGTACGGCGTGGTCTGCCAGCTGACGGTCAGCCAGAGGGTGGCGCTGAGCGCGGCGCCGCCGAGCGCGGCGACCCGGCCCCACAGGCCGAACAGGGTGCCCAGGCCCACCGCGAGCTCGCCGAAGGCGATCAGCAGGCCGAAGAAGGTGGGCGCGTCCAGGGCCGGGCCGAGCGCCCAGCCGATCGGGCTGGCGCCCTTGACCGCCTTGGTCTGCGCGTAGAACGAGGCGGCGTCGCCCGCGCCGGCCAGGTAGTGCGCGTCGGAGAGCTTGTCGAAGGCCGCGTAGACGAAGGTCACCCCCAGGAACAGCCGCAGCGGCAGCAGCGCGAACCGGCTGCCCAGCGCCTTCCAGTGCGCGATTCTCTCCCCCGCCGTGTGCCCGGTGTGCCCGTCGTGATGGTCGGTGACCGCCGCCATGCTCTCCGCCCTCTCCCTCACCGCCTGTCGTCCGCCGACAGGATCGGGTCCGATTGTGCCCGGTGCCGCTCGCACATGACCGCGCCGCCACTCCCCTGTACGGGGAGCGGCGGCGCGGTCACGCGATTGCCGGTGGGATCACTCCCACTCGATGGTGCCCGGCGGCTTGGAGGTGACGTCCAGGACCACCCGGTTCACGTCCCGGACCTCGTTGGTGATCCGGGTGGAGATCTTCGCCAGCACCTCGTAGGGCAGGCGCGACCAGTCGGCGGTCATCGCGTCCTCGGAGGAGACCGGGCGCAGCACGATCGGGTGGCCGTAGGTGCGGCCGTCGCCCTGCACGCCGACGCTGCGGACGTCGGCCAGCAGCACCACCGGGCACTGCCAGATCTCGGCGTCCAGGCCGGCCGCGGTCAGCTCCTCGCGGGCGATCGCGTCGGCGTCGCGCAGCAGGTCGAGGCGGTCCTTGGTGACCTCGCCGACGATCCGGATGCCGAGGCCCGGGCCGGGGAACGGCTGGCGCTGGACGATCTCGGCGGGCAGGCCGAGCTCCTGGCCGACCATCCGGACCTCGTCCTTGAACAGCTTGCGCAGCGGCTCGACCAGCTGGAACTCGAGGTCCTCGGGCAGGCCGCCGACGTTGTGGTGGGACTTGATGTTGGCGGTACCGGTGCCGCCGCCGGACTCCACCACGTCCGGGTACAGGGTGCCCTGGACCAGGAACTCCACGGCCGGGCCCTCGTCGGCGATGATGTCGGCCTGGGCCTGCTCGAAGACCCGGATGAACTCGCGGCCGATGATCTTGCGCTTCTGCTCGGGGTCGGAGACGCCCGCCAGCGCGGTCAGGAAGCGCTCCTCGGCGTCGACCACGACCAGCTTGACGCCGGTGGCCGCGACGAAGTCCTTCTCGACCTGCTCGGTCTCGCCCTTGCGCATCAGGCCGTGGTCGACGTACACGCAGGTCAGCCGGTCGCCGATGGCGCGCTGCACCAGCGCGGCGGCGACCGCGGAGTCCACGCCGCCGGACAGGCCGCAGATGGCGCGCTTGTCGCCGACCTGCTCGCGGATCAGCGCGACCTGCTCCTCGACCACGTTGGTGGTGGTCCAGTTCGGGGCGATGCCGGCGCCGCGGTACAGGAAGTGCTCCAGCACCTGCTGGCCGTGCTCGGAGTGCATCACCTCGGGGTGGTACTGCACGCCGTACAGCTTGCGCTCGTCGTTCTCGAACGCCGCGACCGGGACCACGTCGGTGGAGGCGGTGACGGTGAAGCCCTCCGGCGCGGCCGAGCAGGCGTCGCCGTGCGACATCCACACCGACTGCTGCGCCGGGGTGCCCTCGAACAGCGTGGAGCCGGGGCGCGAGACGGTCAGCGCGGTGCGGCCGTACTCGCGGGCGCCGCTGTTGTCGACGGTGCCGCCGAGGGCGGTCGCCATCAGCTGGAAGCCGTAGCACATGCCGAAGACCGGCACCCCGGCCTCGAAGATCGCGCGGTCGAGCTGCGGGGCGCCGTCCTCGTACACCGACGACGGGCCGCCGGAGAGGATGATCGCCTTCGGGTTCCTGGCGAGCATCTCGGCGACCGGCATGGTGCTCGGGACGATCTCGCTGTAGACCCGCGCCTCACGGACCCGACGGGCGATGAGCTGGGCGTACTGGGCACCGAAGTCGACGACCAGGACGGTGTCGTTCTCGGGTGCGGACTGGACGGGAGAAGCAGAGGACACGGACGGCCTTCCGGCGGCGGTACAAGGGGTGTCGGTACCCGAGTCTACCGGGCGGTCCGAACGCCTCCGGTTCACTCGTCTGCCGCCGCACCGCCCCGTGACCGCCCGGGGCGGCGAATCGTTGCACCGGGAGACCGTACGAGCCGCCGGCATCCGCCAGTTGCGGGCTGCACCGTACGGCGGACCACGCGTGGATCTCTCCGGTCCACCGGTGCGCGTGGCGGGCACGGGCCCGCCGTGGGACCGCGCCCCGGTGAGGCGGTCGGGTAGCAGGGGACAGCGAACCCGGCCGCGACCGGGCGGACCCGGGGTGTGGCGGCCGGTACCGGTGCCGGCCGCCGCACCTCAGTCAGCCGCCCGCTCCGGCGTACGCCCCGGTACGCCCCGCATGCCAGTACTACGGACAGTGACCGCCTCGGAGTGGTCGGGTCGGCGCCGTCCGGTGCCCCGCCCCGAATCGTTCCGGGCCGAATTTGCGTCGAATCGGTTGCACAGCACGGCCCTCGTCCACGACGATGCTGTGAGGCGGGGGGCCGACCGGCCACCTCCGATCCGTTCAAGGACCGTTGGCGAGAACGGTTCTCATCTCACGCTCCGTGAGGCCCACCCGGCCCAGGCGCGTGTCCCCTTACCAACCGACGCGACGGCGCTCCTCCCCCGGCGCCGTCACCCCAGCACCCGGCGCAGCCCTGACGCCGCGCGTGCTGACCGACAAAGGGCCCCGTTCCCCCGCGGGGCCCTTTGCCCTTCCCGCCCGACGGTCCGTCAACTCCCTTGCAGTGGACGGCGGTAGGCGTCGTGCGAGTCCAGCAGGTCGGCGTGCGCCACCGCGGGCTCCGGCTCGGCCGCCACTTCCACCAGCCCGTACGACTCGCCCTCCGGCCCGTACGACCCGCCCTCCGGCGCGTCCGGCTCGCGGACCGGCGCCGGGGTGCGCCGCAGCGCGTCCAGCACGGCGGGCACCAGCAGCGCCCCGAACACCGCCCAGGCGGCGCCGGCGGCCAGTACCGAGGTCACCGACCAGCCGACCAGGTCGGGCCAGGGGCGGGCGTCCAGGTCGTACCCGCCGGTCTGGGTGTAGCGCAGCCGGGTCGTGGTGCCGAGCACCAGCAGCGCGGGCAGGGCCGTGTACAGCACGGCCAGCCGGGCCCGGTCGGCGAGCGCGAGGCGGCCGCGGTGCGCGGACCAGCCGAGCGCCAGCGCCGCCAGCAGCACCGGCGCCGCCGCCAGCCACCACACCGCGCCGTGCCCGGCCAGGTCGTACAGCGCGAACGAGCTGCCCGGCTTCATGCCCATCCAGGTCGGGGACAGCGTGCGGGCCCCGCTGCCGATCGCGTAGACGAACAGCCCGCCGTTCACGGTCAGCGACTGGTGGTCGGCCAGCGGGTAGGGGTGGTCGGCCACCAGTCGCAGCACCAGCGCGACCGCGGTGAGCGCGGCCAGCAGGCCCGCGGTGACCCGCGCGGCGTGCTGCCAGGCGAGCAGCCAGCCGCCGAGCCACCGCCGCCGCGCGGCGGCCGCGCGCAGCAGCGGCGCGGCGTCCACCGCGAAGGCGAGCCCGGCCGCGGCGAGGCCCGCCGACAGCGCGAGCGGCAGCAGTGCCACCCCGGACTCGGCGTGCACGGTGTCGGGGGCGAGGTCCGCGACCGGGTTGCCGGTGGACAGCAGGCCGAGCAGCAGGGCGACGGCCGCCGACACCGCGCCGACCCGCAGCGCCTGCGCCGCCGCGGCGCGCGGGTTCGCGTCGGCGCCGGCGTCGAGCCGGGACCGGGCGGTCAGGCGCAGGCCCAGCCAGAGCGCGGCCAGCCAGCCCAGGGTGATCGCGTACGGCAGCACCTGCAGGGTCTCCGCCGACGTGCCCGGGCCCTCGCCCAGGGTGCTGGTCCACGGCGCGCCGAACGCGGTCAGGGTGAGCGACATCCAGACCTGGAAGCGGCTGCTCACGGCGAGGTAGAGCAGCGCCTCGTCACTGCTCGCCGAGCCGAGCACCGCGGCCGCCAGCAGCAGCCCGGTCGGGGCCAGCAGCAGCTTCCCGGCGGTCAGCCAACCGCGGTGCGGCACCGGCCAGTCGCGCGCCTGGTGGACCCGGCCCGCGCCCCACGGCGAGGCCGCCGCCGGCGCCTCGGACTCGACCACCGGGCCGATGGCCGGCCCGCCGGTCAGCGAGTCGCCGCAGTTGGCGCAGCTCGCCGCGCCGCGGGCCGAGGCGGCTCCGCAGCCAGTGCAGATGGGCATGGTCCGGCTCCCCCGGTACTCGAACGATCGAGGGCCCGTTATCCCACCGGGGCTGAGAGCGTGTCAATCGGCGTCAGTGCGCCTTGCGGGGCACCTCCGGCACGGCCAGCAGCGGCAGGCGCAGCGCCCCGAAGGCGTCCGCGGGCACGGCCGGGGCGACCGGGGCGACGGCCGCCACCGCGTGGTAGGCGGCGCCCTGCTCGGGGCGCGGGTCGGCCTCGCCGCGGTTGGGCCACATCGACATGGCGCGTTCGGCCTGCGCGGTGATGGTCAGCGACGGGTTGACGCCCAGGTTGGCGGAGACCGCGGAGCCGTCGACCACGCTGATCCCCGGGTAGCCGTAGAGGCGGTGGTAGGGGTCGACGACGCCGGTGTCGGCGCTGTCGCCGATCGGGCAGCCGCCGAGGAAGTGCGCGGTCAGCGGGATGTCGAAGATCTCGCCGGCGGTGGACCCGGCGAAGCCGTTGATGGACGCGGCGAGCGCCCGGGCGCCTTCCTCGGCGGCGGGGATCCAGCTGGGGTTGGGCGCGCCGTGGCCCTGACGGGAGGTCAGCTTGCCCTTCCCGGGGCCGGACGTCTTCAGCGACACGGTCAGCGAGTTGTCCAGCGACTGCATGACCAGGCCGATGATGGTCTTCTCCGACCAGCGGTGCTGGTTCATCGACTGGGCGAAGATCCACGGGTGCCGGCCGACCGCGGCGAGGTAGCGCAGCCAGCGCGGTCCGCGGCCGGCGCCGGCCACCTGCTGGATGCTGAGCGCGCCCATCGCGTTGGAGCCGCGGCCGTAGCGCACCGGCTCGATGTGGGTGTTCTCGTCGGGGTGGATGGACGAGGTGATCGCCACACCGCGGGTGAAGTCCACCCGCTCGCCGTAGCGCCGGTCGGAGGTCTGCGCGCCCACCAGCGCCTCGGAGTTGGTGCGGGTGAGGTGGCCGAGCCGGGCGGAGATCCCGGGCAGCTGGCCGCCCTCGCGCATCCGGTGCAGCAGCGTCTGGGTGCCGTAGGTGCCGGCCGCGACCACCACCCGCTCGGCGGTGACGGTGCGCGCGCCCGCGCGGCGGGCGCGCCGGGTGCGGGCGTCGGTGGGCAGCACGTCCAGCGCGTAGCCCTCGCCGTGCGGGCGCAGCCGCTTGACGGTGGTGAGCGGCAGGATCTCGGCGCCGTTGCGCTCGGCGAGGTACAGGTAGTTCTCGGTGAGCATGTTCTTCGCGCCGTGCCGGCAGCCGGTCATGCACTCGCCGCACTCGGTGCAGGCCTTGCGGCTGGGTCCGGCGCCGCCGAAGTACGGGTCGGGGACCTCGGCGCCGGGGACGGTCCTCGCGGCGCCGTCGGCGTCCTGCCCGTCGCCGAAGAACACGCCGACCGGCGCCATGTGGAAGGTGTCGCCGCAGCCCATCGCCTCGGCGGCCTCCTTCAGGTGCACGTCCGAGGGGGTCAGCGTCGGGTTGAGCCGCACGCCGAGCATCCGCTGCGCCTGGTCGTAGAACGGGGCGAGTTCGGACTGCCAGTCGGTGATGTGCGCCCACTGCCGGTCCTCGAAGAACGGCTTCGGCGGGACGTACAGCGTGTTGGCGTAGTTCAGCGAGCCGCCGCCGACACCCGCGCCGGCCAGGATCAGCACGTTGCGCAGCAGGTGGATGCGCTGGATGCCGTACAGGCCGAGCCCGGGCGCCCACAGGTAGTTGCGGGTGTCCCAGGAGGTGGAGGGGAGCTCGTCGCGGTCGAAGCGGCGGCCGGCCTCCAGCACCGCGACCCGGTAGCCCTTCTCGGTCAGCCGCAGTGCCGCGACCGAACCGCCGAAGCCCGAACCGACCACCACGACGTCGTAGTCGAACGACACTGCTGCACTCCTCTACTTGAGGCGGAACGCCTTCATGAGCTTCAGGCCGGTGGTGAAGAACGCGGCGAACCCCTGGTCGTCCATGCCCATCGACGGGCCGATCGGCAGCAGCCGCTGCACGGCGACGGTCTGCGCCTCGGTGTAGCGCAGGATGCCCTCCGCGCCGTGCCGCCGGCCGAGCCCGGAGTCGCCCATGCCGCCCATCGGCGAGGCCACCGAGCCGTACGCGGCGGCATAGGCCTCGTTCACGTTGACGGTGCCGGTGCGCAGCCGCGCGGCGACCCTTCGGCCGCGCCGGGTGTCCTTGGTCCAGACGCTGGAGTTCAGGCCGTACGGGGTGCCGTTGGCGGCGGCGACCGCCTCGTCCTCGGTGTCGAAGCGGTAGATCGACACCACCGGGCCGAAGGTCTCCTCCGCGCGCACCGCCATCGCGGGGGTGACGCCGTCCAGGACGGTCGGCTCGAAGAACAGCGGCCCGAGGTCGGGCCGGGCCTGACCGCCCGTCACCACCGTCGCGCCGGCCTTCACGGCGTCCTCGACGTGCCGGGTCACGGTCTCCAGCTGACGCTTCGACACCAGCGATCCCATGTCGGCGCCGTAGGCCAGGCCGCCGCCGAGCCGCAGCGCCGCGGTGCGGGCGGCGAACCGGGCCAGGAACTCCTCGGCGACCGAGCGGTGCACGTACAGCCGCTCGATCGAGATGCACAGCTGCCCGGCGGAGGAGAAGCAGGCCCGCACGGCGCCTTCTGCGGCCCGGTCCAGGTCGGCGTCGGCCAGCACCAGCATGGCGTTCTTGCCGCCGAGTTCCAGCGAGGCGCCGACCAGGCGGGCGGCCGCCCGGGTCGCCACGTCGCGGCCGGTGCGGGTGGAGCCGGTGAAGGCCACGTAGTCGGCGCGCTCGACCACCTCGGGGCCGATCACCGGGCCGTCGCCGAGCACGATCTGCCACACCTCGGCGGGCAGGCCGGCCTCGACGAACAGCTCGCGGGCCCACAGCGCGGTCAGCGCGGTCTGGGTGTCCGGCTTGTTGACCACCGCGTTGCCCGCGACCAGGGCCGGCAGCGCGTCGCCCACCGACAGCTCGAACGGGTAGTTCCACGGCGAGATCTGCCCGACCACGCCCTTGGGCCGCCGGGACTCCACCGCACTGGTCAGCCCCGGCACCGCGCCGCCGCGGCGGCGGTCGCGCAGGTAGGCCGAGGCGCGGCGCCCGTAGTGCCGGGCCGCCGAGGCCACCGCCATGACCTCCTCGAAGGCGTGCAGCCGGGTCTTGCCGGTCTCCGCCTGGATCAGGTCCAGCACCTCGTCCTGCCGCTTCAGCAGCAGGTCGTGGAAGCGCAGCAGCACGCCGGTGCGGTGCCGCAGCGGCAGCGCCGCCCAGCCGGGCTGGGCCCGCCGGGCCGCCGCGAACGCGTCCTCGACGTCCGCGGCCGACGACAGCGGCAGCGTCGCCAGGACGTCGCCGGTCAGCGGGGCGAGGGTCTCCGCCGTCTCCCCTCCGGAGGCGGTCACCCCCTTCGCCAGCCGCGCGACCAGCGCGGCCGGCACCGCCGAGGCGACGCTGCGCGCCGCCGCCTTCGCCGCAGGGTTGCGCCCGCCGGCCCGGGCCTGGCTCTCCGCCGTGGTCTCCGTCATGCGGGCAGCGTAAAGCCTCCGCGCCCCGTTGTGTACCCGCCGGTAACACGGATTTCGGAGCGCGGAGCGAAAGCGCCGGGGCGCGCCTACCGCTTCGGCGTGAAGTTGTTGAGCACCGTGGTGAACCGGCGCAGGCTCTGCACCCAGTCCTTCTCCGGCCCCGACACGTACACCGCGTACGAGGTCCCGTCGGTGTTGCGGAACTCCGCCTCCTTGGCGTGCCGCCGGGTGCCGTCCTTCGCGGTGTAGCTGAACTCCCACACCGCGCCCTCCCGGTCGTTGATCCGCGCCGCGACCGGACCGGTGGACTGGTACTCCTTCAGGTTCTTGCTGACCGACAGCTCCATCTCCTCGAAGTGCTGGAGGGGAGTGAGCGGCTGACCGACCGTCACCGCGAACTGCAGGTAGTGCACCCGGGCGTCCGGCGAGTAGTACACCTGGCCGCCCTCCTCGACGCGGGTCCACGTCCCGTCGGTGGTCGGCAGCAGGAAGCGGTAACCGTCCGGGTCGTCCTGCCACACGTACCCGGCGGGGGCCGGCCCGCCGCTGGGCACCTGGCCGGTCGGCGCGGCGCTCTCGGTGGCCGGCGCGGCGGTGTCGCCGCCGTCGGGCTGCCCGGTACCGCCCCGGTTCGGGGTGTGGTGGGTGGCCAGGTACGCCCCGCCGCCCGCCGCGCCGCCGACCAGCAGCACCGCGACCAGCACGGCCAGCACCCGCCGTCGCCGCCGCGGGCGCGGCGCGGCGGGGGCGGGCCCCGGCGCGGGCGCGGGCGCGGGCGCGGCCACCGTGCCGGCGGGGCCGGGCACCGCGGCGGTGTCCGCCTCGGTGGGGTGGACGGCCTCGGGCTCCGGCTCGGTGCGGTCGACCACCGGCACCGACTGGGTGGGCTCGCTCGGCGGGTCCGCCGGAGCGGGCAGCCGGATGCTGACGGTGGATCCGGCGGCGACCTCGCGCAGCATCCGCATCGCCTCGTCGGCGGCGGGCCGGTCGGCGGGGTCCTTGGCCATCAGCGCGCCCAGCACCGGTGCGAGCCCCCCGGCTCGCTGCGGTTCCGGGAGCGGGTCGGTGACCACCGCGGCCAGCGTGGTCAGCGGCGTGTCGCGGCGGAACGGCGAGGTGCCCTCGACCGCCGCGTACAGGGTCGCGCCGAGCGCCCACAGGTCCGAGGCGGGCCCGGGGCGCTGGCCCTGGGCGCGCTCGGGCGCCAGGTAGTCGGGCGAGCCGACCAGGTCGCCGGGGCGGGTGATCTCCATCGCGCCCTCGAACTTGGCGATGCCGAAGTCGAGCAGCACCACCCGCCCGGTGTTGTGCTCCAACAGCACGTTGGCCGGCTTCACGTCCCGGTGCAGCACCCCGAGCTGGTGGCCGCGGTGCAGCGCGGCGAGCACCTGCAGGCCGACCTCGGCGGCCTCACGGGGCGTCAGGGTGCCGTCCTGGGAGATGACGTCGGACAGCGCGCGGCCGTCGATCAGCTCCATGACGATCCACGGGCGGCCGTCCTGCTCCAGCACGTCGTGGATGGTGATCACGCCCGGGTGCTTGATCCGGGCCGCGGCCCGGGCCTCGCGCTTCATCCGGGACTGGAGGATCTCCAGGTCCTCCTCCGACAGGTGGCTGACCGTCAACTCCTTGACGGCGACCTCCCGGTCCAGCATCTCGTCCCTGGCCCGCCAGACGGTCCCCATCCCGCCGCGGCCCAGGCGCTCGCCGAGCGCGTACCGCCCGGCCAGCAGACGGTCCGTCGACTGGTCATGTGCACCCATCCGACCGTCCCCCCTTCCTACGTCCCCCCACCGTCGGCCGGACGGGGCTTGGCACACCGGTGTGCCATGTCGCACCGACGGTTCGAGGGCAAGCCTAGGCTGCCCGGAGCGGCGCGGGCATCGCACCCCGCCAGGAGACCGCACGGTGACCGGCCGCTCTCAGCCCGCGACGAGGACGATTCCGACCAGCGCCGCGAACAGCACCAAAAACACCGAACCGACCACCAGCGGACCCAGCAGCCGCGCCGGTATCCGCCCCGGCCGCCCGGCCGCCGACGGTGCCTGACGCTCCGTGTGCTGACGCCCGGTCCGGCGGGCGCCGCGCGGCCTCGCCACCAGCGGGCCCGCGACGGGCCTCGGCACCGGCAGCAGCGGGTCCGGCGGACCGCCCGGCAGCGGCTCCGGCGCGAACGCCAGCAGCTCCCGCAGCTCCCGCTGGACGGCGGCGGCCTCCGGCCGGAGCTCCGGGTCCGGCTGCAACAGCCGTTCCACCAGCGGCCGCAGCGGACCGCAGCCGTCCGCCGGGTGATGCCGGCCGTCCCGGACGGCGGCCAGCAGGGTCGGCAGGTCGTGCTCCGGGTACGGGCCGTGGCCGGTCAGCAGCCGGTACAGCAGCACACCCAGCGCCCAGGCGTCGGCGGGCGCCCCCGCGTCGATCGCCCACCGCTCGGCGCGCGGACCCAGCATCAGCGCCCGGGTCTCGTACACCCGGCGCGGCACCGAGCCGCCGAGCGCCGCGCACAGCTCCTCCTCGGCCGCGCCGAGCAGCAGCCCGCCGAGCATCGCCGCGCCGTCCTCGCACACCAGCACCGTCTCGGCGGTGACGTTCCCGTGCGTCAGCCCGGCCTCGTGCAGCGCCCGCAGCGCCCCGGCCAGGTCCGCCCCGATCTCCGCGACCCGGTACGGCGACACCGGCCCGTTCCCGGCCAGCCGGGACAGCGGCCCGCCCGACAGCCGCTCCTCCGCGATCCACAGCACCTCGCCGTCCGGCCCGGCGGCCAGGCCGCGCAGCAGCCGCGGGTGGGTCGGCGCGACCGCCGCGACCTGCGCGACCCGCGCCGTCAGCCGGGGCCCGTACGACGGCGCCGGGGCGCCCACCGGGTGGCCCGGCACCAGCAGTTCGGGCAGCTCCAGCCCGAACAGCCGCACCCGCGCCCCCGACGCGTCCACCGCGGGCAGCCCGATCTCACCCTCCGCACGGTCCGTCATCCGGTACCGCCCGGCCACCACCTGCCCCGGAACCGCTCGCATGCCTGTTCCTCACGCCGTCGTCCCGACAGACTACGGCCCGCCACCCGCCCGACGACCTGCCGGTACGCCAAAACGCAACCGCCGGGCCGAACCCGGCGAGTTCGGCCCGGCGGTCACCGCCCGGCGGCTACGGCGCGGGCTGGAAGCTGTCGAAGGAGATCCGGCGGGCCAACGACCCGTCAGGCGCCGACCACACCGACTCCGGCATGGTCCAGTAGATCGCGTACCCGTACTTGCCGTTACCGGTCACGAAGCCGCGGTTCAGCGAGTGCAGCAGGGTGCCGGTCTTGCCGTTGTAGGTCCACTCCCAGTCCGCGGCGTTGCTCCACCCGCGGTACGTCACCGACTCGACCCGGATCCGCTGGTAGCCGCTCATCGTCGCGGAGCGGTCCGCGTCCTGCCAGTCCTTCAGCGCGCTCGACCCGGCCGGCGACTGCCAGTCCACCACCAGCCGCAGCCCCCGCCCCTCGAAGCGCCGGCTGGTCGACCGGTAGTCGTGCCCCTGGTCGGTCATCCAGTCCGGCAGCGCGATGGTGAACCCCGACGGGTCGGTGAACGTGGTGAACCCGGCCGGCAGCTGACCCGGCGTCAGCGCCGCCGCGGGCTGCTCCGCGCCACCCGCCGACGCGGAGGCCTGCGGCGCCACGGAGGTCTGCGGCGGGGCCGGGGCCGGCGCGGACCCCGAAGCGGATGCCGGCGCCGCGGGCGGGCTGGACGCCGCGTCCGCCCGCGCCCCGCCCGCGTGGTCGCGCGGCCACAGCGCCAGCAGCGCCGCCACCAGCGCCAGCACCGTCAGCACCGCCGCGCCCGCCAGCACGGTGCGCCGCCGCCCGGCGAGGGCGCCGCGCAGCCGCGCCAGCACGGTCGTCTCCGCACCCACCGGCAGCATCTCGGTCGCCGCCTCGACCGGCGCCTGCGGCACCACGGCCGGCGCGGCCTCGGCGGCCGCCTCGCCCGCCACGATCCGCGTCAGCAGCGCCCGCGCCGCGTCCGCGTCCATCCGCTTCGCCGGGTCCTTCTCCAGCAGGCCCTCGATCACCGGCGCCAGCGGCCCGGCGTTCTTCGCCGGAGGCAGCTCCTCGGTCATCACCGCGGTGAGCGTGGCCAGCGCCGAGCCCCGGTCGTACGGCGGCACGCCCTCGACCATCGCGTACAGCGTCCCGCCGAGCGACCACAGGTCGGACGGCGGTCCGGGCCGCTGGCCGCGGGCCCGCTCGGGGGCTATGTACGACGGCGCGCCGACCAGCATCCCGGTCGAGGTGATCGAGGTGTCGCCCTCCACCGAGGCGATGCCGAAGTCGGTGAGCACGGTCCGCCCGTCCTCGCCGATCAGCACGTTCGACGGCTTCACGTCGCGGTGCAGCACGCCCTGGGCGTGCGCGGCGCCGAGCACCCCGAGCAGGTCGAGGCCGATCGCGGCGGCCCGCGCCGGGCCGAGCACCCCGTCCTCACGGACCACGTCGGCCAGCGAGCGCCCGTCGACCAGCTCCATCACGATCCACGGCCGCCCGTCCTCCTCGACCACGTCGAAGACGGTGACCGCGGCGGTGTGCCGGATCCGCGCGGTGGCCTTGGCCTCGCGCATCGTGCGGACGATCAGCCGGTGCTTCTCCGCCTCGTCGACGGCCCCGGTCATCCGCAGTTCCTTCACCGCGACGATCCGGCCCAGCATCTCGTCCTCGGCCCGCCAGACGGTGCCCATGCCACCGCGTCCGAGCACCCCGTCGAGCCGGTAGCGGTCCGCCAGCAGACGTCCCGTCGACTCCTGCGGCTGCGTCATCGGTGCGCTCTCCCCATCATGTTGCGGCCCCCGGCGCCCATCCCGACCGGGCCCTGACGACACGTCGGCCCACCCGGCGGTCCCCCCGAACGCCAAGCCCCCATCATCCCCTGTCCCCCCACCCCGAAGCCACCCGCCCCCACTCCCACCCACCCCACCACCCCCACCCACCCCACCGGCACCCGCCGTCCACCTGACCCGGCATCACCTCCGCCCCGCCGCACCGGCACTCGTCCGCCGGCCCGAGAACCCACGCCCGGCCCGGTCGTGCGACCGCAAACCTCCGCCTGCCCCGCGGAGCCTCCCGCCGCGCACCGGCCACCCGGCCCCGTTCTTCGGCCAACTGTGGCCCGCCCCAGGCGCCCGCGCCTGACGCCCCGACACGCGAAGGGCCCCGGCGCGGGATCGCGGCGGGGCCCTTCGTCGGGTGCGGGGGTCAGCGGGCGGGGTTGACCGTCACCTCGACGCGCTGGAACTCCTTGAGCTCGGTGTAGCCGGTGGTGGCCATCGCGCGGCGCAGGGCGCCGAAGAGGTTCATGGTGCCGTCGGGGGTGTGCGACGGGCCGGTGAGGATCTCCTCGGTGGTGCCGACGGTGCCCAGGTCGACCCGCTTGCCGCGCGGCAGCTCGTCGTGGACGGCCTCCATGCCCCAGTGGTAGCCGCGGCCGGGCGCGTCGGTGGCCCGGGCCAGCGCGGCGCCGATCATCACCGCGTCCGCACCGCAGGCGACCGCCTTCGGGATGTCGCCGCTGTAGCCGACGCCGCCGTCCGCGATCACGTGCACGTACCGGCCGCCGGACTCGTCCATGTAGTCCCGGCGGGCCGCCGCCACGTCCGCCACCGCGGTCGCCATCGGCACCTGGATGCCCAGCACGCCGCGGGTGGTGTGCGCCGCGCCGCCGCCGAAGCCGACCAGCACGCCCGCCGCGCCGGTGCGCATCAGGTGCAGCGCCGCGGTGTAGGTGGCGCAGCCGCCGACGATCACCGGCACGTCCAGCTCGTAGATGAACTGCTTCAGGTTGAGCGGCTCCGCGGCGCCGGAGACGTGCTCGGCGGAGACCGTGGTCCCGCGGATCACGAACACGTCGACCCCGGCGTCCACCACGACCTTGGAGAACTCGGCGGTCCGCTGCGGCGACAGCGCCGCCGCGGTCACCACGCCCGAGTCACGGACCTCCTTGATCCGCTCCTTGATCAGCTCCGCCTTGATCGGCTCCGCGTAGATCTCCTGCAGCCGCCGGGTCGCCGCCGCCTCGTCCTTGAGCGCGGCGATCTCCTCCAGCAGCGGCCGCGGGTCCTCGTAGCGGGTCCAGAGCCCCTCGAGGTTCAGCACGCCGAGGCCGCCGAGCCGCCCGATCTCGATGGCCTGCTGCGGCGACACCACGCTGTCCATCGGCGCGGCGAGGAACGGCAGTTCGAACCGGTAGGCGTCGATCTGCCAGGCGATCGAGACCTCCTTCGGGTCGCGCGTACGGCGGCTGGGGACGACGGCGATGTCGTCGAAGGAGTACGCCCGGCGCCCGCGCTTGCCTCGCCCGATCTCGATCTCAGTCACTTCGAGCCCTTCTGCTGCTTCATCTCCAACCGGGTCACCCCGGCCGCACAAGTATCCCGCACCGCCCCCGGCGCCCCGTCAGGGGCGCACGCACCGCGCGCGTCGCCCGTCCCCGGACAGCGGAATCCGCCCGGCCCGCAGTCCCCTGCGGCCCGGGCGGATTCCCGAAAGCCTTACCGGCCGTTGTAGTTCGGCGCCTCGACCGTCATCTGGATGTCGTGCGGGTGGCTCTCCTTGAGACCCGCCGAGGTGATCCGGACGAACCGGCCCTTGGTCTGCATCTCGTCGATGCTCGCCGCGCCCACGTAGCCCATGGTCTGCCGCAGACCGCCGACCAGCTGGAACAGCACCGCGGACAGCGGGCCGCGGTAGGGCACCTGGCCCTCGATGCCCTCGGCGATCAGCTTCTCGTCGGAGGAGACGTCGGCCTGGAAGTAGCGGTCCTTGGAGAAGGACTTCGCCTGGCCGCGGGACTGCATGGCGCCCAGCGAACCCATGCCGCGGTACGACTTGAACTGCTTGCCGTTGATGAACAGCAGCTCGCCCGGCGACTCCTCGCAGCCGGCCAGCAGCGAGCCCAGCATCACGGTGTCCGCGCCGGCGGCCAGCGCCTTGCCGATGTCGCCCGAGTACTGCAGGCCGCCGTCGCCGATGATCGGCACGCCCGCGTCCTGACAGGCCTGCGAGGCCTCCCAGATCGCCGTCACCTGCGGCACGCCGACGCCGGCGACCACGCGGGTGGTGCAGATCGAGCCGGGGCCGACACCGACCTTCACGCCGTCCACGCCCGCGTCGATCAGCGCCTGCGCGCCGTCCCGGGTGGCGACGTTGCCGCCGATGACGTCCACCGGCACCGCGGCCCTGATCTTGGAGATCCACGCCAGCGCGTTGTGCGAGTGCCCGTGCGAGGTGTCGACGACCAGGAAGTCCACGCCCGCGCCGACCAGCGCCTGGGCGCGGTCGAAGGCCTCGGCGGAGGCACCGACCGCGGCGCCCACCAGCAGCCGGCCCTCGGCGTCCTTCGCGGCGTTCGGGTACTTCTCCGCCTTGACGAAGTCCTTGACGGTGATCAGGCCCTTGATCCGGCCCTCGTCGTCGACCAGCGGCAGCTTCTCGATCTTGTGGCGGCGCAGCAGCGCCATCGCGTCCTCGCCGGAGATCCCGACCTTGCCGGTGATCAGCGGCATCGGGGTCATGATCTCGGCGACCTTGCGGCTGCGGTCGGTCTCGAACGCCATGTCGCGGTTGGTGACGATGCCCAGCAGCTTGCCCTCCGCGGAGGCCACCGGGACGCCGGAGATCCGGAACCGCGCGCACAGCGCGTCGGCGTCGGCCAGCGTGGCGTCCGGGCCGACCGTGATCGGGTCGGTCACCATGCCGGACTCGGAACGCTTCACCAGGTCGACCTGGTTGACCTGGTCCTCGATCGACAGGTTGCGGTGCAGGACGCCGACGCCGCCCTGCCGGGCCATCGCGATCGCCATCCGGGACTCGGTGACCTTGTCCATCGCCGCCGACAGCAGCGGGATGTTCACCCGTACGTTCCGGGAGATCCGGGAGGAGGTGTCGACCTGGTTGGGGAGCACCTCGGAGGCCCCGGGCAGCAGCAGGACGTCGTCGTACGTGAGTCCGAGCATCGCGAACTTCTCGGGGACGCCGGCGGCGTTGTAAGACATGGGGAACCTTCCGTGGCGGGCCGTCGTTCTGCGCACGGGCATCCGGCTCTCGGCCGCCAAGACGCCCGGCGTTCGGAGGAACCTCCAGGGGAACCCCGCGCACGCCAACGAAACTTTGGCGACCCGACCAGGCGCCGATACCCCATGGTACTGGTGACGCGGGGCAACTCGTCGCGCCCTCTTGACAACGCGCACGCCCCCGCGCTTCTTCCGCCCGCCGACCAGGAAACGCCCCGGCGACGACGACGGCCCCCGGACTAGCCGGACTCCTCCGCCAGCGCCCGCAACCGCGACAGCGCCCGGTGCTGGGCGACCCGCACCGCGCCCGGGGACATCCCCAGCACCTCGCCGGTCTCCTCCGCGGACAGCCCGTCCGCCACCCGCAGCAGCACCAGCTCGCGCTGCCGGGCCGGCAGGTTGGACAGCAGCTCCTTGATCCACGCCGCGTCGCTGGACAGCAGCGCCCGCTCCTCCGGACCGAGCGAGTCGTCCGGCGTCTCCGGCAGGTCGTCCGGCGGGATCACCGTCGAGCCGGGCCCGCGCATCGCGGCGCGCTGCAGATCGGCGATCTTGTGCGCGGCGATCCCGTACACGAAGGCCTCGAACGGGCGGCCGGTGTCCCGGTACCGCGGCAGCGCGCACAGCACCGCGACGCACACCTCCTGCGCCACGTCGTCCACGTGGTGCCGGGCCCCGCCCGGCAGCCGGACCAGCCGGCCGCGGCAGTACCGCAGCGCCAGCGGCAGCACGTAGGCGAGCAGCGCCTCGATCGCCCGGCCGTCCCCGCGTGCCGCGGCGGCGACCAGGTCCGCCACCTCCGGCGAGGCGCCGCTGCCGAGCACCGGCGGGCGCACTGCGCCGACCGGCGGATCGTCAGAGTCCCGGCGTCCGGCGTCCGGTGGGGGCGAGTCCCCGGCATCCGGGGTGTACGACGGATCGGCAGCCCCGCCCCCGGGGGCGGGCTGTGCCGGCTCGGTCCCGGCGGCTGCCTCGTCGTCACGCATCGGTCCATGGTGCCTGGTCGGACCGGAAAACGCGGCACCGCGTCCGGACTTGTGCATCGGAACGTTATGCGTCGCCGCGTGCACCGTGCCGCCTCCCCTGCCTGTCCGTTGGTCCCCGAGGTGCTCCACTACTCCATGGTGCAGCCTCGGGACCACAACGTCACACGTCCGAGCGAGCGCAGTTCGAAATCCCGGCCGCTCAGCGGACCAGGCCCCAGCGGAAGCCCAGGGCCACCGCGTGCGCGCGGTCCGAGGCGCCGAGCTTCTTGAACAGCCGCCTGGCGTGCGTCTTCACGGTGTCCTCGGAGAGGAACAGCTCCCGGCCGATCTCCGCGTTGGAGCGGCCGTGGCTCATGCCCTCCAGCACCTGGATCTCACGGGCCGTCAGCGTCGGCGCGGCGCCCATGTCCGGACTGCGCAGCCGGCGCGGGGCGAGCCGCCAGGTCGGGTCGGCCAGCGCCTGGGTGACGGTGGCCCGCAGTTCGGCGCGCGAGGCGTCCTTGTGCAGGTAGCCGCGGGCCCCGGCGGCGACCGCGAGGGCCACGCCGTCCAGGTCCTCGGCGACGGTGAGCATGATGATCCGCGCACCCGGGTCGGCCGAGAGCAGCCGGCGAACCGTCTCCACCCCGCCGAGGCCGGGCATCCGGACATCCATCAGAACGAGATCGGAACGGTCGGCCACCCAGCGGCGGAGGACCTCCTCACCGTTCGTCGCAGTGGTCACCCGGTCGACGCCGGGCACGGTCGCCACCGCACGGCGAAGCGCTTCCCGGGCGAGCGGGGAATCGTCGCAGACGAGTACGGATGTCATGACCGTCCTCCGCAGCAGATCCGCGTCACGTTGAGCCTCCTGGCTGGTACGAACCTCTCCGACACGGCCCCGGGTCGGACCCCGTTCCGATCGCCTGGCTCCGCGATCGTTCCCGATGTCCAGCGCCCTTTAACCGCCTCCGTACATCCAACGACCGTCACTCGAATGAGTTACGGCTTCAGGTCCATCTCCACCACTGTACGTGGCCGACCCATCACACAAGAGCCACCTCGCGGTGCACACGCCGCACTTTCGTGCAGCTCGCGCGCGGTGCCCGCGCCGTGCGCGCCCTTCCGTGACGGTCCACGCCCCGCCGGACACCCGATCGACGCAGCGTACGGCTTCAAACCTCTTGCCCCGTTTGTCCGTTTTTATAGCATCTGTCAGGTCATTGACTGTTGTGTCGGTGTGTGGGTGACTTGTCCTGGTAGTTGGCGTAAGTCATATTTCCAGGTGTCCGTACCGGCCCCGTGCAGCCTCGCCGCCGCAACCCGCAGCAGAGCCGCCAGGTCCCGAGCCTTTGAAGGGAATGAGCCATGGCAGATTTCTCCCGCCTCCCCGGCCCCAACGCAGACCTCTGGGACTGGCAGCTCTCCGCCGCCTGCCGCGGCGTGGACAGCTCGCTGTTCTTCCACCCGGAAGGCGAGCGGGGAGCCGCCCGGACCTCCCGGGAGGCGAGCGCGAAGGAGGTCTGCATGCGCTGCCCGGTGCGCGCCCAGTGCGCCGCCCACGCCCTGGCCGTCCGCGAGCCGTACGGCGTGTGGGGCGGGCTGACCGAGGACGAACGCGAGGAGCTGCTCGGGCGCTCCCGCAACCGGCTGGTCGAGGTCCCGCTCGCCATGCCGCAGACCATCCGCCGCTGATCCGCCCGACCCGACCGAGCCGCTCGACCCGACCGGCCCACCCGGTCCGACCGATTCACCGATGCCCGGCCGCCGGGCGTGTCCCCCGCCGCGGCCCCGGGTGTGCAGAAACGATCCTCCGCACGCGCAGCGCCGCCGTCCCGCAGGCGCCGCGTGCACGGGCGGGCGGCGGCCCTCAGCGGGCGGCGGCCGCCCCCGCGAGCTGGTCCAGCATCAGCGCCACCGCCGGAACCTGCGCCAGGTCCGGCAGGGTCAGCGCCACCACCTCGCGCCGCGCCGGCTCCCCCGACGCCACCCGCACCGGGACGGCCGCCACCCCCGGGTGCCGCACCGACTCCAGCGCCAGCCCGGGGAGCACCGCCACCCCGAGGCCCGCACCGACCAGGCCGACCACCGCCGGGTAGTCGTCGGTGGCGAAGTCGATGGCCGGTGCGAAGCCGGCGTCGCCGCAGAGTTCGACCAGGTGGCCGCGGCACTGCGGACAGCCCGCGATCCACTGCTCCCCGGCCAGCTCGGCCAGGTCCACCGGCCGCTCCTCGCCCCGCCCGGCCAGCGGGTGCCCGGCCGGCACCAGCCCGACCAGCGGGTCGTCCAGCAGCGGGCGCACCACCAGGTCCGACCAGTCGTTGGCCGCCGCGGCGGCGGCCGCCTCCAGGGTCGCCTCGGCCCGCGCCTCGCGCAGCGTCGCGTGCGGGGACGGCAGGCTCAGCCCGCCCTGCGAGTCCGGGTACCGGAATGCCAGCGCCACCTCGCACTCGCCGCCGCGCAGCATCGCCAGCGACTGCGGCGGCTCCGCCTCGACCAGCGAGACCCGCACCCCCGGGTGGGCCGTCCGCAGCCGGGCGACCGAGCGCGGCACCAGCGTCGAGCTGGCCGTCGGGAAGGACACCAGCCGGACCCGTCCGGCCCGCAGCCCGGCGATCGCCGCGACCTCCTCCTCGGCGGCGGACAGTCCCGCGAGGATCCCGGTGGCGTGCTTCAGCAGCACCCGCCCGGCCTCGCTCAGCTGCATCTCCCGCCCGGAGCGCACCACCAGCGGGGTGTCCACCGCCTTCTCCAGCGCCTTCATCTGCTGGCTCACCGCCGGCTGGGTGCACCCCAGTTCGCGCGCGGCGGCGGAGAAGGAACCGGTGTCGGCGACGGCGCGCAGGACGCGGAGATGACGGGCCTCGATCACGGGGTCCAGGGTAGCGAGCGCGGACGGGCGCGACCGCGGCGCGAGGAACCGCGGGACAGCACGAAGGGCGCGAGGTGGCTGCGCTCCCGGCCGCGCACTACGAGAGTGCCCGGCCGGTCGCGCGGTTCCTCGCGCCCCTGGTGGTTGCCTACCTGCCTATCGGCTGGTGTCAGTGGCTGTGGCCGTGCCCGCCGTGCGAGTGGCCGTGGCCGTTGTCGGCCTCCTCTTCCTTCTTCTCCACCACGAGGGTCTCGGTGGTGAGCAGCAGGGAGGCGATGGAGGCCGCGTTCTCCAGGGCGGAGCGGGTGACCTTGACCGGGTCGATGACGCCGGCCTTCAGCAGGTCGCCGTACTCGCCGGTGGCCGCGTTGTAGCCGAAGCCGGCGTCCAGCTCGGCGACCTTGTGGGTGATGACGTAACCCTCGAGGCCGGCGTTCTGGGCGATCCAGCGCAGCGGCTCGGCGAGCGCCTTGCGGACGACGGAGACACCGGTGGCCTCGTCGCCGGTCAGGCCGAGGCCGTCCTCCAGGACCTTGGCGGCGTGCACCAGGGAGGCGCCACCGCCGGCGACGATGCCCTCCTCGACCGCGGCGCGGGTCGCGGAGATGGCGTCCTCGAGACGGTGCTTGCGCTCCTTGAGCTCGACCTCGGTGGCCGCGCCGACCTTGATGACGCAGACGCCGCCGGCCAGCTTCGCGAGGCGCTCCTGGAGCTTCTCGCGGTCCCAGTCGGAGTCGGTGTTGGCGATCTCGGCCTTGATCTGGGCGACCCGGCCGGCCACGGCGGCGGAGTCGCCGGCGCCGTCGACGACGATGGTCTCGTCCTTGGTGACGGTGACGCGGCGGGCGGTGCCGAGCACCTCCAGGCCGACCTGGTCGAGCTTGAGGCCGACCTCCTCGGAGACGACCTCGCCGCCGGTGAGGGTGGCGATGTCGCCGAGGATGGCCTTGCGGCGGTCACCGAAGCCGGGGGCCTTGACCGCGACCGCGTTGAAGGTGCCGCGGATCTTGTTGACCACCAGGGTGGAGAGGGCCTCGCCGTCGACGTCCTCGGCGATGATCAGCAGCGGGCGCGAGCCGCCGACCTGCAGGACCTTCTCCAGCAGCGGCAGGAGCTCCTGGATGCTGGAGATCTTGCCCTGGGTGATGAGGATGTACGGGTCCTCCAGGACGGCTTCCTGGCGCTCCGCGTCGGTGACGAAGTACGGCGACAGGTAGCCCTTGTCGAACTGCATGCCCTCGGTGAACTCGAGCTCGACGCCGAAGGTGTTGGACTCCTCGACGGTGATCACACCGTCCTTGCCGACCTTGTCGATCGCCTCGGCGATCAGCTCGCCGACCTGGGCGTCCTGGGCGGAGAGGGAGGCGACGGCGGCGACGTCGTCCTTGCCCTCGATCTCGCGGGCGATCGAGAGCAGGTGCTCGGTGACGGCGGCGACGGCCTTGTCGATGCCCTTCTTCAGGGCGGCCGGGCCGGCGCCGGCGGCGACGTTGCGCAGGCCCTCGTTGACCAGGGCCTGGGCGAGCACGGTGGCGGTGGTGGTGCCGTCGCCCGCGACGTCGTTGGTCTTGGTGGCGACCTCCTTGACCAGCTGCGCGCCGAGGTTCTCGTACGGGTCGTCGAGCTCGACCTCGCGGGCGATGGTCACACCGTCGTTGGTGATGGTGGGGGCGCCGAACTTCTTGTCGATGACGACGTTGCGGCCCTTGGGGCCGATCGTCACCTTGACGGTGTCGGCCAGCTTGTTGACGCCGCGCTCCAGCGAGCGGCGGGCGTCCTCGTCGAACTGCAGGGTCTTCGCCATGATCCCGTTTCCTCAGGGGTAGGTCTGCGTACGTGGAGCAAAAGCCGCGCCCCGGGCCCCTGTCAGTGCTGACACGGATCCGGGGCGGGGCTGGGACGTCTTACTTCTCGATGATGGCGAGAACGTCGCGAGCCGAGAGGACCAGGTACTCCTCGCCCTGGTACTTGACCTCGGTGCCGCCGTACTTCGAGTACAGGACGATGTCACCGACGGCGACGTCGAGCGGCAGACGCTGGCCGTCCTCGAAGCGACCCGGGCCGACGGCCAGGACGACGCCCTCCTGGGGCTTCTCCTTGGCGGTGTCCGGGATCACCAGGCCGGAGGCGGTGGTGGTCTCGGCGTCGAGCGGCTGGACCACGATGCGGTCCTCGAGCGGCTTGATGGCAACCTTGCTGCTGGTGGTCACGTCCGAGCTCCCCTTCGGAGATTACGGGGTTGTCTATCAGGTAGGTGGCGATGGCGCGCGAACTGCCGTCGCGGGGGTCAGCCACGCTTCATCGCGTTAGCACTCACCCTGGGGGGAGTGCCAGGAACGACCATAGGACGCCGTTAGCACTCAGTCAACCAGAGTGCCAACGCGTCGCGCGCGAGTTTCGGAAGGGCGCGGGTTTCCGGGCCGTCTGAGCCCGGGTACTCAGGCGCCCGGGGCCGAGCGTCGCCAGACTCCCGACATGACTCGCCGCGCACCGATCGCCGTCGACCTGCTCACCCTGCTCGGCCTGCTCTGCCTGGAGGCCGCCGCGGGCGCGGCGCTGCTGCTGCGCGCCGCCTTCGCCGACGGGAGCCTCGACGGCTCCGCCGCACAGCCGTACGACCTGGTGCCGGTGCTGCTCGGCTGCGCGGTCGTGCCGGTGGTGGCGGCGGTGCTGACCTGGCGCGGCGGGCTGCGCGTGACGGCGGTGGCGCAGGCGCTGCTGCTGGCCGCGGTGCTGGCGCTGGCCGCCGCCGGGTCCGCGTACGACCACCGGCACGAGGAGCCGCGGCCGCTGCCGAGCGGGTACCAGCCCTGCTACAGCGGCTCGGACTGCTCGGCGACCGGCGGGTGACCGGGCGGCGAGAATGAGGGGGTGGAGATCGAATCGTTCCGGGCGCTGCTGACCGAGCAGGGGCAGGCGCTGCTGGCCGAACTGCGGGAGTTCTCGGCGGCCGAGGAGCTGGCCCTGGCGACCCGGCTGCGCCGGGACTACCCGGCCGAACTGGTGCGGGCGGCGTTCGAGCAGGCGCGGCTGCGGCAGCGGGCGGCGGCGAAGTTCGGCGCGGACGCCGCGTCGATGTACTTCACCCAGCACGGGGTGGAGCAGGCGACCCGGCGCAGCGTCGCCGAGTGGCGGGCGGGGCGGTTCGCCGCGCTGGGGGTGAAGCGGCTGGCGGACCTGTGCTGCGGGATCGGCGGCGACGCGATCGCGCTGGCCCGGGCGGGGATCGCGGTGCTGGCGGTGGACCGGGACGAGCTGACCTGCGCGGTGGCGAGCGCGAACGCGGCGGCGCTCGGCGTGGCGGAGCTGGTGGAGGTGCGCTGCGCGGACGTCGCGGACGTCGACGTCGCGGGCTACGACGCGGTGTTCACCGATCCGGCGCGGCGCACCGCGCGCGGCCGGGTGTTCGACCCCGAGGCGTACAGCCCGCCGCTGTCGTGGGCGGTCGAGGCGGCCCGCTGCGCGCCGTTCGGGGCGTTGAAGGTGGCGCCGGGGATCCCGCACGAGCTGGTGCCGGACGGCGCGGAGGCGGAGTGGGTCTCCGACCACGGCGAGGTGAAGGAGGCGGTGCTGTGGTTCGGCGCCGCGCCCGCCGCGCCGTACCGGGCGACGCTGCTGCCCGGCGGCCACTCGCACACCGGCGGGGTGCTGCCGGACCCGGAGGTCGGGCCGGTGGGCCGCTACCTGTACGAGCCGGACGGGGCGGTGATCCGGGCCCGGATGGTCGCGGAGGTGGCCGTCTGGACCGGCGGGCGGCTGATCGACCCGATGATCGCCTACGTCACCTCGGACGAGTTGCGGCCGACCCCGTACGCGCACGCCTACGAGCTGACCGACGTCCTGCCGTACCACGTGAAGAAGCTCAAGGCGCTGCTGCGGGAGCGCCGGGTCGGCACCGTGGTGATCAAGAAGCGCGGGATGGCGATCACGCCGGAGGAGCTGCGCCGGCAGCTGAAGCCGTCCGGGCCGAACGAGGTGACGGTGATCCTGTCCCGCACGCCGAACGGCCCGGTGATGATGCTGGGTCAGCCGGTGGGCTTGGCGATGTAGTCGTCGAGCCGGGCCACCGCGAAGCCCTGCTCCTGGATGCGGGCGAGCATCTCGCCGAACATCTGGGTCATGGTCTCGCCCTTCAGCTCGGAGGGGCCGCGGAAGTGGGCGAGGATGATGTCGCCGTTCTTGAGCTTCTTCTCGCCCTGGTACTGCATGTCGTGGATCTGCATCGACTCCTGCCAGAGCACGATGGCGCGCGGACCGCACTGCTGGACGGCGGTGTTCAGCGAGGGGGTGTGCGCGCCGTCGCCGAACGGCGGGCGGAACAGGAACGGGGCGGTGCCGTACTGCTGGGTGAGCGCGGCCTGGTCGTCGCAGACCTCGGTCTTCTGCTTGTCCGGGCTGAGCTTGCTCATCACGGGGTGGGTGACGGTGTGGTTCTGGATGCTGTTGCCGAGCGCCTGCAGCGGCTTGAAGTAGCCGTAGTCGCCCTTGACGATGTCCTTGGTCAGGAACATCGTGATCGGCACCTTCAGGTCGGTCAGCATCTGGACGAACTTGGGGTCCTTCTCGGCCCCGTCGTCGATGGTGATGAAGACGACCTTGTCGCCGGTGGGGACGGTGCTGAAGACCGGCACCGTGCCCGTCTTGGCCAGCTTGATCGGCTTGTCGGCGGGCGGGGCGGGCGCCTTGGCCATCGGCTTGAGGCCCCACTTCGCCCACGCGGCGTCACCGACCGCGTCCTGGGCGGCGCCTGACGGCGCGCCGGCGCTGGGTGCGTCCGAGGACGCGGCGGCGGACGGCGCGGGAGCGGACTGGTGCCCGGCCGGAGCGGAGCCGCCGCACCCGCTCGCCGCCAGCAGGACGGCGAGCGCCCCCGCCCCGTACCCGATCCGGGCCCTCTTCGTCACCGGTGTCCCCTCGCTCTTCCTCTACACGCGTGTCGATGTTCAGGACGACGGTACCGGTTCCGCGGTTGCCTACCCGGCATCGGTGCGGGTGAAGGTCCAGTGGTGCACCGGACGGGCGAGCAGCCCGGCGGGCGGCTCCGGGACCGGCTGCGGCTCGCCCTCCCACAGCGCGATCAGCAGCACCCGCTCGCCGGGGGCGGTGAACAGCTCGACCCGCTCCAGGCCGGCCGCACCGCGCACCGCCGGCAGCGCCACCGCCCGTGCCCAGGCGTGCAGTTCGGCCCCGCGGCCGTCGGCGGCGCGGGCCTCCCACATCGCCGCCAGGGTCACTTCAGCGCCTCGTGGGCGTGCGCGTGGAAGTCGCCGTGCCCGGTGTCCGCGCCCGGCACGTGCGTCTCGGTGACCGGCAGCGAGGAGTCCGCCGACAGGTCGAAGGCGGACGGGGTGCGGTTGCGCCACACCATCTCCGCGCCGAGCGCCGCCACCATCGCGCCGTTGTCGGTGCACAGGCCCGGCCGCGGCACCCGCAGCACGATGCCCGCCTTGTCGCAGCGCTGCTGCGCCATCTCGCGCAGCCGCGAGTTGGCGGCCACGCCGCCGCCGATCATCAGGTGGTCGACGTCGTTGTCCTTGCAGGCCCGGACGGCCTTGCGGGTCAGCACGTCGGTGACCGCCTCCTGGAACGACGCCGCCACGTCCGCCACCGGCACCGGCTCGCCGGCCCGCCGCTTGGCCTCCACCCAGCGCGCCACGGCGGTCTTCAGGCCGGAGAACGAGAAGTCGTACGCGGGGTCGCCCGCGTTGTTCAGCCCGCGCGGGAACGCGATCGCCTTCCCGTCGCCCTCGCGGGCCATCCGGTCCACCACCGGCCCGCCGGGGAAGCCCAGCCCGAGCACCCGGGCCACCTTGTCGAAGGCCTCGCCCGCCGCGTCGTCGATGGTCGAGCCCAGCGGGCGGACGTCGGAGGTGATGTCCCCGCTGAGCAGCAGCGAGGAGTGCCCGCCGGAGACCAGCAGCGCCATCGTCGGCTCGGGCAGCCGGCCGTGCTCCAGCTGGTCCACGCAGATGTGCGAGGCCAGGTGGTTCACCCCGTACAGCGGCTTGTCCAGCGCCCAGGCGTACGCCTTGGCGGCGCTCACGCCGACCAGCAGCGCCCCGGCCAGGCCCGGGCCCGCGGTCACCGCGATGCCGTCCAGGTCGCTCGCCTTCACCCCGGCGGTGTCCAGCGCCCGCCGGATGGTCGGGATCATCGCCTCCAGGTGCGCCCGGCTGGCGATCTCCGGGACGACGCCGCCGAACCGCGCGTGGTCGTTGACGCTCGAGGCGACCGCGTCGGCGAGCAGCGTGGTGCCGCGGACGATGCCGACGCCGGTCTCGTCGCAGGAGGTCTCGATGCCGAGGACGAGAGGTTCGTCAGCCATTCTGATGGTCCTTCAGATCGCTTGCCAGGTGGTCCAGACGCATCACCAGTGCGTCCACGTTGGCGGGCTGGTAGTAGCCCCGCCGGATCCCGACCGGCTCGAACCCGAACCGCTCGTACAGCCGCTGGGCGCGCAGGTTGTCCACCCGCACCTCCAGCAGCAGCTCCGCACAGCCGCGCCGGACCGACTCCGCGACCAGCTCGGCCAGCAGCACTCCCCCGAGTCCCGCGCCCTGGTGGCCGGTGTCCACCGCGATGGTCTGCACGTCGGCGTCCGCCCCGACCGCCATCAGCCCCGCGTACCCGACCACGGCGTCGCCGTCGTCGACCGCCACCACGTAGTGCCGGCTCCCGCCGGGGTACGCCTCGGCCAGCTCCGACCAGTACATCCCGCGCGACCAGGCGTCCTCGGGGAACAGCAGGTGCTCCAGCGCCATGACGGGCTCGATGTCCCACCACCGCATGGGACGCAGCGTGTACTTAGCCACGGACGCAGCCGTTCACGCCGGAAGCACCGCCTTGTACCCCGCGGGCACCTGCGCGTCCGGCCGCCGCAGGTACAGCGGGGTGTTCGGCAGCAGCTCGCGCCCAGCCGCCAGCTCGCGCACCGCGAAGTCCGCCAGCGCGCCCGCCGAGACGTGCTCGGGGCCGCTCGCCTGCGGGAGTGCGTACAGCAGGGCGCCGGCGCCGACCGTCCGCTCGCCGGGTTCGATCTCGGCGGGGCGGTCCACCGACGGGCCGGAGACCCGGGCGCCGGCCGCGTCGTAGGAGGCCCAGTAGACCTCCTTGCGGCGGGCGTCGGTGGCCACCGTGAACGGGCCGTCGACGCCCTCGCGGCGCGCCTGGTGGGCGATCGCGTCGAGCGTGCAGACGCCGTGCACCGGCAGGCCCAGCGCGTCGCCGAGCGCGGCGGCGGTCACCAGGCCGACCCGCAGGCCGGTGTACGGGCCGGGGCCGACGCCGACCGCCAGGGCGGTGAGCTGCCGCTTGTCCACGCCCGCGGTGCGCAGCACGGCGGCGATGGTGGGCAGCAGCAGTTCCCCGTGCCGCCGCGCGTCGACCTCGTAGGACTCGGCGAGCACCCGCTCGCCGTCGTGGACGGCGGCGGTGACGGCGGGGGTGGCGGTGTCGAAGGCGAGGAGGAGCACGGGTTCAAGGTTAGAGGGTCCGGCGCGGGTGCCCGCACCGGCCGTGAACACACGATCGGAAGAACCCGGAACGGCGTGGCGGACCTGGCACGATGGGGTGCCGGTACGGGTGGTGGCGACCGTGAGGAGCTGACGTGGCGAAGCTGGGTCCTGGTGTGGTGGTCGGCGGGCTGACCCTGGGGGCCATGGCGGTGATCGGGCTGCTGGCGTTCCAGGCGAACGGCGCCCCCTCCCGGGCGGTCGCCGCCACACCCGCCGCGAGCTCCCCGGCCGCGTCCGCCGCCCCGTCGCCCGGCCCCTCGGCGAGCGTTCCGCCGGTGCCCGCGGACTCCGGCGCCGGGCTGCGGGTGGTGTATTCCGTGAAGGACCGTCAGGTCTGGCTGGTCGACCCGAAGAAGCCCGCGCCGGTGGTGGCCGCGTTCAAGGCGACGCCCGGCACCGCGCAGCCCGCGCCCGGCTCGTACACCGTCTACAGCCGCACCGCCTCGGGCACCGGCACCGACAAGCGGGCGGTCGAGCACGTGGTGCGGTTCGCCCAGCAGGCCGGCACCACCTTCGGCTTCAGCGCGCTGGTGGACGAGGGCGCGCCCGCGCCGTCCGCCGACCCGACCGTCAAGACCGGCGGCCTGCGGGTCGCCAAGGCGGACGGCCAGACCCTGTGGGACTTCGCGCCGAACGGCACGCGGGTGGTCGTCGTCCCCTGACCGGGAGGCACCCGCGGGCCGGGGCCGGCTCAGGCGGCGTCGCGCTCCGGTGGGGTGGAGACCGCCTCGGCGGCCCGGCAGGACGCCAGTAGCGCCCGCATCGGGACGGCGTCGGGGCGCGGCTCGGGGCGCGGGGCCCGTTCCTCGGGCCGGGCCGGCGGCTGTTCGGGGCGCGGGGTGTTCCGGGGGGTGGTGCTCGCCATGGGGCGCCTCCCTAGTTAGGCATACCTAACCTGCTGCCGCCATCCCATCACGCCCGCGCCGCCCGCCGCAACAGGATGCCGACACCCTGTCGGGAACCGGGGTCAGCTGTCACCCAATCCGGTGAGATCCGCGTCGTCCCAGCGGACGCCCAGCCCGGTGAGGGTGACCCGGCGGCCGTCCGACTCCCCGACCAGGTCCACGTCGGCCCCGCCGAGGGTGCGTTCGATCCGGATCTCCAGCCGGTCCTCGGACAGCTCCTCGACCTTGCCCTCGCCCCACTCGACCACGATCACCGACTCGGACAGCGACACGTCCAGGTCGAGGTCCTCCATCTCCTCCAGACCGCCGCCGAGCCGATACGCGTCGACGTGCACCAGCGCGGGGCCGCCGGTCAGCGAGGGGTGCACCCGGGCGATCACGAAGGTCGGCGAGGTCACCGCGCCGCGCACCCCGAGGCCCTCGCCGAGGCCGCGGGTCAGCGTGGTCTTGCCCGCGCCCAGCTCGCCGGAGAGCAGCACCAGGTCACCGGGGCGCAGCAGCCCGGCGAGGTCCCGGCCGAGCGTGGTCATCCGCTCCGCGGTGGCGACGGTCAGAGTGGTCTGCGAACCCATGGCGTCCTTCTTCGATCGTTGCGGCCACCCCTACGGTGACACACCCCGGCCGGACGCCCGCTCAGCCCTGCTCCGGCTCCGGCTCCGCGGCCGGCTCCTGCGCCAACTCCCGCACCCGCTCGGGCAGCGGGCCGGTCCCGGCGTACTCGGCGGCCCGCTCCAGCAGCGCCGCCAGTTCGTGGTCGACCAGCTCGGGGCGCTCCAGCATCACCAGGTGCCCGGTCTCCGGGGCCAGCACCAGCCGGGAGTCCGGCAGCGCCGCGGCGATCGCCTCGCTGTACTCGGGCGGGGTCAGCAGGTCCCGGGTGCCGGCCAGCACCAGGGCGGGCAGCCCGTCGAGTGCGGCCAGCGCGCCCTGCTTGTCGTGCAGCGAGAACGCCGGGTAGAACTCGGCGACCACGTCGATCGGGGTGGCGTCCAGCAACTGCTCGGCGAACCGGGCCACCGCCGGGTCGACGTCCTTGCCGCCGAACGAGAACCGCCGGTAGAACACCGCGGCGACGTCCGAACCCCACCGCCGGGTCGCCTCCACCAGCTCGACCTGACGGCCCAGCAGGCGCACCACGCCGGGTGCGACCCGCTTCACCACCCGCGCCCCGGCGGCCGGCAGGCCCAGCGTCACCGAGTCCCAGCCGCCCGCGAGGGTGCCCACCAGCGCGACCCCGGCGACCCGGCCGTCCGACGCGAACAGCTCGGGGTGCTGCGCGGCCAGCGCCATCACGGTCATCCCGCCCATCGAGTGGCCGACCAGCACCACCGGACCCTCGGGGACCACCGCGTCCAGCACCGCCTTGAGGTCGCCGCCGAGCTGGTCGATCGAGGCGGGCTCGCCGTCCAGGTACGAGCGGGAGCGCTCGGAGCGGCCGTGGCTGCGCTGGTCCCAGAAGACCATCCGCAGCCGGCCGCGCAGGGCGGCGCGCTGGAAGTGCCAGCTGTCCTGGTTCAGGCAGTAGCCGTGGCAGAACACCACGGTCAGCGGGCTGGGCCCGTCGGCCTCGTCGACCTCGGTGTACAGCTGGGTGCCGTCCGCCGCCGTCACCCGCCGCGGGGTGCCGCGCAGCGAGCCGAACGGCGCGGCCGCGTCGAGCTCCTCGCGGGCCCGGCGGCGCATCGCCCGACCCACCGTCAGCCGCTCTATGGCCACACCGGCCGCCGCGCCCGCGGCGAGCACGCCCAGCGAGATGCCGATCAGCCCGGCCCGGGACACCCCGGAGGACGCGGACGACTCACCGGCCATCAGGCACCGACTCCGCCGACGTAGCGGCGCGGCACCCGGCCGCCGATCCGCGTGATGATCTCGTACGCGATGGTGCCGCAGGCCCGGGCCCAGTCCTCGGCGGTGGGCTCGCCCCGCTCGCCGGAACCGAACAGCAGGACCTCCTCGCCGACGTCGGGGGTGTCCCCGCCGAGGTCGACCACGAACTGGTCCATCGCGACCCGGCCGGCCACCCGGTACCAGGTCGAGCCGATCTGCACCGGCCCGGTGTTGCTGGCGTGCCGCGGCACGCCGTCCGCGTAGCCGAGCGGGACCAGGCCCAGGGTGGTCGGCCCGGCGGTGGTGTAGTGGTGGCCGTACGAGACGCCGTGGCCGCCGGGCACCCGCTTCACCAGGGCGAGCCGGGCGGACAGCGACATCACCGGCCGCAGCCCGAAGTCGGCGGGCCCGCCGAGGTCCGGCACCGGGGACAGGCCGTACATGGCCAGGCCCGGGCGGACCAGGTCGTAGTGCGACTGCGGCAGCAGCAGGGTCGCCGGGGAGTTGGCCAGGTGCCGCACCTCGGGGTCCACGCCGGAGCGCTCGGCGAAGGCCAGCGCCTGGGCGAAGGAGTCCAGTTGGGCCTGGATCGACGGGTGGCCGGGCTCGTCGGCGGCGGCGAAGTGCGACCACACGCCGACCACCCGCAGCAACCCGTCGGCCTGCGCCTTGACCGCGGCGTCGACCAGGTCGGGCCAGTCGTGCGGCTGGCAGCCGTTGCGGCCCAGGCCGGTGTCGGCCTTGAGGTGGACCCGGGCCGGGACACCGGTCTCCCGGACGGCGGCGAGCAGCTCGTCCAGCGCCCACCGGCCGCTGATCGAGATGTCGACGGACTCGCGCAGCGCCTGCGCCCACGGGCCGCCCGGCGTCCACAGCCAGCACAGCACGCGGGCCTGCTCCGGCCCGATCCCCGCGGCCCGCAGCGCCAGCGCCTCCTCGGGCGTGGCGGTGCCGAGCCAGCCGGCGCCGGCCGCGACCGCCTCGCGGGCACACCGAACCGCGCCGTGGCCGTAGGCATCCGCCTTGACCACGGCCATCAGTTCGGGGCCGCCGGTCCGGGCCCGCAGCGCGGCGAGGTTGTCACGCAGGGCTTCCAGGTCGACGGTCGCCTCGGCGCGGACCCCCTGGGTCAGCGCGGGCGTCCCGGTGGTGTTCGCAGTCGTCATCGCGTATCAGTCTCCCAGACACCCGCCGCTCCCCCCATCAGGGGCACGGCCGACCGGGGACCATCGACACCCGTCCGCCCGAACCGCCCACCCGGACCTCACCTCCCGCACCCGCCCGCATCACCACAGCGAAACCCACCCACCACGCTGCGCGACCACCGGCGCCACGGCTGACAGCACTCACCACGCGGCACCCGCCCTTCCGGTTCCACGACGCCCGCGCGGCGCTCAGCGGCTCACCCGCCACCCCCGGGCACGTCCGTCCCTCTACGCCCCCGCCCTCCGACTCTCCTCGCTCCCACCCCTCTGTCCCTCTACGCCCCCGCTCCCCGGCCACTTCGCCCCCACCCCTCTGTCCCTCTTCGCCCCCCCGTCCCCGGCCTCCTCGCCCCCAGCCCCATCCCTCTTCGCCCCCATCCCTCTTCGCCCCCCACCCCTCTGTCCCTCTTCGTCCCCCTCCCCCTCCTACGCGGTGAGCGACTGCCAGACGGGGTGCAGCGCGTCCGCGATGTCCAGCGCGGTGATCGGCGCGCCGGGGCCCGCGGCGTGACGGCCCGCCAGGCCGTGCAGGTAGGCGGCGGCGCCGGCGGCGTCGAGCGGGGCGAGGCCGGCGGCGAGGAGGGAGCCCGCCAGGCCGGAGAGGACGTCGCCGCTGCCGGCGGTGCCGAGCCAGCCGGTGCCGGTGGGGTTGACCCGGACCTGGCCCTCGGGCGCGGCGACCACCGTCGTGGAGCCCTTGAGCAGCACCGTGGCGCCGTACCGCGCGGCGAGCAGCCTCGCGGCCCACAGCCGCCGCGCGGCGACGGTCTCGGCGTCGGTGTGCTCGGCGGCGCCCGCCAGCAGCCGGGCGGCCTCGCCCGCGTGCGGGGTGAGCAGCGTCGGGGCCGGGCGGTCGCGGAGCAACTCGGGGCCGATCCGGGCGAGTTCGGTGAGGCCGTCGGCGTCGACCAGCACCGGCACCTCGGCGGCGAGCGCCTCCCGCAGCGCCCGTTCGGCGCCGTCGCCGCCGCCGGGGCCGACCACCCAGGCCTGTGCCCGGCCGGCGTCGGCCGGTCCGCCGTCGGTCACCAGGGTCTCCGGGAAGCGCCGCACCACCTCGGCGGCGGCGCTGCCCGCGTACCGGACGGCCCCGGCGCCGCCGCGCAGCGCGCCGGCCACGGCGAGGGCCGCGGCGCCGGGGTAGCGCGCGGAGCCCGCGGCGACGCCGACCACGCCGCGCCGGTACTTGTCGCTCTCGGCGCCGGGCGCGGGCAGCAGCGCGGCCAGGTCGGCGTGCTGCAGCACCTGGACGGGCGCGGGCGGCAGGTCCAGTCCGATGTCGACCAGGTGCACCACGCCCGCGTACGTGGCGCCGGGGTCGATCAGCAGGCCGGGCTTGTGGGTGCCGAAGCAGACCGTGACGTCGGCGCGCAGCGCGGCGCCGGGGACCTCGCCGGTGTCGGGGTCGACGCCGCTGGGCACGTCGACGGCGACCACCGGGCCGCGGCGCCGCATGGTGGCGAACGGCGCGGCCGCGGGGCGCAGTCCGCCGCGGCCGCCGATGCCGACGATGCCGTCCAGGACGAGGTCGGCGCGGGTGAAGGCCTCCGGGTCCTCGACGACCCGGCCCCCGGCGGCGAGCAGGGCGGCCAGGCCGGCGGCGTGCGCCTTGGCGGGGTCGAGCAGCAGTGCCTCGGCGCGGGCGCCGCGGCGGGCGAGCCGGGCGGCGGCGTACAGCGCGTCGCCGCCGTTGTCGCCGGAGCCGGCCAGCACCAGGATCCGGCTGCCGTAGACGCGGGGCAGCAGGCTCGCGCAGGTGGCGGCGAGTCCGGCGGCGGCACGCTGCATCAGGGTGCCGTCGGGGAGGGCGGCCATCAGCGCGGCCTCGGCGGCGCGGACCTGGTCGACCCGGTGGGCGTGGCGCATGCGTCGGTCTCCTACGGCTCGGCGGCACGGGACCCGCGGCTCGACCCGCCGGGGCCGCCGCCGGACGGAGCCATCCTCTCGCGCGCCCGCCCCCGCCGCAGGCGCTCCGGCACCGCGCGCCCGTCCCCGGCCACAGTCCTCTCGGCCCGACCCGGACGACCCGGCCCGACCCGGACGACCGGGGTCAGCCCTCGGCGATCACCACGGCCGAGGCGACACCGGCGTCGTGACTGAGCGACACGTGCCACGACGTCACCCCGAGGACGGCGGCCCGGGCTTCGACCGTGCCGGTGACGTGCAGCACGGGCCGGCCGGAGTCCTCGACCCTGACCTCGGCGTCCTCCCAGCGCAGTCCGGGCGGCGCGCCGAGCGCCTTCGCCAGGGCCTCCTTGGCGGCGAACCGGGCGGCCAGCGAGGCGGTGCCCCGGCGCTGGCCGGACGGGAGCGTCAACTCGTTGGGGGTGAACAGCCGTTCGGCGAGCCCGGGGGTGCGTTCCAGGGACTCCCCGAACCGCCCGATGTCCGCCACGTCGATGCCGACCCCGATGATCACGCGCTGCTCCCGTCCTGGTCCACGGCCCGGACGATACGCCAACGGGCCCCGACCGGAGGGTTGCGGTCGGGGCCCGTCGGCGGAATCGGCTACTCGACGGTGACGGACTTCGCCAGGTTGCGCGGCTGGTCCACCTCGTGGCCCTTGGCGGTGGCGAGTTCGCAGGCGAAGACCTGCAGCGGCACGGTGGAGACCAGCGGCTGCAGCAGGGTCGGGGTGACCGGGATGCGGATCAGGTGGTCGGCGTAGGGGACGACCGCCTCGTCGCCCTCCTCGGCGATCACGATGGTCTTCGCGCCGCGGGCCCGGATCTCCTGGATGTTGGAGACGATCTTGTCGTGCAGGATCGAGCGGCCGCGCGGCGAGGGCACCACGACGACCACCGGCAGGCCTTCCTCGATCAGCGCGATCGGGCCGTGCTTGAGCTCGCCGGCGGCGAAGCCCTCGGCGTGCATGTAGGCGAGCTCCTTGAGCTTGAGCGCGCCTTCCAGGGCGACCGGGAAGCCGACGTGCCGTCCGAGGAACAGCACCGAGCGGGCGTCGGCCAGCGAACGGGCCAGCTCCCGGACCGGCTCCATGGTGCCGAGCACCTGCTCGACCTGGCGGGGGGCGTCGCCGAGCTCGCGGATCACCGAGGAGATCTCGTCGCCCCACTTGGTGCCGCGGACCTGGCCCAGGTACAGCGCGACCAGGTAGCAGGCGACCAGCTGGGTCAGGAACGCCTTGGTCGAGGCGACCGCGACCTCCGGACCGGCGTGGGTGTACAGCACCGCGTCGGACTCGCGCGGGATGGTCGAGCCGTTGGTGTTGCAGATCGCCAGCACCTTGGCGCCCTGCTCGCGGGCGTGCCGGAGCGCCATCAGGGTGTCCATGGTCTCGCCGGACTGCGAGATGGCGATGACCAGGGTGCGGTCGTCCATGATCGGGTCGCGGTAGCGGAACTCGCTGGCCACCTCGACCTCGCAGGGGATGCGGGTCCAGTGCTCGATCGCGTACTTGGCGATCATGCCGGCGTGGAAGGCGGTGCCGCAGGCGACGATCACCACCTTGTCGATCTCACGCAGCACCTGGTCGGGGATGCGCAGCTCGTCGAGGGTGAGCCGGCCGTCGGTGCCGATCCGGCCGAGGAGGGTGTCGGCGACGGCCTTCGGCTGCTCGGCGATCTCCTTGAGCATGAAGTAGTCGTAGCCGCCCTTCTCGGCGGCGGAGGCGTCCCAGTCGACGTGGTACTCGCGGACCTCGGCGGGCGTGCCGTCGAAGTTGGTCACCGTCACGCCGGAGGTGCGCAGCTCGACGACCTGGTCCTGGCCGAGCTCGATCGCCTCGCGGGTGTGCGCGATGAACGCGGCGACGTCGGAGGCGAGGAAGTTCTCGCCCTCGCCGACGCCGACCACCAGCGGGGAGTTTCGGCGGGCGCCGACCACCACGTCGGGGGCGTCGGCGTGCACCGCGACCAGGGTGAAGGCGCCGTCCAGCTGCCGGCACACGATGCGCATCGCCTCGGCCAGGTCGCCGTCGTAGGCCTCGGCGAGCAGGTGGGCGACCACCTCGGTGTCGGTCTCCGAGCGCAGCGTGTGGCCGCGGTCGGCGAGCTCGGCGCGCAGCCGGGCGAAGTTCTCGATGATGCCGTTGTGGACCACGGCGACCTTGCCGTGGTCGTCCAGGTGGGGGTGGGCATTGGCGTCGGTAGGCCCGCCGTGGGTGGCCCAGCGGGTGTGTCCGATGCCCGTGGTGCCGGCCGGCAGAGGGGTTTCGGCCAGCGACTTCTCCAGGTTGACGAGCTTTCCGGCCCGCTTGTCGGTGGCGAGGAACCACTGCCCGTCGGCTCCCCGCGTCTGCACCGCGACGCCGGCCGAGTCGTAGCCCCGGTACTCCAGCCGTCGCAGTCCTGCGATCACTACGTCGAGGGCCGCCTGCGGGCCCACATATCCAACAATTCCGCACATGTGCGCCAGCATATGCGGGCCCCTGAGCGGCCCGTACGGCCTGGTGAGCGCACCGGGTGACCGACACCACAACGCCCGGTGGCCCGGGCACCGCTCACAATGGACGTTGTGCTGACCGAACTCTGTACGACGGGCGCGCCCGCCGCGCCCACCCCCTCGCCGTACGTGGATCTGGACCGCGCCGAGTGGAGCGCGCTGCGCGAGCGCACCCCGATGCCGCTCACCGCCGAGGAGGTCGAGCGCCTGCGCGGCCTCGGCACCGCGCTGGACCTCGACGAGGTGCGCGACGTCTACCTGCCGCTGTCCCGGCTGCTGAACCTGTACATCCACGCCACGCACGAACTGCGCGGCGCGGTCGGCACCTTCCTCGACGTCGCCGACACCGAGCGGGTGCGCACCCCGTTCGTCATCGGGGTGGCCGGCTCGGTCGCGGTCGGCAAGTCCACCACCGCCCGCCTGCTGCAGGCGCTGCTGGCCCGCTGGCCCGAGCACCCCCGGGTCGAACTGGTCACCACCGACGGCTTCCTGCTGCCCAACGCGGAGCTCCGCCGGCGCGGCCTGATGGCCCGCAAGGGCTTCCCGGAGTCGTACGACCGGCGCGCGCTGATGCGGTTCGTGGCCGACGTCAAGGCGGGCAAGGAGCGCGTCACCGCCCCGGTGTACTCGCATCTGGTCTACGACATCGTGCCGGAGGAACGGCTGGTCGTGGAGCGCCCGGACATCCTGATCGTCGAGGGCCTGAACGTCCTCCAGCCCGCGCTGCCGGGCACCGACGGCCGGACCCGCCTCGCGGTCGCCGACTACTTCGACTTCTCGATCTACGTCGACGCCCGCACCGACGACATCGAGCGCTGGTACCTGGACCGGTTCCGCAAGCTGCGCGAGACCGCCTTCCAGGACCCCAACTCCTACTTCCGCCGCTTCACCGAGGTCCCGGAGGAGGAGGCGATGGACTACGGCCGCCAGGTCTGGCGCACCATCAACAAGCCCAACCTGTTGGAGAACGTCCTACCGACCCGCGGCCGGGCCACCCTGATCCTGCAGAAGGGCGTGGACCACAAGGTCCGCAGGGCGCTGCTGCGCAAGCTCTAGCGGGCCGTCAGGAGGGCGGCTGGGCCACCGGCCAGGGACGCAGCTTCAGGGTGCCCAGCCCGGTCGAGAAGGCCTTCCGGGTGGCCGGGTCGGCGGCGAACCGGTAGTCGTACTTGCCGCCCTCCTCGACGCTGTGCTCGAACCAGACGAAACCGGGCACCTTGGGGTGCTCGGATATCCACTGGAACATGTCGGTGATCCAGGCCGCCTTGCCGGGGTCGGGCATCGCGCCGGTCTCCGACACGAAGACCGGCTTGTCGGCGATCTCACGCAGCGCCACGTACGTCGGGTCGAGCACCTCGGACGCGGTCTTCTCGCCGAAGCCGTAGGCGTCCATACCGAGCCAGTCGACGTAGGCGTCGCCGGGGTAGAGCTTGTGCAGGTCGCCCTTGACGCCGCGGAGCACGTTGGGGCTCCACAGCCAGATCACGTTGTCGGCCCGCTCCGCGGCGAAGACGTCGTGCACGTGGCGCCACGCGGCCGCGTAGTCGCCCGGCTGGTTGCCGTTGACGCCGCTGCCCCACGGGTACCAGTCGCCGTTCATCTCGTGCGCGAAGCGGAGCACGATCGGGAGGCGCTGGTCGCGCACCGCGCGGGCGAAGCGGGTGATGTACGCGTCGAAGTCACCGGCCGCGATCCGGCCGGTGGAGTACCACGGCTGGTCGGCGTCGTACGGGGCGTCGCCGGGCTCCCAGGTGAGCATCGGGACGGCGCCCTGGCGGTAGATCTCGCGGACCGTGTCCGGGTCGAACTCCTTGCGCCAGTCCAGGAAGTACTGGAGCATCGTCGGCTTCGTCCCGGCCGCCGCGGCGACCGCGTCGGTCTCCGCGCTCGCCGGGGTCTGGTAGGTGCTCACGCCGAAGTACACGCCCGAGGCGCGCAGCAGCTCCGACTTGGTCACCTGGCCGGCCGCGGCGGACGACGTCGCCGAGGCCTGTGCGCTCGGCCCCCGGTCCGCCTGTAGGACCGCCCCGGCCGGAGCCGGAGCGGAAGGCGACGAGCAGCCTGCCGCTGCCGCGAGCAGCAGCACGCACGCGGCCGCGGCGGTCCTCCGGCTTCGCCGGGTCATTCGGGACGTCCCTTCGACGTGCTTCAGTTCCCCTTGGCGAGCAACTGGTCGAAGTACCCCGCGAGTTCCTTGCCCGAGCTCTGCGCCAGCGGATCCTGGTCGCCGGCGCCGCCACTGATCGGACCGGCCACGGTGAGCAGGAGGTACCGGCCCTCCACCTTGTTGGTCAGCGAACAGGCCACGTTACGGCAGAACTCGCCGACGTTGTCCTTCCCGAACAGCGGCTGGATCTGTCCCTTGAATCCGCCGCCCGCCTTGGCCGCGTCCGCCTCGCTCTTGAACACCGCGACGCCGACGGTGACCGCCTCGTTGCCGGAGAAGTAGGTGGCCCGCATCAGCTGCGAGCAGTCCGCGCCGGTCAGGACGTCGCCGAGGCCGTTGCCGGTGGCCTTCCAGCACGGGATGTCGGTGACCGTGGTCTTGCGGACGTAGTTGTGGCCCTCGATGGTAAGCGACGGGTCGGCGAAGAGGGCGTTGGCGGTGATCGCCGGAGGCAGCGACTTGGCCGGCGACGCGCTCCCCGAAGGCTTCGCCGACGAGGAGCCGGAGGCGGTGGCGGAGTGGGAGGCGATCGGGTTCGGGTCGGGGCTGTCCCCCTGGTTCAGCACCGCGACGGCGATCGCGCCGGCACCCAGCACCACGACGCCGATACCGACACCGAGACCCGCCATCAGGCGCTTGCGCTTGGTCTGCGCCTCACGCTGGTCGGCCAGCTGCTGCCAGTCCGGCTCGGTGGGATGGGCGGGCGGCATGCCCTGGAAGGGGTACTGTGGCTGCGGCTGCCACTGCTGCTGCTGCGGGAACTGCGGTGCGCCCTGCACCGGCTGACCCGGCGTCTGCTGGTCAGGCATCTGCGGCGGCATGCCGTAGGGCGGTTGCGGCTGTCCGCCGGGCGCGCTCGGATTCTGCGGTACACCCATCCCATCGCTCATGTGCGTGAATGCTAGGGCATTTGCGCCCATCCGGTGCAGCCACCTCCACGCCGAACCGAAATGTCCGCATTCCGCCGCCGGTCGGCCCCCTGACCGTGATTCAACCGTCACAGATCCCGTCCGCTGGCCGCCCTGCCCGTCGGATAAACTCGCCCGGCGAAAGGTTCGCGCAAGACGCAACCGGCCGCGCCACGTGACGCAGACCGGCCAACGCGACTTCGACGTCGGCCCTGGGGGCCCCATTTGTCCAGCAGTACCGAGTCGGCGCGCCGCGGCCAGCGACGCAGCGCCGTCCCCGCAGCGCGCCGTCGGCGCGAGCCCGTCGCGACCCCGCAGTTGGGCCTACTGCCGCAGCCGCCGAGCGATGCCGAGAAGTACTCGTACGGCAAGCGCCACCTCTGGGTGCTCACACTGAGCTCGCTGATCAGCTTCGGGTGCCTGACGGCCAGCCAGGTCAGCCTGGTGTCCAGCACCCCCTGGCTGTGGATCTACGCGCCGTTCCTGGCCTTCACGGTGATCTACTACCTGATCTCCCTGCGGGTGACGGGCTTCAACGGCGACTTCGACCTTAAGGGCCACCGCCAGCTCGTACGGAACTGGCGGCCCGAGGATTACCCCACCGTCGACGTCTTCCTGCCGGTGTGCGGCGAGCCGATCGAGATCCTGCACAACACCTGGACCCACGTGCGGGCGATGGCCGACCAGTACCCGGGGATGTGCATGCCGTACGTCCTGGACGACTCGGCCAGCCCCGAACTGGCCGCCATGGCCGCCGACTTCGGGTTCCGGTACGGCACCCGGCCGAACCGCGGCTGGTTCAAGAAGGCCGGCAACCTGCACTTCGGCTTCGCGGGCTCGGACGGCGAGTTCATCCTCATCCTGGACGCCGACTTCACCCCCCGCGCCGACCTGCTGTCGGAGCTGCTGCCGTACCTGGACGCCGACCCCAAGCTCGGCATCGTCCAGTCCCCGCAGTTCTTCCGCGTGCTCGACTCGCAGAGCTGGATCGAGCGCGGCGCCGGCGCCGTCCAGGAGCTGTTCTACCGCTCCGTGCAGGTCTCCCGGCAGTCCCGTGACGGCGCGATCTGCGTCGGCAGCTGTGCCGTCTACCGCCGGGCCGCGCTGGAGGAGAACGGCGGTACCACCCTCATCGAGCATTCCGAGGACGTGCACACCGGCTTCGACCTGCGCCGCCTCGGCTGGGGTCTGAAGTACGTGCCGCTGGCGCTGGCCACCGGCGTCTGCCCGGACACCGCCGGTGCCTTCTACAACCAGCAGTACCGCTGGTGCTCCGGCTCGATGAGCCTGCTCGGCAGCAAGAAGTTCTGGGACACCAAGCTCCGGTGGGGCAGCCGGCTGTGCTACATGTCCGGCTTCTTCTACTACATCCACACCGCGATCTTCGTCTTCCTGATGCCGGCCATCCCGCTCGCGCTGCTGGTCTTCCACCCGGAGATGTTCCTGGTGAACCGCCTCTGGCTGGTACTGCCCAGCCTGGTGTACACCACCATGGTCTTCCCCCTCTGGCACCGGGTCCCCTACCGGCTCGAGGCCTGGTCCTGCCGGATGATGTACGGCTGGGCGCACTTCTTCGCGATCTGGGACATCGTGCGCCGCAAGCGGATGGCCTGGCAGCCCACCGGGTCGTCCGGCGCCAAGAAGAACAAGACCCGACGGCTGTGGATCGGCCTGTGGGTGTGGGGCGGCGGCACCGCGCTGGCCTGGGTGGGACTGTCGGTGTGGCGGATCCTCACCGGCTACCCGCCGGACTACGCCCTGGTGCTGGCGTCCGGGCTGTTCTACGCCCTGGTGGTCGGCCGCACCCTCCTCCAGCCCCGAAGCGAGATCACCGCGTGAAACCGACCCTCCGAGCCAAGGCGGCCTGCCTCCTGCTGGCCGGTGTCCTCGCCGTGCTGGCCGGCTGCAGCCGGCCCGGCGGATCCGGCGGCGGCGACGCCTTCGGGAAGGGCGACACCCTGGTCGCCCCGTCCGACACGGCCCAGGCGCCGGTCGACATCACCCCGCTGCTCCAGCCTGCCAAGAAGTACCTCGGTGTCGCCCTGGACGGCGCCCCGGCCTCCATGGACCCGGTCAAGGGCTTCACCACGATGGTCGGCAAGCAGCCCAACATCATCGAGAACTACGCCAGTTGGGGCGACCAGTTCGACTCCACCGGCATCCGGCTGAGCTGGCAGAACGGCGCGCTGCCGTACATCGCCTGGGAGCCGTACAAGACCCCGCTCGCCGACATCGCCAAGGGCGCTTCGGACGCGTACATCAAGACCTTCGCCTCCGCCGTGCAGAAGACCAACGTCCCGGTGGCGATCAGCTTCGGCCACGAGATGAACGGCCACTGGTACGACTGGGGCACCAAGACCAACAGCGCCGAGGACTTCGTCGGCGCCTGGCACCGGATCCACGACATCTTCCAGGACCGCGGGGCCTCCAACGTGATCTGGGTGTGGAGCCCGAACATCGTCAACCCGGTGCCCAAGGTCGCCCTTCAGCCGTACTACCCCGGTGACGGCTACGTCGACTGGGTCGGCATGGTCGGCTACTGGACCGAGTGCTGTGACAAGAACTTCGACCAGCTCTACGGCCCCACCATGACGCAGATCCGGCAGTTCAGCGCCAAGCCGTTCATCATCAGCGAGACCGCGGCCGAACCCGGGAAGAAGGCCGCGAGCTTCGTCGAGGAACTGTTCGGCGGCGTCGAGAAGCATCCCGACGTACTCGGCTTCATCTGGTTCAACATCAGCAAGCGGGCCGACTGGCGGCTGGAGAAGACGGCCTCCACGCTCTCCGCCTTCAAGCAGCAGGCCGCCGACCCGCAATACGGCTTCGATCCGAGAAACCCCTGATGACCCAGCAACGCGACACCTACATCCCGCAGCAGCCGGACCCGGTCGACAACGGACCGGAGGATCGCTACCGGCAGGAGCGCGACTTCGGCTGGTTCGAGGACCGTCCGGCCGAGCCCGAGGCGCCGCACGAGCCCGGCTACACCCTGCCCGACGTCCCCGACGTCGGGTGGGACCCGCTGCCGAGCAGCCGCCGCACCTGGGTCAGCCGGCTCGTGCTGCTGCTCATCCTGGTCGCCCAGGCGCTGTTGACGCTCCGGCTGAGCAACAGCGCCTTCGAGGACGAGGCCCTGTACCTGTACGCGGGACACCTCCAACTGCACCACCTGCAGGGCGGTGCGGCGCTCCCGAACTCGTTCGCCGCGTACTTCTCCGGCTCACCGCTGCTCTACCCGCCGCTGGCCGCCGCCGCCGACGCCCACCTCGGCCTGGCCGGCGCCCGCGGGCTCTCGCTGGCGTTCATGCTCGGCACCACGGCGCTGCTGTACATGATGACCCGTCGGCTCTTCAACGAGCGGGTCGGGCTGGTCGCGGCCGGCTGCTTCGGCGTCATGCAGTCCACCCTGTTCATGGGCGCGCTCGCCACCTACGACGCGATGGCGCTGTTCCTGATCGCGGTCGGCGCATGGCTGGCGGTGCGCACCGCCCGCCGCGGCTGGTGGCTCTCCACCCTGACCATCCCCCCGGTGCTGGTGCTGGCCGTCGCGGTCAAGTACGCGGCCCTGATGTACGCCCCGATCGTGGTCGCCCTGGCCTGTCTGGCAGCCGTCCCGTACCACGCCTGGCGATCGCTGCTGCGGCTGTTCCTGATCCCCGCGGTCGCGGTCGGCGCGACCGTCACCGTGTTGAAGCTCACCGGCAGCGACGTCCTCCAGGGCCTGCAGTCCACCACCACCGGCCGCGCGGTCGGCCACGGCGTACCGCTGGAGATGGCCCGCGAGTGTGCCGAGTGGGGCGGCCTGCTGTTCGCCCTGGCCCTGCTGGGCACCGTGCTGTACGCCAAGAAGGGCCGGATGAGCGAGGCCCCGACGCTGATGGCGGTGCGGGTGCCGCGCCGCCTCTGGCGCACCCTGATGGGCCTGCTGCTGACCGGCACGGCCCTGCTGGCCCCCGCCTACCAGATCTACATCCACGAGAACGTCTCGCTGCACAAGCACATCGGCTACGGCCTGTTCTTCGCCGCCCCGATGGCCGCACTGGGCATCACCCGCGTGGTCGGCTCGCACTTCCGCCACCCGCAGCTGGGCATCCTCGCCTGGGTCACCATGCTGGTGCTCGGCATGGTGCAGTCGAGCAACCTGTACCACGCGTGGCCGAACTCGGACCAGCTGATCACCACCCTGGACAAGCAGCTCGTCCCCGACGGCCACTACCTGGTGGAGGCCAACTCGGTGCCGCGGTACTACCTGCGGCAGAAGGTCGACTTCAACCAGTGGACCTCCACCTACACCATCACCTACCAGACCAAGGACAAGAAGGTCCTGACCGGTGAGCCGGGCTTCAAGGCCGCCCTCACCGACGGCTACTTCGACGTCGTGGTCTTCGACCGCACCGTCACCGGTGCCCTCGACGACCGCCTGGTCAAGCAGCTGCGCAGCGAGGGCAAGTACCGCCTGCTGGTGAGCATCCCCTACCAGAACACCTACGGTAAGGGCTTCTACCAGGTCTGGATCCCGGTCAAGAAGAGCGGCGACACCGCCGCCGCCGCCAAGAACTGAGGCCCGGCACACCGTCAGGGACGGTGTGCCGGGCCCTCGGTCAGGCCTGACGGCCGGTCAGCCCAGGTGGGTGCGGACGGCGTCGGCGAGTCGCTGGCAGACGCCCTGCGCCTGCTCGTGGTCGGCCGCCTCGACCATCACCCGGACCAGCGGCTCGGTGCCCGACTTGCGCAGCAACACCCGCCCGGTGGAACCGAGTTCGGCCTCCGCCTCGCTGACGGCGAGCTGCAGTTCGAGGCAGGACTCGACCCGGTCCTTGTCCACGCCCTTGACGTTGATCAGCACCTGCGGCAGCCGCGTCATCACCGCGGCCAGGTCGGCCAGCGGCTGCTTGGTGGCGGCCAGCCGGGCGCCCAGCATCAGACCGGTCAGCGTGCCGTCGCCGGTGGTGGCGTGGTCGAGCAGGATGACGTGGCCGGACTGCTCGCCGCCGAGCGCGAAGCCGTGCTGCTTCATCTCCTCCAGCACGTACCGGTCGCCGACCGCGGTCTGCACCAGCTCGATGCCCTCGCGCTCCATCGCCAGCTTGAAGCCGAGGTTGGACATCACGGTGGCGACCGCGGTGTTGCGGCGCAGCGTCCCGGCCTCCTTCATCGCGACCGCGAGGATGGCGATGATCTGGTCGCCGTCCACCTCGTTGCCGTCGGCGTCCGCGGCCAGGCAGCGGTCGGCGTCGCCGTCCAGGGCGATGCCGAGGTCCGCGCGGTGCTCCTTCATCGCGGCGCGCAGCTTGTCCAGGTGGGTGGAGCCGACACCGTCGTTGATGTTCAGGCCGTTGGGCTCCGCGCCGAGGGTGTACACCACCTCCGCGCCGGCCCGGGCGAACGCCTCCGGGGCGACCCGGGCGGCCGCACCGTGCGCGCCGTCGATGACGACCTTCACACCGTCAAGTCGGTTCGGCAGCACGGCGACCAGGTGCGCCACGTACCGGTCGAAGCCCTCGGTGTACTGGCGGACCCGGCCGACCGCCGCGCCGGTCGGGCGCTTCCAGGTCTCGTCGCCGACGCCGTAGCGGAGGTAGTGGTCCTCGATGGCGTCCTCGATCGCGTCGTCCAGCTTGTGGCCGCCGCGGGCGAGGAACTTGATGCCGTTGTCGGGCATCGCGTTGTGGCTGGCGGACAGCATCACGCCGAAGTCCGCGCCGAGCGCCCCGGTCAGGTACGCCACAGCCGGGGTCGGCAGCACGCCGACCCGCAGCACGTCCACGCCGGCGCTGGCCAGGCCGGCGATCACCGCGGCCTCCAGGAACTCACCGGACGCCCGGGGGTCACGGCCGACCACGGCGACCGGGCGGTGTCCCTCGAACGCGCCCGCGTCACCCAGCACATGGGCCGCCGCCACCGACAGGCCGAGCGCCAGCTCCGCGGTCAGGCCCTCGTTGGCCACCCCGCGTACCCCGTCCGTACCGAAGAGTCGTGCCATGTTCCGTTCGTCCCGTCCTGTCGCGCCTGTCGGCTGGAGTGGTACCGCCCCACGGACCCCGCACCGGTCCGGGAGCACAACGCCCCGGAGCACGAAGGTGCTCCGGGGCGTGGGTGAATCGCAAGGGTGCGATTAGCGCTTGCTGTACTGCGGCGCCTTGCGGGCCTTCTTCAGACCGGCCTTCTTGCGCTCGACGGCGCGGGAGTCGCGGGTCAGGAAGCCGGCCTTCTTGAGCGGGCCGCGGTTGTTGTCCACGTCCGCCTCGTTCAGCGCACGGGCCACGCCGAGGCGCAGCGCGTAGGCCTGGCCGGAGACGCCGCCACCCGAGATGCGGGCGACGACGTCGTAACGGCCGTCCAGCTCGAGGAGCTTGAAGGGCTCGTTCACGGTCTGCTGGTGCACCTTGTTGGGGAAGTAGTTCTCCAGGGTGCGACCGTTGATCTTCCACTGGCCGGTGCCGGGGACGATGCGCACGCGGGCGATCGCCTCCTTGCGGCGGCCGAGGCCGGCGCCGGGGACGGCCTCGCCGAAGCGGCCGGCCAGCGACTCGGTGGTGTACTCGGTCTCGGTGGTGTACTCGTCGACGTTCTCGTCGAACTCGACCTCGAGGGTGCTCTCGATGGCAGTCTCGGCCACGGTGTTCCTCAGCTTTTCTACGTCAGTTGGGGCTTGGTGGCCGGAATTACTGCGCGACCTGGGTGATCTCGAACGGCACCGGCTGCTGCGCAGCGTGCGGGTGCTGGTCGCCCGAGTAGACCTTCAGCTTCGAGAGCATCTGACGGCCCAGGCTGTTCTTCGGGACCATGCCCTTGATCGCCTTCTCGACGGCCTTCTCGGGGTTCTTCGCGAGCAGGTCGTCGTAGCGGACCGAGCGGAGACCGCCCGGGAAGCCGCTGTGGCGGTAGGCCAGCTTCTGGGTCTTCTTGTTGCCCGAGAGGTGCACCTTGTCGGCGTTGATGATGATGACGAAGTCACCAGTGTCAACGTGCGGCGCGTAGATCGCCTTGTGCTTGCCCCGCAGGAGGTTAGCGGCCTGGGAGGCCAGGCGGCCGAGCACGACGTCGGTCGCGTCGATGACGTGCCACTGACGCTGGACGTCGCCGGGCTTGGGGCTGTACGTACGCACGGTCGTAGCCTTCGCTTTTCAGTGAGTGGGTCCTGACAGGAGCACCAAGGCCCGGGGCCTCCAGCCGATCCGCCCGGACGCAATTCGGGCAGCCGCTGGAGTTCGGCCTGTCGTCTCCGGCGTACCGACCTCTCACGTGAGATAGAGCGAGCCAATACGCACAACAAGGGCCAACAATACCCGCCCGGCCCCCGCTGCTCCAAACCGGCTCAGCGGTCGCGCACCACGCGTGACTCGTCCCACACCGGCTCCGGCGACTCGTACACCCGGCCGTCCGAACCGAACACCAGGAAGCGGTCGAAGCTACGGGCGAACCAGCGGTCGTGGGTGACGCACAGCACCGTGCCGTCGAACGCCTCCAGGCCCTGCTGCAGCGCCTCCGCGCTCTCCAGGTCCAGGTTGTCGGTCGGCTCGTCCAGCAGCAGCGCCGTCGAACCCGACAGCTCCAGCTTGAGGATCATCAGCCGGGCCTGCTGCCCGCCGGACAGCGACTCGAACTTCTGCTCCTCCTGACGGTCCAGCTCGTAGCGGCGCAGCGCGGCCATCGCGGCGCCCCGGGAGAGCGCGTGCTCCTCCTCGACGATCGAGCGGATCGTGCGGCCCAGCAGCTCGGGGTGGGCGTGGGTCTGCCGGAAGTGGCCGGGCACCACCCGGGCGCCCAGCTTCCAGCTGCCGCCGTGCCGGACCGTCTCGTCGCCCGCCAGCATCCGCAGGAAGTGCGACTTGCCGGAGCCGTTGGAGCCCAGCACCGCGACCCGCTCGCCGTAGTAGACCTCCAGGTCGAAGGGCTTCATCAGGCCGGTCAGCTCCAGGCCCTCCATGGTGAAGGCCCGCACGCCGGTGCGGCCGCCCTTCAGCCGCATGGAGATCGACTGCTCGCGCGGCGGCTCCTCCGGGCGGCCGGCCTCCTCGAACTTCTTCAGCCGGGTCTGGGCGGCGGCGTACCGGGTGGCCAGCGCGTGGCTGACCGACGCGGCCTGGCGCAGGTTGACCACCAGCTTCTTCAGCTTGGCGTGCTCCTCGTCCCAGCGGCGCCCGAGCTCCTCGAAGCGGGCGAAGCGGTCCTGGCGGGCCTGGTGGAAGGACTCGAAGCCGCCGCCGTGCACCCACACGCTGGAGCCGGCCGCGCCGGACTCCACCGCGATGATCTTCTCGGCGGTGCGGGAGAGCAGCTCGCGGTCGTGCGAGATGTACAGCACGGTCTTCGAGGTGGCCTGGATCGCCTCCTCCAGCCAGCGCTTGCCCGGCACGTCCAGGTAGTTGTCCGGCTCGTCGAGCAGCAGCACCTCGTCCGGACCGCGCAGCAGCGCCTCCAGCACCAGCCGCTTCTGCTCGCCGCCGGAGAGGGTGTTCAGCCCGCGCCACTGCGCCTTGTCGAACGGGATGCCGAGCGCGGCCACGGTGCACACGTCCCAGTCGGCCTCGTACTCGTAGCCGCCGGCGTCGGCCCAGTCGGAGAGCGCCTGCGCGTACGCCATCTGCGACTTCTCGTCGTCCTGGGCGATCATCGCCAGCTCGGCGGCGTCCACCCGGCGGGCCGCGTCGGCGATCCGCTTCGGGGCGACCGAGACCAGCAGGTCCCGCACCGAGGCGTCGGCGGGCAGCGCGCCCGGGGTGTCGGCGGTGTCCTCGCGGCCGGTGGTGCCGACGAACTGGCGCATCACGCCGAGCCCGCCGCTGACCTTCACCGAACCGCCGTGCGGCTGCACGTCGCCGGCGATCATCCGCAGCAGCGTGGTCTTACCGGCGCCGTTGGCGCCCACCAGCGCGACCGCCGCGCCCTCCCCCACGCGGAAGGACGCGTCATCGAACAGCACCCGCCCGTCCGGCAGGTAGTACTCCAGGTGCGAGATCTCGACGTGTCCCATGCCTCCGGATTGTGCCAAGCCCACGCCCTGCGACAAAACGGATTAGCCGGCCGCCCCGTCCGACCCCTGCTCGGCCGCCCCCGGCTCCACCGCCCCCGGCAGGGTCCGCATCCGCCGCGCCAGCCGGTTGCGCTCCGCGAGCTGCTCGTCGGCCGGGTAGCCGACCTCCTCCAGCGTCAGCCCGTACGGCCGGACCACGTTGACCGCGGAGTTGCGCACCCGCCCCGCCAGCACCTCGCTGGGGAACTCCGGCGGCCGGTGCCCGTCGCCGACCAGCAGCATCGCGCCGACCAGCGAGCGCACCATGTTGTGGCAGAACGCGTCCGCCCGCACCGTGGCCACCGCCAGCGAGCCCTCCTGCGCCGCGTACGGGTCGATCGGCACCCGCTCCCAGTGCAGCTCCAGCAGGGTGCGGATGGTGGTCGCGCCCTCGCGCTTCTTGCAGTACGCCGCGAAGTCGTGCTCCCCGAGCAGCAGCCCGGCGGCGTGGTTCATCCTGTCCAGGTCCAGCGGCCGGTCGTGCCACAGCACGTGGCCGCGCAGCATCGGGTCCACCCCGCCCGGGTGGTCGGCCACCCGGTACGCGTAGCGCCGCCAGATCGCCGCGAACCGGGCGTCGAAGCCGTGCGGCGCCTCGGAGATCCGGTAGATCCGCACGTCGGCCGGCAGCCGCCCCGCCATCCGCCGCAGCAGCTTGGCCCCGTGCTGCGCCCACAGCTCCTCGGGCAGGTCGACGTGGGCCACCTGCCCGCGGGCGTGCACCCCGGCGTCGGTGCGTCCGGCCACGGTCAGCGGGAAGTGCTCCTCGCTGCGGGTGACGATGCGCAGCGCGGTCTCGATCTCCTCCTGCACGGTGCGCCGTCCGCGCTGGCGGGCCCAGCCGGAGAACTCGGCGCCGTGGTAGGCGAGGTCGAGCCGGATCCGCCGGTACCCGTCGGCCGGGCCGTCCTTCACCGGCGGCAGCTCGGCACAGTCGTTGCGCACTTCATCTCCCATGGAAACGGAACGGGCCCGCTCCCCCAACGAGTTGGGAGAAGCGGGCCCGGACGAACACCTGGCGGTGTCAGGCCTGCTCGGCCTCGGTGGCCTCGTCGGCCTTCGCCTCGGCGGTCTCGGCGGCCTGCTCGGCCTCCTTGACGGCGCGCTTGGCGGCGGCCTCGGCCTCGGCGACGGTCGCCTTGGTGGCGATCTCGCCCTCGACCAGCTCGATCACGGCCATCGGGGCGTTGTCGCCACGACGGGGGCCGATCTTGGTGATGCGGGTGTAACCGCCGGGGCGGTTCTCGAACCGCGGCGCGATCTCGGTGAAGAGGGTGTGCAGGACCGACACGTCGGTGATGGTCTTGCGCACCAGGCGACGGTTGTGGATGTCGCCCTTCTTCGCCTTGGTGATCAGCTTCTCCGCCAGCGGGCGCAGGCGGCGAGCCTTGGCCTCGGTGGTGGTGATGCGGCCGTACTGGAACAGCTCGCGGGCCAGGCCGGCCAGCAGCAGCGGCTCGTGGTGCGGGCCGCCGCCGAGGCGGGCGCCCTTGGTGGGACGGGGCATGGATTCGCTCCTTGAATCTCCGACTGCGGCCGTACCAGGTACCGCAACGGGCGTACGGACACTGCGTCCGCACGACTTTCACAGCACCGGAGGCGGTTCGCGGGGAACCGCCTCCGGGCCGAGCTCACATCAGTACTGCTCGGTCTCCGCGTAGCCCTGGTCGTCCAGGTCGTCGGCGCCGAAGGCGTCGGCGGCAGCGGTCGGGTCGAACCCGGGCGGGCTGTCCTTGAGGGCCAGGCCCATGCCGGCCAGCTTCGCCTTGACCTCGTCGATCGACTTCGCACCGAAGTTGCGGATGTCGAGCAGGTCGGCCTCCGAGCGGGCGACGAGCTCACCCACGGTGTGGATGCCCTCGCGCTTGAGGCAGTTGTAGGAGCGGACGGTGAGTTCCAGCTCCTCGATCGGCAGCGCCAGGTCCGCGGCCAGGGCGGCGTCCGTCGGGGACGGACCCATGTCGATGCCCTCGGCGTCGACGTTCAGCTCGCGGGCCAGGCCGAACAGCTCGACCAGGGTCTTGCCGGCCGACGCCATCGCGTCGCGCGGACGCATGGCGGGCTTGGTCTCGACGTCGACGATCAGCTTGTCGAAGTCGGTGCGCTGCTCGACACGGGTGGCCTCGACCTTGTAGGTGACCTTCAGCACGGGGCTGTAGATCGAGTCGACCGGGATGCGGCCGATCTCCTGGCCGGAAGCCTTGTTCTGCACGGCGGAGACGTAGCCGCGACCGCGCTCGACGGTCAGCTCCATCTCCAGCTTGCCCTTGCCGTTCAGCGTGGCGAGGACCAGCTCGGGGTTGTGCACCTCGACACCGGCCGGCGGCGCGATGTCGGCGGCGGTGACCACACCCGGGCCCTGCTTGCGCAGGTACATCACGACCGGCTCGTCGTGCTCCGAGGAGACGACCAGCTGCTTGATGTTCAGGATGAGGTCGGTGACGTCCTCCTTGACGCCCGGCACGGTGGTGAACTCGTGCAGGACACCGTCGATCCGGATGCTGGTGACAGCGGCACCCGGGATCGAGGAGAGGAGCGTGCGGCGGAGCGAGTTGCCGAGGGTGTAGCCGAAGCCCGGCTCGAGCGGCTCGATCACGAACCGCGAGCGGAACTCGTCGACGACCTCTTCGGTCAGCGAAGGACGCTGAGCGATCAGCATGTTCTGGATCCTCCAGTTGTCTTCGACACCCACTATTTGATGCCGATAGAACTCAAGCGTACGGGCTCCCGTGCGAAACGGGAGCCCGTACCAGGTTTAAAACACCGGCCGCCTGGTAATCCCAGGCGTCGCGTCAGACGCGGCGGCGCTTCGGCGGACGGCAGCCGTTGTGCGGGGTGGGGGTGACGTCCTGGATCGAGCCCACCTCCAGGCCGGTGGCCTGGAGCGAGCGGATCGCGGTCTCACGGCCGGAGCCCGGACCCTTGACGAAGACGTCGACCTTGCGCATGCCGTGCTCCTGCGCGCGACGGGCAGCGGCCTCGGCGGCCATCTGCGCGGCGAACGGGGTGGACTTGCGCGAGCCCTTGAAACCGACGTGGCCGGCGGAGGCCCAGGAGATCACGTTGCCCGCGGGGTCCGTGATCGAGACGATCGTGTTGTTGAACGTGCTCTTGATGTGGGCGTGCCCGTGAGCGACGTTCTTCTTCTCCTTGCGGCGGATCTTCTTCGCGCCGGCAGCCTGACGACCCTTGGGGGGCATAAGTCTGTTCTCCTACTGAGGTGGTCGGTCCGCTAACCCGCGGGCCGGAGGGATGTCCGGTGACGGGACGGACTACTTCTTGCCCGGCTTCTTCTTGCCGGCGATCGCGCGACGCGGGCCCTTGCGGGTACGCGCGTTGGTGTGGGTGCGCTGACCGCGGACCGGCAGGCCACGACGGTGACGCAGACCCTCGTAGCAGCCGATCTCGACCTTGCGGCGGATGTCGGCGGCGACCTGGCGGCGGAGGTCACCCTCGACCTCGAAGTTCGCGTCCACGAACTTCTGCAGCTTGACGAGGTCGTCCTCGGTGATGTCGCGGACGCGGATGTCCGGGCTCACGCCGGTCTCGACGAGCGCCTGCTGGGCGCGGGTCTTGCCGATGCCGTAGACGTAGGTGAGGGCGATCTCGATCCGCTTCTCACGGGGGAGATCAACGCCGGAAAGGCGTGCCATTCAAGGCTCCTGTGGTTCTTCAGAGGTCTGACGTGCCGCCTACTCGCTGTCTCTCGACAGGGAGCCCCGGCCTCTGACCGGGGGTGGCAGTCCGTCCATCGGACGGATCGGGCGGCCCGCGTATGACGTTGGTGCGCGTCGCGCGAAGGTACTACGAGAAATGCTGGGGGGTGACTCAGCCCTGGCGCTGCTTGTGGCGCAGGTTGTCGCAGATCACCATGACCCGGCCGTGACGGCGGATCACCTTGCACTTGTCGCAGATCTTCTTGACGCTCGGCTTGACCTTCATGATTCAGGTTCTCCGGGGTCTAGATCTGACGGTTGTTACTTGTACCGGTAGACGATCCGGCCGCGGGTCAGGTCGTAGGGGCTGAGCTCCACCACGACCCGGTCATCCGGAAGGATGCGGATGTAGTGCATGCGCATCTTGCCGCTGATGTGCGCGAGGACCTTGTGACCGTTCTGCAGCTCGACCTTGAACATCGCGTTCGGAAGAGACTCGATCACGGTGCCCTCGATCTCAATGGCGCCTTGCTTCTTAGCCATGAACTGCGAGATCCACCCTTCGGGTCCGGCTACCGTATGCGGAACGCTCGTGCGAACCAGGCTTCACCTCTACCCTACGGGGCGAGGGCGTGCCGAAACACGCTACGAGAGAGCCGACGCACCATCGTAAACCAAGCACCGCGCCGAGGCGAAATTCAGCGCTGCGCCTTCACGGTGAGCGGCAGCACCGGCTCCACCGCCGCGGTGCAGGCCGCGCAGCGGCGGGCCGCCTCCGGGATGTCGGTCAGGCACTCCGGGCAGGGGCGCTTGGGCACCGACGGCTTCTTCGGCAGGTACCGCGCGGTGGCCTTGGTGATCGGCAGCACCACGCAGAAGTAGAGCACCGCGGCGGTCAGGAAGAACGCGATCAGCACGTTCAGGAACTGGCCGTACGGGAAGGTGACGCCGCCCGCGGTGAACTTGTACGCGCCGAAGTCGCCGGCCGCGCCGACCACCACGCCGACCAGCGGGGTGAGGAAGGCCGACACGAAGCCGGTCACCACCGCGGTGAAGGCGGCACCGATCACCACACCGACGGCCATGTCGATCACGTTGCCGCGCATCATGAAGTCGCGGAAGCCCTTGAGCACTGGTCTCTCCCCTGGGGTAGCTGCGGGTGTCCGCTGAAGAAAATAGGACAAGGGGCCCGGAGGTCCAAAACCTCCGGGCCCCGGTGAGAGAAGAGACTCAGCCCAGCGGGTCCGGCGCGGCGGTCACGCCCAGCTTGGCGAGCTCGGCCTTGCCGCCGTCGAAGGCGGTGAGCACCAGCGGGCCCTGCTCGGTGACGGCCACCGAGTGCTCCCAGTGCGAGGCCCAGGTGCCGTCGACCGTGACCACGGTCCAGTCGTCCTCCAGCACCTCGGTGTGCGGGGTGCCGAGCGAGACCATCGGCTCGATCGCCAGTACCGTGCCCGGCACCAGCTTCGGGCCCTTGCCGCGGCCGGCCACGTAGTTCAGCACGTGCGGCTCCATGTGCATGGCGGTGCCGATGCCGTGGCCGCCGTAGCCCTCGGTGATGCCCCACGTGCCCTTCGGCGGCAGCGGCTGGCGGCGGATGAAGCCCTCGATCGCGCGGGAGACGTCGACCAGCCGGTTGGCCTTCTTCATCTGGGCGATGCCGGCCCACATCGAGCCCTCGGTGACCCGGGAGAGCATCACGTTCTCCGGGGCGGTCTCGCCGACCGCGACGGTGATCGCCGCGTCGCCGTGCCAGCCGTCCAGGATCGCGCCGCAGTCGATCGAGATCAGGTCCCCGGCCTGCAGCACCCGGTCGCCCGGGATGCCGTGCACGACCTCCTCGTTGACCGAGGCGCAGATCACCCCCGGGAACCACAGGCCGCCGTGGTGGGCGCGGAAGTTGGAGGTGGCGCCGTGCTTGGCGATGACCCGGTCGGCGATCTCGTTCAGCTCGCCGGTGGTCACCCCCGGGGCCACCGCCTCGCGGCAGGCCTTCAGGGCCTCGGCGACGACCAGCCCGGCCGCCCGCATCTTCGCGATCTGCTCGGGGGTCTTGATCTCCACCATCTGGTCAACGCCTTCCACGATCCGGGTAACGACAGCCCTACCACCGTACGACGCCGAGACGGCCGGGCCGCCCCCTCGCGGGGCGGCCCGGCCGTCTCGGACGCGGCTCAGGCGTTCTTCTTCTGCTCCAGGGCGGCGACCGCGCGCTCGGTCACCTCGTCCACCTTGCCGAGGGCGGAGATGGTCACCAGGAGGCCCTGCTCCTGGTAGTAGCCGATGATCGGCTCCGTCTTGGAGTGGTACTCCTCCAGGCGGACCCGGACGGCTTCCTCGGTGTCGTCGGAGCGCTGGTACAGCTCTCCGCCGCACTCGTCGCAGACGCCCTCGACCTTCGGCGGGTTGTACACCACGTGGAACACGTGGGCGCCGTTGTTGCGGCACAGCCGGCGACCGGCGATCCGCTTGACGACCTCGTCCTCGGGGACCTCCAGGTCCAGCACGCCGTCCAGCGTGATGCCCTGCTCGGCGAGGAACCCGTCCAGCGCCTCGGCCTGGCCAAGGTTGCGCGGGAAGCCGTCCAGCAGGAAGCCGGCGGCGGCGTCCTCCTGGAGCATCCGGTCCTTGGCCATCCCGATGGTCACCTCGTCGGGCACCAGGCGGCCGGCGTCCATGTACGCCTTCGCCTCGAGGCCCAGCGGGGTGCCCTGGCTGATGTTGGCGCGGAACAGGTCACCGGTCGAGATGTGGGGAATGGACAGGGTCTTGGCCAGAACGTGCGCCTGAGTACCCTTCCCGGCCCCGGGGGGTCCGACGAGGACGATTCGCATCAGCGGAGGAACCCTTCGTAATTGCGCTGCTGGAGTTGGCTCTCGATCTGCTTCACAGTTTCGAGTCCGACGCCGACGACGATGAGCACGGAGGTGCCGCCGAACGGGAAGTTGGTCTGCTGTCCGAAGGCGACCAGGGCGATCATCGGGATCAACGCGATCAGGCCCAGGTAGAGCGACCCCGGCCACGTGATGCGGGTGAGCACGTAGTTCAGGTACTCGGCCGTCGGTCGGCCGGCCCGGATGCCCGGGATGAAGCCACCATACTTCTTCATATTGTCGGCAACTTCTTCGGGGTTGAAGGAGATGGCCACGTAGAAGAAGGCGAAGAACACGATCAGCACGAAGTACGTGACCATGTAGATCGGGTGGTCGCCCTTGACGAAGTGGTTCTTGACCCAGATCGCCCAGCCGGCCTGAGAGTTCGTCAGCTGCACCACGAGCGCCGGGATGTACAGCAGCGACGAGGCGAAGATGACCGGGATCACACCGGCCTGGTTGACCTTCAGCGGGATGTAGGTCGAGGTTCCGCCGAACGCCCGGCGGCCGATCATCCGCTTCGCGTACTGCACCGGGATCCGGCGCTGCGCCTGCTCGACGAAGATGACCAGGCAGACCACGATGATGCCGACCAGGATCACCGAGGCGAACTCGCCCCAGCCGTCCAGCAGCTTGCCGGACTGCTTGATCGCCCACATCGAGCCCGGGAAACCGGCGGCGATCGAGGTGAAGATCAGGATGGACATGCCGTTGCCGATGCCGCGGTCGGTGATCAGCTCACCCAGCCACATGATCACGGTGGTGCCCGCGGTCATGATCACGACCATCGTGGCGATCCGGAAGATCGACTGGTCGGGCACGATGTCCCGGGCGTAGACACAGCCCGAGAACAGGGCGCCGCTGGACGCGGTCGCGATGATGCCGGTGCCCTGGAGCACCGCCAGCGCGATGGTCAGGTACCGGGTGTACTGGGTGATCTTCGCGTTACCGGCCTGCCCCTCCTTCTTCAGCGCCTCGAGTCGCGGAATGACGACGGTGAGCAGCTGCAGGATGATGCTGGCCGTGATGTACGGCATGATGCCGAGCGCGAAGATGGTCAACTGCAGCAGCGCGCCGCCGCTGAACAGGTTGACCAGGCCGAACAGGCCTTGCTTGCTCTCCTTCACGCATTCGTGCACGTACGTGAAGTTGACCCCTGGTACGGGGATGTGCGCGCCCAGCCGGAACAGCACCATGATGCCCAGCGTGAACAGCAGCTTCTTGCGCAGGTCGGGCGTCTGGAACGCCCGCGCGAACGCACTGAGCACGGTGCCTCCTGCGCCTCCCGCGCGTCGTCGGCGGAAGGGTCGGTCCTGATGTGGGGAAAGGGAACTTCAGGGACTCTAACAGTGCCCGGGTACTTGGCAGAAGCGCGTACCGCCGCTCCCCCACTCACGGGGTACGGCTTGCCCGGGTTTGACACACAAATCCAGCACACGCGTTCCCGCCGGAAACGCGGCCGGGCCCCGGCCCGCCTTTCACAAAGGCGGGCCGGGGCCCGGTTTCTGTCCGTGCGTCAGATCGACGACGTCACAGCAGCTCGGTGACCGAGCCGCCGGCGGCGGTGATCTTCTCGGCGGCGGAGCCGGAGACGGCGTCGACCGTCACCTGCAGCGCCACCGCGATGTCGCCCTGGCCGAGGACCTTGACGAGCTCGTTCTTGCGAACGGCGCCCTTCGCGATCAGGTCGGCCACGGTGACCTCGCCACCGTTCGGGTAGAGCTCGGCCAGGCGGTCCAGGTTCACGACCTGGAACTGCTTGTGGGCCGGGTTCTTGAAGCCCTTCAGCTTCGGCAGGCGCATGTGGAGGGGCATCTGGCCACCCTCGAAGCGCTGCGGAACCTGGTAGCGGGCCTTGGTGCCCTTGGTACCACGACCGGCGGTCTTACCCTTGGAGCCCTCACCACGACCGACGCGGATCTTGTCGGTCTTGGCGCCCGGGGCGGGACGCAGGTTGTGGATCTTGATCGGGTTGTCAGACATGATCAGTCCACCTCCTCGACCGTGACGAGGTGACGAACGGTGTGGACCATGCCGCGGATCTCCGGGCGGTCCTCCTTCACCACGGTGTCGTTCAGCCGCTTGAGGCCGAGCGAACGCAGGGTGTCACGGTGGTTCTGCTTGCTACCGATGTACGACTTGGTCTGGGTGACCTTCAGGCGAGCCATCAGGCGCTCACCCCAGCCGCACGGGCCCGGAGCAGCGCGGCCGGGGCCACGTCCTCCAGGGGCAGGCCACGACGGGCGGCGATCTCCTCGGGGCGCACGAGGCCCTTCAGAGCGGCCACGGTGGCGTGCACGATGTTGATCGCGTTGTCCGAGCCGAGCGACTTCGACAGGATGTCGTGGACGCCGGCGCACTCCAGGACGGCACGCACCGGGCCACCGGCGATAACACCGGTACCGGGGGACGCCGGCTTCAGCAGCACGACGCCGGCGGCCTTCTCGCCCTGGATCGGGTGCGGGATGGTGCCCTGGATACGGGGGACCTTGAAGAAGTTCTTCTTGGCCTCCTCAACACCCTTGGCGATGGCGGCCGGAACCTCCTTCGCCTTGCCGTAACCGACACCCACGGTGCCGTCACCGTCGCCCACCACGACCAGCGCGGTGAAGCTGAAACGACGACCACCCTTGACAACCTTGGCGACACGGTTGATCGCGACCACGCGCTCGACGTAAGCGGTCTTCTCGGCGACCGGGGCTCCGCCCCGATCGTCACGCTTACGGTCGCGCCGCTCGCCACCGGTGCCGCGACCGGCGCCGCCTTCGCGGCGCTGGGGTCCAGCCATTGGAATTACCTCTCTCGTTTACGTCCGTCGACAGAGTCGACGAGCGGCTTAGAAGTCGAGCCCGGCCTCGCGGGCCGCGTCCGCCAGGGCGGCGATGCGGCCGGCGTACCGGTTGCCCGCGCGGTCGAAGACGACCGACTCGACGCCGGCGGCCTTGGCGCGCTCGGCGACCAGGCTTCCGACCTTCTTGGCCAGCTCGGTCTTGTCGCCCTCGGTGCCCTTGATGGACACATCGAGGGTGGACGCCGACGCCAGGGTGTGACCCTTGGCATCGTCGATGACCTGGGCGACCATGTGGCGGTTCGAACGCGTCACGACGAGGCGCGGACGCACCTCGGTGCCGACGACGCGCTTGCGAACGCGGATGGCGCGGCGCTTGCGGGCGGCGTTCTTGTAGGCGTTGCCCTTGCCGATCTTGACAGAGACGCTCATCGCTTACTTACCACTCTTTCCGACCTTGCGGCGGATGACCTCGCCCGCGTACTTGACGCCCTTGGCCTTGTACGGGTCGGGCTTGCGCAGCTTGCGGATCTTCGCGGCGATCTCGCCGACCTTCTGCTTGTCGGTGCCGTCCACGTGGAACTTGGTGGGCGACTCGACGACGAAGGAGATGCCCTCCGGCGCCTCGACCAGGATCGGGTGGCTGTAGCCCAGCGCGAACTCCATGTTGGAGCCCTTCGCCGTGACTCGGTAACCGACACCGCTGATCTCCAGCGACTTGCGGTAGCCCGCGGTCACGCCGGTGATCATGTTCGCCACCAGCGTGCGCGAAAGGCCGTGCAGGGCCTTCGACTGACGCTCGTCGTTCGGGCGGGTGACGAGCAGAGTGCCGTCCTCGCCCTTGCCGATTTCGATCGGCGCGGCGACGACGTGGGTGAGGGAGCCCTTGGGGCCCTTCACCGAGACCGTCTGGCCGTCGATGGTGACGTCCACACCAGCGGGAACCTGGATGGGCAGCCGTCCAATGCGCGACATTGCTGTACCTCCGTTTCCCGGATTACCAGACGTAGGCGAGAACTTCTCCGCCTACGCCCTTCTTGGCGGCCTGCTTGTCGGTCAGGAGGCCGGAGGACGTGGAGATGATCGCCACGCCCAGGCCGCCGAGAACCTTCGGCAGGTTGGTGGACTTTGCGTAAACACGCAGACCCGGCTTGCTGATGCGCTTGATGCCGGCGATGGAGCGCTCACGGTTCGGACCGAACTTGAGCTCGATGGTCAGCTTCTTGCCGACCTCGTTCTCGGTGGGGTCCTCAACCTTGTAGGAGGAGATGTACCCCTCCTGCTGCAGGATCTCGGCGACATGCGCCTTGATCTTGCTCGACGGCATCACGACGGAGTCGTGGTACGCCGAGTTGGCGTTACGCAGACGAGTGAGCATGTCTGCGATGGGGTCGGTCATGGTCATGGTGGCCTCAGGCCTCTCTCGCCGTGGTTTCTCCGCACCAGGTCCCCCTTCGCGCACTCGTGAAAGAGTGCGAAAGGGGCACAAGCGCAGGGGACCTACGACGTAGTAAGACTGGGTTGTGCGAGCCCTCAAACGAGAGCCGCAGGCTACCCGGAAGGGGCGCTGCGGCAGGGGCCCGACCCCACAACCTTACGGGATCCGGTACAGGAACCCAAAAATCGGGGGCCGGGCACCACTGCTTCGCTGGTCAGAGCAGCTGGTAAGGACTACCAGGAGCTCTTGGTCACGCCCGGCAGCTCGCCGCGGTGCGCCATCTCACGGAGGCACACACGGCACAGGCCGAACTTGCGGTACACCGAGTGCGGGCGGCCGCAGCGCTGGCACCGGGTGTAAGCCCGGACGCCGAACTTCGGCTTGCGCTCGGACTTAGCGATCAGGGCCTTCTTCGCCATGGCTCACGCCTCCTTGAACGGGAAGCCCAGAGCGCGCAGGAGCGCCCGGCCCTCATCGTCGGTCTGAGCGGTGGTCACGACGGTGATGTCCATACCGCGCTGACGGTCGACCTTGTCCTGGTCGATCTCGTGGAACATGACCTGCTCGGTCAGACCGAAGGTGTAGTTGCCACGGCCGTCGAACTGCTTGGGCGAGAGGCCGCGGAAGTCACGGATACGCGGCAGAGCCAGCGACACCAGACGGTCCACGAACTCCCACATGCGGTCACCACGGAGGGTGACGTGGGCGCCGATCGGCTGACCCTCGCGCAGCTTGAACTGCGCGATGGACTTGCGGGCCTTGGTCACGGCCGGCTTCTGACCGGTGATCGCGGTCAGGTCCTTGATGGCGCCTTCGATCAGCTTGCTGTCACGGGCGGCCTCGCCGACACCCATGTTGACCACGACCTTGACCAGGCCGGGGATCAGCATGACGTTCTCGTACGAGAACTGCTCGTGCAGCTGACCCTTGATCTCGGAGTTGTAACGCTCCTTGAGACGGGGGGTCACCTTCTCAACAGTCGTCTCAGACATCAGATGTCCTCACCGGTCCGCTTGGCAACGCGGATCTTGTTGCCCTGGTCGTCAAAGCGGTAGCCGACGCGGGTAACGACCTTCTTGCCGTCCTTCTCCACGACCAGCTGGACGTTGGAGACGTGCACCGGGGCCTCGACGGTCACGATGCCACCCTGCGTGCCGGGGCCCGGCTTGGTGTGCTTCTTGACCCGGTTGACACCCTCGACCAGGACCTTGTTCTCAGCGGGGATGGCCTGGATGACCTTGCCCTGCTTGCCCTTGTCCTTGCCGGTGATGACCTGGACCAGGTCACCCTTCTTGATCTTCATGCTGTTCGCCATGGGTTAGAGCACCTCCGGCGCCAGCGAGATGATCTTCATGAACTTCTTGTCACGCAGCTCGCGGCCCACCGGGCCGAAGATGCGGGTACCGCGGGGGTCGCCATCGGTGTTCTTGAGAACCACAGCGGCGTTCTCGTCGAAGCGGATGTACGAACCGTCCGGACGGCGGCGCTCCTTGACGGTGCGAACGATGACGCACTTGACGACGTCACCCTTCTTCACCGAACCGCCGGGGATCGCGTCCTTGACGGTGGCGACGATGACGTCCCCGATACCGGCGTAGCGGCGACCGGAGCCACCGAGAACGCGGATGCAGAGAATCTCCTTGGCACCCGTGTTGTCGGCGACGCGCAGTCGCGACTCCTGCTGGATCACAGCTTTCTCCTGATCGTCAACAAGTGTTGACGGGCCGGCCGCTGCTCACACCCGCACCCCTGGGGGTCTGGTGCACATACGGCCGTACCGCGAACAACCTTGTTACTTGGCCTTCTCGAGGATCTCGACGACGCGCCAGCGCTTCGTCGCGGACAGCGGCCGGGTCTCCATCAGGAGGACACGGTCGCCGACACCGCACGCGTTCTGCTCGTCGTGCGCCTTCAGCTTGTTGGTACGGCGGATGACCTTGCCGTACAGCGCGTGCTTGACGCGGTCCTCGACGGCGACGACGACGGTCTTGTCCATCTTGTCGCTGACGACGAGACCCTCACGGGTCTTGCGGAAACCGCGCGTCTCGTTGGTGTTCTCAGTCATCAGGCGTTCTCCACCGTCTCGATGCCCAGCTCGCGCTCGCGCATCAGGGTGTAGATCCGCGCGATGTCCTTACGGACCAGCCGAAGCCGGCCGTGGTTGTCGAGCTGCCCGGTCGCCGCCTGGAAGCGGAGGTTGAACAGCTCCTCCTTGGCCTCACGCAGCTTCGCAACGAGGGCCTCGTTGTCCAGCTCGCGAAGCTCCGCAGCCTTGGTAGCGGCCGACATCAGCTTTCACCGTCCTCGCGCCGAACGATCCGGCACTTCATCGGAAGCTTGTGCGCGGCACGCGTGAGCGCCTCGCGGGCAATCTTCTCGTTCGGGTACGACAGCTCGAACATGACCCGGCCCGGGTGCACGTTCGCGATCCACCACTCCGGCGAACCCTTACCGGAACCCATGCGGGTCTCGGCCGGCTTCTTGGTGAGCGGGCGGTCCGGGTAGATGTTGATCCAGACCTTGCCGCCACGGCGGATGTGACGGGTGATCGCGATACGAGCGGACTCGATCTGACGGTTCGTCACGTAGGCCGGGGTGACGGCCTGGATGCCGAACTGGCCGAACGCCAGCTCGGTGCCACCCTTGGAAGCGCCACGGCGCTTCGGGTGGTGCTGCTTGCGGTGCTTGACCCGGCGAGGGATCAGCATGGGGTCAGGCCTCCGTTCCGGTGTTCTCGGCAGCCGGCGCCTCGGTCACCGGGGCCGCAGTGGCCTCGGCAGCGGCGGGACGACGGCCGCGGCCACCACGCTCGCCACCACGGCGCTCGCCACCGCGGGCGGGACGACCACCCTCGGGACGGGCCGGGCGGTTGCCCGAGCGGGCAGCGGCGTTCTCAGCGCGGACCTCGGCGATGTTCTTGACGTCGCCCTTGTAGATCCAGACCTTCACGCCGATGCGGCCGAAGGTGGTCTTGGCCTCGAAGAAGCCGTAGTCGACGTTCGCGCGCAGGGTGTGCAGCGGCACACGGCCTTCGCGGTAGAACTCCGAACGGCTCATCTCGGCGCCGCCGAGACGACCGGAGCACTGGACCTTGATGCCCTTGGCGCCGGCCTTCATGGTCGACTGCATGCTCTTACGCATGGCGCGACGGAAGGAGACGCGGGAGGACAGCTGCTCCGCGACGCCCTGAGCCACGAGCTGGGCGTCCAGCTCGGGGTTCTTGACCTCGAGGATGTTCAGCTGGACCTGCTTGCCGGTCAGCTTCTCCAGGTTGCCCCGGATCTTGTCGGCCTCCGCGCCGCGGCGGCCGATCACGATGCCCGGACGGGCGGTGTGGATGTCCACGCGGACGCGGTCACGGGTGCGCTCGATCTCCACCTTCGAGATGCCGGCGCGCTCCATGCCCTTCGTCATGAGACGCCGGATGGCGACGTCTTCCTTGACGTAGTCCTTGTACAGCTTGTCGGCGTACCAGCGGGACTTGAAGTCCGTGCTGATGCCGAGGCGGAACCCGTGCGGGTTAACCTTCTGGCCCATTACCGGGTCCCTTCCTTGCTGCTGACGACCACGGTGATGTGGCTGGTCCGCTTGCGGATCCGGTAGGCACGGCCCTGGGCACGCGGACGGAACCGCTTCAGGGTCGGGCCCTCGTCAACGTACGCCTCGGAGATGTAGAGGTCGTCCACGTTGGAGTGGTTGTAGTTGTGCGCGGCGTTGGCAATGGCGCTGTTGAGCACCTTGCCGACCGGCACGGTGGCGGCCTGCGGAGCGAAACGCAGGACCGCCTGGGCCTCCGCAGCCGGCAGGCCGCGGATGAGGTCCACCACGCGGCGGGCCTTCATGGGCGTCACGCGGATGTACCGCGCCTGAGCCCTGGCTTCCATGGTTGTCCCCTTAAGGAGTTAAGTCACTGAGTCTTACTGGCGCTTAAAGCTCGGAAGCGATTAGCGGCGCTTCGACTTGCGGTCTTCCTTCACGTGCCCCTTGAAGGTGCGCGTGGGAGCGAACTCGCCGAGCTTGTGGCCGACCATCGACTCGGTGACGAACACCGGGACGTGCTTGCGGCCATCGTGTACCGCGATCGTGTGGCCGAGCATGGCCGGGGAGATCACGGAACGACGGGACCAGGTCTTGATGACGTTCTGCGTGCCCGCCTCGTTCTGCACGTCCACCTTCTTCTGAAGGTGGCCGTCGATGAAGGGGCCCTTCTTGAGACTGCGCGGCATCTGACCTGCTCCTAGCGCTTCTTGTTGGTCTTGCGGCGGCGCACGATGAGCTTGTCCGACGCCTTGTTCGGGCGACGGGTGCGGCCCTCGGGCTTGCCCCACGGCGAGACCGGGTGGCGACCACCGGAGGTCTTACCCTCACCACCACCGTGCGGGTGGTCGATCGGGTTCATGGCCACACCACGCACGGTCGGGCGGACGCCCTTCCAGCGCATACGGCCGGCCTTGCCCCAGTTGATGTTCGACTGCTCGGCGTTGCCGACCTCGCCGACGGTCGCGCGGCAGCGCGCGTCCACCAGGCGGATCTCGCCGGAGGGCATGCGCAGGTGCGCCATGCGACCCTCACGGGCGAGCAGCTGGATGCCGGCACCCGCGGAGCGGGCCATCTTGGCGCCACCGCCGGGACGGAGCTCCACCGCGTGGATGGTGGTACCGACCGGGATGTTGCGCAGCGGCAGGTTGTTGCCCGGCTTGATGTCGGCCCCGGGGCCGTTCTCGATCCGGTCACCCTGCGCCACGCCGCGGGGGGCGATGATGTAGCGCTTCTCGCCGTCCGCGTAGTGCAGGAGCGCGATGCGCGCAGTGCGGTTCGGGTCGTACTCGATGTGCGCGACCTTGGCCGGCACGCCGTCCTTGTCGTGACGACGGAAGTCGATCAGACGGTAGGCGCGCTTGTGACCGCCACCCTGGTGGCGAGCAGTGACACGACCGGCGTTGTTACGGCCGCCCTTGCTGTGCAGCGGGCGAACCAGCGACTTCTCCGGCGTGGACCGCGTGATTTCGACGAAGTCGGCCACGCTGGAGCCACGGCGGCCCGGCGTAGTCGGCTTGTACTTGCGGATACCCATTTCTGTCCTCGTCCTTGACGACGATCGCAGTCCCTGACCCTAGGGTCAGGCGACCGGACCACCGAAGATGTCGATGCGGTTGCCCTCGGCCAGCGTCACGATCGCGCGCTTGGTGTCCTTGCGCTTGCCGAAACCGGTGCGGGAGCGCTTGCGCTTGCCCTGGCGGTTCAGCGTGTTCACGGCCTCGACCTTGACCGAGAAGACCGCCTCGACGGCCTGCTTGATCTGGGTCTTGTTGGCACCGGGAGCCACGACGAACGTGTACTTGTTCTCGTCGAGGAGCGAGTAGCTCTTCTCGGAGATGACCGGCTTGATCAGGACGTCACGGGGGTCCGTGAACGTCTTGGAGGTGATCTCGCTCATCAGGCGGCAGTCCCTTCGAGCTCGCCCTCAGCAGCAACGGCCTTGGCGGACGCGGCCGGACCGGCCACGAAACGCTCGAAGGCGGCCTGGGTGAAGACCACATCGTCGGAGACGAGCACGTCGTAGGTGTTCAGCTGGCCGGCGTCCAGGATGTGCACGTTCGCCAGGTTGCGGGCGGACAGGATGCCCAGCTCGTCCTCGCGCTCGACCACCAGGAGGAGGTTCTTGCGCTCGGAGATCTTGCCGAGCAGGCTCTTCGCGGCCTTGGTCGACGGCGCCTCGGTGGCAACCACGCCGGTGACGACGTGGATGCGGTTGTGGCGGGCCCGGTCCGTGAGCGCACCGCGGAGCGCGGCGGCGATCATCTTCTTCGGGGTCCGCTGCGAGTAGTCACGCGGCACGGGACCGTGCACGACGCCACCACCGGCGAACTGCGGCGCGCGGGTCGAGCCCTGACGGGCACGACCGGTGCCCTTCTGGCGGTACGGCTTCTTGCCGCCACCACGGACCTCGCCACGACGCTTGACCTTGTGAGTGCCCTGACGGGCCGCAGCGAGCTGCGCCACGACGACCTGGTGCATCAGCGGAACGCTGACCTTGGCGTCGAAGATCTCGGCGGGCAGCTCGAGGCTGCCGGCCTTGTCGCCGGCCGGCGACAGAATGTCAATGGTGCTCATATCCTTCACAGCCCCTTCGCCGCGGTGCGGACGAGGACGAGGCCGCCGTTCGGACCCGGGATCGCGCCCTTGATGAGCAGCAGACCCTTCTCCGCGTCGACCGCGTGCACGGTCAGGTTCTGGGTGGTCACGCGCTCGTGACCCATCCGACCCGCCATACGCATGCCCTTGAACACACGGCCCGGGGTGGCGCAGCCACCGATGGAACCGGGGGAACGGTGCTTGCGCTGGGTGCCGTGACCGGCGCCGAGGCCCTTGAAGTTGTGACGCTTCATGACACCGGCGAAGCCCTTGCCCTTGGAGGTGCCGGTCACGTCGACCTTGACACCCGCCTCGAACAGCTCGGCGGTGATCTCCTGGCCCAGGGTGTACTCGGACGCGTCCGAGGTACGGAGCTCGACCAGGTGGCGGCGGGGGGTGACACCGGCCTTGGCGAAGTGGCCCTGGAGGGGCTTGTTCACCTTGCGGGGGTCGATCTCGCCGAAGCCGATCTGCACGGCGTCGTAGCCGGCCGGGCTGTCGGCGGTGTGGACCTGGGTCACGACATTGGGCCCAGCCTTGACGACGGTCACCGGGACGACCCGGTTGTTCTCGTCCCAGACCTGGGTCATGCCGAGCTTCTCGCCCAGGATGCCCTTAATCTGCTTAGCCATCTTCGGTGCGCCTCTCAGAGCTTGATCTCGATGTCGACACCGGCCGGCAGGTCGAGACGCATCAGCGAGTCAACCGTCTTCGGCGTGGGGTCGAGGATGTCGATCAGACGCTTGTGAGTGCGCATCTCGAAGTGCTCGCGCGAGTCCTTGTACTTGTGCGGCGAGCGGATGACGCAGTACACGTTCTTCTCAGTGGGCAGCGGCACCGGGCCCGCGACCTGCGCACCAGTACGGATCACCGTCTCGACGATCTTCTTCGCCGAGGAGTCGATGACCTCGTGGTCGTAGGCCTTGAGCCGGATGCGGATCTTCTGTCCCGCCATGGCTACCTTGTAGTCCTTCGTTCGTGAGTTGCCGCACGACTCCTCCTCCGACCCCCGCGCTCGGGCGTGTCGCACTCGCGCTTGCAAAAAACCGGCGAAGAATCTCGTCGGTCTCGAATTGCTGGGGGAGGTGAGCCGGATCGAGGCCCCGCACACGCTTCCCGGAAGATTCCCGTACTTTCGCCCCGCAGCTGCCGCGGTGTCGCTTACACACCACTGCACCCACATACAGCACGTGGGCACATGAACGGCCATTCACGGGAACGACGAGTACATGGGACTCGCTTCCGGTCCTCCCGGCGGGAGGCGCGCAGCATCGGCACTCAACCGAGCAACCCGGACATCCTGCCACAGAACGCGGCCGAGACGCCAATCGGGTGGATCCGACCATGATCGGATCCACCCGAGCGGGTGAGCTGGTCAGACGTTCGACGGGGCTCAGCGGCGCCAGATCACGTAGCCGCCGCCGTACTCGCGGTCGGGGTGCTTGTTGACCTTGACGACGTGCCAGCCGGACGGGGCCTTCGGCCAGCTGGTGGCCGGGTCGGCGTCCGGGGCGTCCTTCGGCAGCGGGACCACGGCGACGTTCGCCGCGGCCGGCGGCGGGGTGCCGTAGCGCAGGCTGACCGTCCAGACCCGGCCCGGGTAGACCAGGTAGCTCTGGGCCATCCGCAGGCCCCAGTCGACGTCCCACTCCATCACCAGGTTGTCGCCGGGCCGGAGTTCGGCGTCCTGGGCGAAGCCGACCGCGATCGCCTTCTTGTAGCCGGTGTAGTAGCGGTTGGTGATGTGGGTGCTCATCACCGAGGTGGCCAGCACCGCGAAGCCGGTCAGCAGCACGCCCAGCAGCCAGCCGGAGCGGCGGCCGGCCAGCAGCCGCACCAGCACGCAGCCGGCCAGCACCAGCAGGGCGCCCGCGGTGGTGCGCCAGAGGTGCAGCTCGGTCCAGTTGTGGGCCAGGAACAGCGCGTCCGGCATGGTCCACGGGATGATGTCGACCTTGTGCAGCGCCGGGCCGACCAGCCGCACCACCACGCCGCCGGTGGCCACCATGAACAGCGAGCCGCCGGCCCACAGCCACAGCACCTGACGGCGGGTCAGCCGGACCAGCGCGGCCGCCCCGATCACGAAGAAGACCGGCACCAGCGGGGCCAGGTAGCGGGCGTACACCCAGTTGTCGACGCGCGCGTCGTTGCCCAGGCCCGCCGAGGAGGCCAGCGCCACCCCGGCCACCAGGGCGAGCAGGCAGAACGAGACCACCCGGTCGGCGACCGCGAAGCGGCGGCTGAACACCGCCACCAGGCACAGCACCACGGCCACCGCGGCCAGGCCGTACGAGCTGGTGGTGAAGTACCACCACTGGCCGACCACCCGCTTCAGCGTGCGCAGCAGCAGGTGGGTGTCGATCAGGTTCTTCACCACCTGGGTGCCGACCGAGCTGGCCGGGCTGTCCTTGAACTGGGCCTGCACCCAGATCGCGAACAGCTTGTCCAGCACGCCGCCGACCGCCAGCACCGCCAGCCCGGTCCAGGAGGCCCGCCTGGGCGCCCAGCGCCGCACCAGCGCCGCCACCAGCACCAGGCAGGTCAGCGCCACCACCACGCCGCCGCGGTCGTGGGTGGCCATCGCGTACGCCGCCAGCGCGCCGGTGCCGGCCGCGTACCAGGAGCGGCGGCGCACCGTGCCCGCGGACAGCCAGCCGTGCATGGTGATCGCCCAGGCCAGCAGGATGACCGTGAAGACCGTCTCGGACATCGCGTACTCGGCGTAGAAGACCACCGGCCCGAGCGCCGCGGCGGCCGTGCCGATCAGCAGCGCCGCCGGGCGGGACAGCGCGAGCCGGCGCAGCGCCAGGTAGGCCAGCGGGAAGACCAGCGCGCTGACCAGCGCGTTGGTCGCCATCACCAGCCGGAAGATGCTCTCCGCGTCGTGGCCCAGCCGGTAGGCCGGGACCAGCAGCAGCGGGTAGCCGCCGGGGATGACCACGCCGACCGGCATCTCGGTGGTCGGATGGCCGGCCAGCACCCGGGCGATCGCCAGGTACGAGGCCTCGTCCGCGTGGATCACCGGGAAGGTGTGGCCGCGCGACAGCACCCAGCGGAAGGCCGCCTGGGCGAGGTACCCGGCCAGCAGGGCGAACGCCCACAGGCCGCGCCTGCCGGGCCGCTCGGCGCCGCCGGACGGCTCGCGCTGCGCCGGCCCGTCCGCCGCCGCGGTCCGTGCCGCGGTGCCGGTTATGGTGTCCACCCGCCGTTCCCCCTGACTGTCCGTCGGCATGGTCAGCCGCTCTGCCGCGATCCGCCGGTCAGTGCGTGCCGGGCCATCACCTTGGCGCCGTCCGCTCGGCCGTGGCGCAGCGCGCCCGGCAGCATGGTCAGCGCGTGCAGCCGCGACGCGCTGTGGAACCGGGCCGCGCGGGCGGCCTTGGGCCAGCCGCGGGCGTCCATCCGCTCGGCGACCGCGGTGAAGTACTTCTCGGCCTCGGTGAACCGGGAGCCGGAGAAGGCCTGCACCGAGGACTCGCTGACCGCGTGCCGGCGGTACTGGAAGACCGGGGCGCCGCCGTCGATCACCATCTGCTCGCCCAGCTCCAGCAGGTCGACCACCAGCGCCAGGTCCTGGATCACCGAGTAGTCGTCGCGGAAGTTGACCTGCCGCAGCGCCTCGCCGCGCCAGCAGATGGACGGGAAGTACAGCCAGTTGCCGCGCAGCACGCTGGCCGCCAGCTCCTCGCCGCCCATCAGCCGGCGCCCCTCCACCTTGGGCGCGTACAGCCGGCGCTTGGTCTGGTCGACCAGGCCGGAGGTGACGTTGCCGTCGCCGTCGATCACCTCGACGCCCGGCTGCACCATGCCCGCGCCCGGGTGCTCCTTGAGCACCGCGCGCACGGTCTCCAGGTAGGTCGGGTGCAGCAGGTCGTCGCAGCCCATGATGACCACGTGCTCGGCCTCGGAGAGCCGCACGCACTTCTGGAAGTTCTTGGTGATGCCGAGGTTCTGCTCGTTGCGCAGGTAGTGCACCCGCTCGTCGCCGAGCGAGGCGAACCAGCCGGGGACCTCCGGCTCGCGGCCGTCGTCGATCACCACGAGGCGGAAGTCACCGTCGGTCTGGGCCAGGACGCTGCGCACGGCGTCCTGCATCAGTCGCACGTCCCCGTAGTACGGGAGCATGAAGTCGAAGCCGGCCACCGGGTCAGACCTTCAGCGTGGAGGAGGGCTTGGGCTCGTCGGTGCTGAGCCGCTCCTCGTTGCTGCGCACGCCCTCGTTGATCGCGACGGTGCGGGCCAGGTCGGTGAGCTTCTTCTCGATCGAGCGGAAGCGCAGGAAGGTGTTCAGGGTCAGGAAGCCGACGCCCAGCACCATCACGTACAGCACCAGGTCGGTGCCGCGGCCGACACCGAGCTGGTGGGCCAGCCAGGTGACGTCGCCCGGGCGGAGCACCGCGTAGATGTTCGCGATCACGAAGACCGAGAACGCGATGCGCTTCCAGGCGCGGGTGTTGGCGCGGTCCCAGCGCCGGATGAACATCAGTGCCAGCGAGACCGAGCCCAGGATGAGGACCAGCTGGATCCAGAAGAACTTCATCGGCGGCCACGCTCCCGCAAGGAGATGTCGAAGAGGATGTTGACGCCGTTGATCAGGGACTGACCCTTGGCGCGCGAGTATTCGGTGTACAGGATGTCGACCGGCAGCTCGGCGACCCGCAGGTCGGAGCCGGCCAGGAAACTGACGATCTCGGAGGCGTGCGCCATGCCGTTCATGGTGATCCGGATGCGCCCGGCCGCCTCACGGTTGAGCACCCGCAGCCCGTTGTGGGCGTCGGTCAGCTTGAGCTTGCGCGCGGTCGGGCTGACCGCGGCGGCGGTGCGCAGCACGACCCGCTTGATCCACGGCACCTGGCCGTTCTGCTCGATGAAGCGCGAGCCGAGCACCACGTCGGCGGTGCCGGTGCGCAGCAGCTCGACCATCTTCTCGACGTCGGCCGTCTGGTGCTGGCCGTCGGCGTCGAAGGTGGCGAAGAACTCGGCGCCGGGCTGCTCCAGGGCGTACTTCAACCCGGTCTGCAGCGCCGCGCCCTGGCCCAGGTTCACCGGGTGGCGGACCAGGTGGGCACCGGTCTCGCCGACGTGCTTCGCGGTGTCGTCGGCGCTGCCGTCGTCCACCACGACGATGTTCGGGAAGGTCTTGCGGGCCTCCTCCACCACGTCGGCGATCACCTGGCCCTCGTTGTAGGCCGGGATCACCAGCCAGACATCGTCGTATAGGGACACAGAGGCTCCAACGTGGGACGGCCGCGCCGGGGGTGGCGCGGTGGTCGGTATCTTGTCGAGGATCGGCACGCTCTACTCCCCGGAGACGGAGGCGCGCACGGGACCGGTTCCGGCGCGGTCGGCTTCGGCCGACGGCGCTGCGGCGCGGTCGCGGAAGCTCAGCCTGAGCGCGGTCAGCATACCGAGCACGGTGGCGAGCGAGCCAAGCGCGTACGCCAGGATCACCCGGGTCGCGACGTCGCCGGGCACGAAGGTGACCCCGACCAGGACGGCCGTTCCCACCGCCCAGCACAGCAGTTGCAGGTGGTGCCGGTGGAAGACCATCAGCGCCTGGCCGAGCACCATCGCGAACATGTAGGCGACGGTGCCGAGCGAGAGCAGGAAGAAGTCCAGGTGCCCGAGGACCGGCTTGGCGCCGAACAGCACCTGGATCAGCCACGGGCCGAGCATCGTGGCGGGGATGCCGCCGGCCACGCCGAGCGCCCCCACCACCAGGCCGATCTTGCGCAGCATCGCGGAGAACGCCGCCCGGTCGCCGGCCGCGAAGGCCGCGGACAGCCCGTTGAGCAGCGAGGCCTGCAGCGAGCCGAAGACGAACAACGGCACCCGGGCCAGCACCAGCGCGTTCAGCAGCGCGGCGATCAGCACGCTGTCGGTGGGCGCGAGCAGCTTGGTGCTCATCACCGCGGCGTTGACCACCACCTGCGACAGCAGGGTGGAGCAGATCAGCAGGCCGAGGCCGCCGGACAGCTCCCGCCAGCCGATCACCCCGCCGGGCCGCAGCCCGCGCACCAGCGGCGGCAGGGTGACCAGCACGGCGACCACCGGGGCGACCGCCAGCACCAGGCTGAACGCCAGCGCCGAGTGCAGCCCGGCCACCATGCATCCGGCCGCCAGCACGATCCGCAGGCCGCCGTCGACGGCGAGCTGGGTGCCGTAGGCGCCGAACCGGCCGAGGCCGGCCAGGATGCCGCGGGTCAGGTAGCACAGGGCCATTCCGGTGAACGCCCCGCCGAGCGCGGCGACCAGCGAGCGGTCGCCGTGGAACAGCGCGTCGGCCAGCGGGTCGGCCGCCAGGCCGAGCGCCAGCAGGGTGGCGCCGAGGATCGCCGCGGTCAGCGCGCCGGCCCGGCGCAGCACCGGGGTGGCGCCGTGGCCGTCGACCGCGCGGGCGGCGACGATCCGGGTGAGCTCCTGCTCGATCGGGAAGAACACGCCGATGCCGACCGACATCACGATCGTCCAGAGCACCGAGACGTTGGCCATCGCGTCGGTGGACAGGCTGTGCCCGGCCACGCCGAGGTGCACGTAGGACGCGGCGCCGAGCACGACGGTGCCGCCGGCGACCGCGACGGTCCCCGGCGGCAGCGCCGTTGCGAGCTTGGCGAACACGCCTCTCATCGGTTTCTCCCGGCGGCGGCGAGCTCGGCGAAGACCGGGGTGGCCAGCGCGGCTGCCAGCTGCTCGCGCCAGTCGGGCAGCGGGGCGAGGCCGGCCGCGGCCCAGCGGTCGTGGCCGAGCACACTGAAAGCGGGTCGGACGGCGGGACTGGGGAAGGCCGCCGAGGTGGTCGGGCGGATCCGCTCGGGGTCCAGGCCGGCCAGCCGGTAGGTCTCCCGGGCCAGTCCGCACCAGGTGGTGCGGCCGCTCGCGGTGCCGTGGTAGACGCCCGCGGGGGCGGTGCCGGCCAGCGCGGCGGTGCCGAGCTCGACCAGTCGCCCGGCCAGCGCGTACGACCAGGTGGGCTGGCCCTGCTGGTCGTCGACCACGTCGAGGGTGTCACGCTGGGCGGCCAGCCGCAGCATGGTGGCGACGAAGTTCTTCCCGTGTTCGCCGTACAGCCACGCGGTGCGGACCACGTAGCCGTGCTCCGGCAGCAGTTCGGCCACGGCCTGCTCGCCGACCAGCTTGGAGCGGCCGTAGGCGTTGACCGGGGCGGTGGCGGCGTCCTCCGGGTACGGCTGCGTGGCGTCGCCGGGCAGCACGTAGTCGGTGGAGACGTGCAGCAGCACCGCGCCGACCTTGGCACAGGCCGCGGCGAGGTTGCGGACGCCGGCGCCGTTGACGGCGGTGGCGTCGGCCTCGGCGGTCTCCGCGCCGTCGACGTTGGTCCAGGCGGCGCAGTTGACGACCACCTGGTGGCCCTCGACCGCGGCGAGCACGGCGGCCGGGTCGGTGATGTCGAGGTCGGCGCGGCCGAGCGCGGTGGCCTCGGCGCCCGGGAGCTGGGCGAGGCGGGACAGCACGTCCTGCCCGAGCATCCCGGCGGCGCCGGTGACCAGCCAGCGGGTGGCGCCCGCGGTGTTCGCGGTCACTTCTGCAGCGCCGCCTTCGCCTTCAGCGGCTCCCACCAGGCGCGGTTCTCGCGGTACCAGGCGATGGTGGCGGCCAGGCCGTCCTCGAACTTGACCTGCGGCTGGTAGCCGAGCTCGCTGCTGATCTTGGAGATGTCGATCGAGTAGCGCAGGTCGTGGCCCTTGCGGTCCTCGACGTACTCGACCATGTCCCAGCTCGCGCCGGCCGCGTCCAGCAGCAGGCCGGTGAGCTCCTTGTTGGTGACCTCGGTGCCGCCGCCGATGTTGTAGACCTGCCCGGCGCGGCCGCCGCGCATCGCCAGGTCGATGCCGCGGCAGTGGTCCGAGACGTGCAGCCAGTCGCGGATGTTGCCGCCGTTGCCGTACAGCGGGACCTTCTTGCCGTCGATCAGGTTGGTCGTGAACAGCGGGATGACCTTCTCCGGGAACTGGTAGTGCCCGTAGTTGTTGGAGCAGCGGGTCACCACCACGTCCATGCCGTGGGTGCGGTGGTAGGCCAGCGCCAGCAGGTCGGAGGCCGCCTTGGAGGAGGAGTACGGGGAGTTCGGCTCCAGCGGCCACTCCTCGGTCCAGGAGCCCTCGCTGATCGAGCCGTACACCTCGTCCGTGGAGATGTGCACGAAGCGGCCGACGCCGTGCTTGCGGGCGGCGTCCAGGAGCACCTGGGTGCCGACCACGTTGGTCATCACGAACGGGCCCGCGCCCGCGATCGAACGGTCGACGTGCGACTCGGCGGCGAAGTGGACGACCACGTCGTGGCCGGCCATCACCTGGTCGACCGCCTCGACGTCGCAGATGTCGCCCTGCACGAAGCGGTAGCCCGGGAGGTGGGCCACCGGAGCGAGGTTCTCCTCGACACCCGAGTAGGTGAGCTTGTCGAAGACCGTGATCTGGGCAGTGGCGTCCGCTCCCAGCTGCTGGCGGACGAACTCAGAACCGATGAAGCCGGCGCCGCCGGTCACAAGGATGCGCATAGTGTCGCGAGTCTATCGCCCGCGCCGGGGTACCCCGGCCCCGGGCCGACCGGGCGGACACCTGCGTCGAATAGGGTGCTGCCATGCGTGGAATCCTTTTGGCCGGCGGTACCGGATCCCGGTTGTGGCCGCTGACCCGGGCAGTCTCGAAGCAGCTGCTCCCCGTCTTCGACAAGCCGATGATCTACTACCCGCTGTCCACTCTGGTGATGGCCGGTATCAGCGAGATCCTCATCATCACGACGCCCGAGGACCGGGCCCAGTTCGAGCGGCTGCTCGGCGACGGCTCGCAGTTCGGCCTGCGGCTGGAGTACGCCGTCCAGGAGCGCCCCGAGGGCATCGCCCAGGCCTTCCTGCTGGGCGCGGACTTCATCGGCGACGAGTCCGTGGCGCTGATCCTCGGCGACAACATCTTCCACGGCAGCGGCCTGGGCACCCGGCTCGCCGAGCACACCGGCGCCCAGGGCGGCCGGGTCTTCGCCTACCCGGTGGCCGACCCGACCGCGTACGGCGTGGTCGAGTTCGACGAGGCCGGCCGGGCCATCTCCATCGAGGAGAAGCCCGAGAAGCCGAAGTCCCGCTACGCGGTGCCCGGCCTGTACTTCTACGACAACCAGGTGGTGGAGATCGCCCGCGGCCTGAAGCCCAGCGCCCGCGGCGAGCTGGAGATCACCGCGGTGAACGAGGCCTACCTGAACGCGGGTGAACTTCAGGTGACGATCCTGGACCGCGGCACCGCGTGGCTCGACACCGGCACCCACGTGTCGATGGTGCAGGCCTCGGAGTTCGTCCGGGTCATCGAGGAGCGCCAGGGCTTCAAGATCGGCTGCATCGAGGAGGCGTGCTGGCGCGCCGGGCTGATCGACGGCGAGCAGCTGCGCGCGCTCGCCGAGCCGCTGCTGAAGAGCGGCTACGGCCAGTACCTGGTGCGCCTGCTGGAAGAGGAGGACGCGAAGTGAAGTTCCGCGAGCTCTCCATCGAGGGTGTCTTCGAGGTCACCCCGCAGCTGCACGGCGACCCGCGCGGCCTGTTCACCGAGTGGTACCGCTTCGACCGGCTCGCCGAGGTGGTCGGCCACCCGCTGAAGCTGGCGCAGGCCAACCTGTCGGTCTCCGCCCGCGGCGTGGTGCGCGGCATCCACTTCGCCGACGTGCCGCCGAGCCAGGCGAAGTACGTCACCTGCGTGCGCGGCGCGGTGCTCGACGTGATCGTCGACCTGCGGGTGGGCTCCCCCACCTTCGGCCGCTGGGAGGGCGTCCGGCTGGACGACACCGACCGCCGCGGGGTGTACATCCCCGAGGGCATGGGCCACGGCTTCTGCGCGCTGACCGACGACGCCACCCTGTCGTACCTGTGCTCGGAGACCTTCAACCCGACCGCCGAGCACTCCGTCCACCCGCTCGACCCCGACCTGGGCATCGAGTGGCCGGCCGACGACCCGCAGCTCTCCGCCCGCGACGCCGCCGCCCCGTCCTTCGCCGAGGCCCGCGAGTCCGGCCTGCTCCCGGACTACCAGGCCTGCCAGGACTTCTACCGCACCCTGAACCAGGCCTGACGGCCCGTCGGACTGACGGGACGACAGCGGCCGGGCGGCCTCCCCGCGAGGGGGGCCGCCCGGCCGTCTCACTCCCGGTGCGGACCGGTCAGGGCGTGCCGTCGACCGGCGCGTACAGGACGGTCACGCCGGACGGGCCCAGGTCGTGCTTGAGGCGGTTCGTCAGGGTCCAGTCGCCGACCAGTACGGTGGGCGGCTCGGAGAGGCCGGAGATCGCCTTGCGCAGGCTGGTGAGCGACTTCTGGTAGTCGATCTCGCCGGGCGCCGGGCTGCCGCCCATCTTGACGTTGTAGATCTCGTACAGCGGGACCATGTCCCCGGCCTGCTTCGACAGCAGCTGGGCCAGGAAGGTCTGCCGCAGGTTCTGGAACGAGTAGGTGCTGTACAGCGCGATCACCGGGCGGCTCTGGTCGATCCGCTTCATGTCGCGCCGGGCGAGCACCTGGCTGGTCTGCGAGTCGTCGACCTTGCTCGAGCCCTTCGCGAAGGCGACCAGGTCGCCGGTCTCGAAGGCGGTGGGGCTGTTCTTCTTCTCCGGGATGCCCTCGGCGGAGGGGAAGCCCCACTGGATGCCGGCGATCAGGCTGAAGGCGGCGCCGGTGGCCAGGACCGAGAGCAGCAGGTGGTCGCGGCGGCGGCGGACCAGGGGCTGGAGCAGCCAGCCGGTGGTGCCGAAGGCGATCACGGCGGTGATCAGGACCGCCATGGCGAGCTTCTCGAAGTAGTACGAGTAGTAGCCGATGGTGGCCTTCTGCCAGAGGCCGAAGACCAGCAGGACGCTTCCGCTGCCGAGCAGGGTCAGCAGCAGGGTGCGGGCCACGCCGGTGCGGCGGTTGCCGGGGACCAGCAGGGCGAGCAGCACCAGGAAGGCGCCGCCGACCAGCAGCGGGCGGTCCGCGGAGGCCATCGGGCCGGGCAGGTTGGAGGTCTTGGCGACGTCGAGTTCGCCGAGCACCGAGACCACGCTGGGGATCGCGGCGACCGCGAGCCCGCCGAGCAGCACCGCGAGCAGCGCCCGCCGGCGGCCGGCGAAGCGGCGCCGGTAGACCCAGCAGACCACCACCAGGGCGAGGCCGACGAAGGCGCCGTACAGGTTGTACGTGTAGGTGACGGTGACCAGCGCGGCGACCGAGACGGCGGCGAACTCGGCGGCGCCCATCGCGGGCCGCATCAGCAGCGCCATCGCGGCGGCCAGGAAGAGCAGGCCGATCAGCTCCGAATCGAAGCCGCGCAGCGAGAGTTTGACGGTCAGTCCGGAGAGCATCAGCGCGCCGACCACGGCGACCACCGCGGCCGCCCGCCAGCCGCGCAGGCGTGGTCCGCCGACCCAGCGGGCTGCCCACACCACGACCGCGCACAGCAGGGCGTTGGCGGCCAGCACGTACAGGAAGTACCGGTTCATCTCGCCGAGCACCGGCCCGGCGTCGTTGCCGCCGCGGACCAGCGCGTCGATCCAGGCGAGCAGGAAGTGCGAGCCCTGCGGGTAGACGCCCTCGGCGGGCGTCATCATGTACGTCCGGGCGGCGTCCTGGTGCAGGAAGGCGTAGCCGCCGAGTTCGCGGATGCCCTCGAAGTACGAGAAGTGCCCCATCCGGTCCTCGGAGACCAGGAAGTACGGCAGCCGGTCGGCGGCCGAGCGGCCGCGGATGGTGCCGTGCAGGTAGTACAGGACGACCGCGCCGACGCCGGCGATCACCAGGTCGGTTCCGCGCAGCCGCCGCCAGGGCAGTTCGGGGCGGCGGTCGGCCAGCCAGGCGGTGAGCACGACCGCGGTCAGCATGGTGCCGACGGTGGGCACCGGGGCGAGGCCCCAGGGCCAGACCGAGAACAGCAGGCCGAAGACCATCACCGATCCGGCCGTCACCAGTCCGGCCGCAACCAGCCGGTCGACCAGCCCGCCGCCGATCCGCAGCACGCTCGCCACCGCCAGCACCAGGAGCGGCAGCAGCAGCAGGTCGACGCCTGCCAGGTGGGTGAGCAACGGGACCAGCCAGGCCCCGGCGAGCCCGGCGGCCAGGGCGACCGGGGAGAGGTCGCGGCCGGCGGCGGTCTTCCGCCCGGGTAGGCGGCGCCGGGCCTTTACATTTTCCACAACAGCAGACGCAGGCACCGCAGGAGCATACCGGGTAACGCCGGAGGGCCCGGCCCCCTCCCTTGCGGGACGGGGCCGGGCCCTCCGAATGACCGATGGTCAGAAGATGTGAAATTACTTCACGATCTTGGTGACCTGGCCGGCGCCGACGGTGCGGCCACCCTCACGGATGGCGAACTTCAGGCCCTCCTCCATGGCGACCGGCTGGATCAGCGCGACCGTCATGGCGGTGTTGTCGCCCGGCATGACCATCTCGGTGCCCTCGGGGAGGGTCACGACGCCGGTCACGTCAGTGGTACGGAAGTAGAACTGCGGGCGGTAGTTGTTGAAGAACGGGGTGTGGCGGCCACCCTCGTCCTTCGACAGGATGTAGGCCTGGGCCTCGAAGTCGGTGTGCGGCGTGACCGAACCCGGCTTGATGATGACCTGGCCGCGCTCGACGTCCTCGCGCTTGATGCCGCGGAGCAGCAGACCGACGTTCTCACCGGCCTGGCCCTCGTCGAGCAGCTTGCGGAACATCTCGATACCGGTGACCGTGGTGGTGGTCTTGGTGGTCTTGATGCCGATGATGTCGACGGTCTCGTTGACCTTGAGGATGCCACGCTCGATACGACCGGTGACGACGGTGCCACGACCGGTGATCGTGAAGACGTCCTCGATCGGCATCAGGAACGGCTGGTCGGTGAGGCGAGCCGGGGTCGGGATGGCCTCGTCGACCGCGGCCATCAGGCCGAGGAGCTTCTCGCCCCACTCCTTGTCGCCCTCCAGCGCCTTCAGCGCGGAGACGCGGACGACCGGCAGGTCGTCGCCCGGGAACTCGTACTCGGAGAGGAGCTCACGGACCTCGAGCTCGACGAGCTCCAGGATCTCCTCGTCGTCCACCATGTCGGCCTTGTTCAGGGCGACGACGATGTAGGGGACGCCGACCTGGCGGGCCAGGAGCACGTGCTCCTTGGTCTGCGGCATCGGGCCGTCGGTGGCGGCGACGACGAGGATCGCGCCGTCCATCTGGGCCGCACCGGTGATCATGTTCTTGATGTAGTCGGCGTGACCCGGGCAGTCGACGTGGGCGTAGTGACGCGCCTCGGTCTGGTACTCGACGTGCGCGATCGAGATGGTGATACCGCGCTGCCGCTCCTCCGGCGCCTTGTCGATCTGGTCGAACGGCGTGAAGGGGTTGATCTCCGGGTACGCGTCGTGCAGCACCTTGGTGATGGCCGCGGTCAGCGTGGTCTTGCCGTGGTCGATGTGACCGATGGTGCCGATGTTGACGTGGGGCTTCGTCCGCTCGAACTTCGCCTTCGCCACTGCAGTCCTCCTGGGGACAGTTCTGTACGCCGTACGACGTCAGTTGGTCTGGATCGGGTTGGGAACGGGGCGCTGGTCGCGCCCCATGCCGTCCCGCGGGGTGGGGTGCCGGAGGGCTCCCGGGCGGAACCCGGACGGATTGCGCCCGGGTGCCCTCCTTCAAGCCTAAAGGTTGCGATTCGTCCCGATTACCGGGAGGTCACTCGCCCTTGGCCTTGGCGATGATGTCGTCCGCCACGTTCCGCGGAACCTCGGCGTACGAGTCGAACTGCATCGAGTAGCTTGCGCGACCAGAGGTCTTGCTGCGCAGGTCACCGACGTAGCCGAACATCTCGGAGAGCGGCACAAGCGCCTTGACGACGCGAGCACCGTGACGCTCCTCCATGGCCCGGATCTGGCCACGGCGGGAGTTGATGTCGCCGATCACGTCGCCCATGTAGTCCTCGGGGGTGGTGACCTCGACGGCCATCATCGGCTCGAGCAGAGCCGGCGACGCCTTCTTGGCACCTTCCTTGAACGCCATGGAACCGGCGATCTTGAACGCGAGCTCGGACGAGTCGACGTCGTGCGACGCACCGTCGAGCAGGCTCACGCGGACGCCCTGGAGCGGGTAGCCGGCGAGCACGCCGAACTCCATGGCCTCCTGGCAACCGGCGTCGACCGAGGGGATGTACTCCTTCGGCACGCGGCCACCGGTGACCTTGTTGACGAACTCGTAGCCCTCGCCGGACTCCAGCGGCTCGATCGCGATCTGGATCTTCGCGAACTGGCCGGAACCACCGGTCTGCTTCTTGTGCGTGTAGTCGATGCGCTCGACGGCCTTGCGGATCGTCTCGCGGTACGCGACCTGCGGCTTGCCGACGTTGGCCTCGACCTTGAACTCACGGCGCATACGGTCGACCAGCACCTCGAGGTGCAGCTCGCCCATACCCGCGATGATGGTCTGGCCGGTCTCCTCGTCGGTGTTGACCTGGAAGGACGGGTCCTCCTCGGCCAGACGCTGGATCGCGACGCCCAGCTTCTCCTGGTCGCCCTTCGACTTGGGCTCGATCGCGACGCGGATGACCGGGGCCGGGAAGTCCATGGACTCCAGGATGACCGGCTGCTTCTCGTCGGACAGCGTCTCACCGGTGGTGGTCTGCTTGAGGCCCATGACGGCGATGATGTCGCCGGCGCCCACCGAGTCGATCTCCTCACGCTTGTTCGCGTGCATGCGGTAGATCTTGCCGATGCGCTCCTTCTTGCCCTTGACGGAGTTCAGCACCGAGGTGCCGGACTCCAGGCGGCCGGAGTACACGCGGACGAAGGTGAGCTTGCCCAGGTGCGGGTCAGACATGATCTTGAACGCGAGCGCGGCGAGCGGCTCGTCGTCCGAGGCCTGACGGACGATCTTCTCGTCGGGGTTGTTCGGCTTGGTGCCCTCGATGCCCTCGATGTCGAGCGGCGACGGCAGGTACTTCACAACCGCGTCGAGCAGGGGCTGGACGCCCTTGTTCTTGAACGCCGAGCCGCAGAAGATCGGGGTGAAGTCCGAGTTCAGCGTGCCCTTGCGGATCGCGGCGACCAGCAGCTCCTCGGGGATGTCCTCGCCCTCGAGGGCGAGCTCCATCACCTCGTCGCTGACGTTCGACACGGTGTCGAGCAGGGCCTCGCGGTACTCCGCGGCCTTCTCGGCGAGGTCGGCCGGGATGTCGACGGTGTCGTACATCTCGCCCTTGGGCGCGTCGGCGGACCAGACCAGGGCCTTCATCTTCACCAGGTCGACGACACCGGCGAAGTCGCCCTCGGCGCCGATCGGCAGCTGCATGACCAGCGGGGTGGCGCCGAGGCGGTCCACGATGGTCTGCACGCAGAAGTAGAAGTCGGCGCCCGTGCGGTCCAGCTTGTTGATGAAGCAGATGCGCGGGACGCCGTAGCGGTCAGCCTGCCGCCACACGGTCTCGGACTGGGGCTCCACACCGGCGACGCCGTCGAACACCGTCACGCCACCGTCGAGCACGCGCAGCGAACGCTCCACCTCGACGGTGAAGTCGACGTGGCCCGGGGTGTCGATGATGTTGATGGTGTGGTCGGAGTCGTCGAGGGTCCAGTGACAGGTCGTCGCGGCCGACGTGATGGTGATGCCGCGCTCCTGCTCCTGCTCCATCCAGTCCATGGTGGCAGCGCCATCGTGGACCTCACCGATCTTGTACGAGACACCGGTGTAGAACAGGATCCGCTCGGTGGTGGTGGTCTTGCCCGCGTCGATGTGCGCCATGATCCCGATGTTGCGGACCTTGGCGAGGTCAAGGGAGGTTGCAGCCATGGTGGCTCGTTCTCTCTCTGTCTAGTGACGGGGTTCGGACTACCAGCGGTAGTGCGCGAAGGCCTTGTTGGACTCGGCCATCTTGTGGGTGTCCTCGCGACGCTTCACGGAAGCGCCCAGGCCGTTGCTGGCGTCGAGGATCTCGTTGAGCAGACGCTCGGTCATGGTCTTCTCGCGACGGGCGCGGGAGTAACCGACCAGCCAGCGCAGCGCCAGGGTGTTGGCGCGGCCCGGACGGACCTCGACCGGCACCTGGTAGGTGGCGCCACCGACGCGGCGGGACTTGACCTCGAGGGTCGGCTTGACGTTCTCCAGCGCGCGCTTGAGCGCGACGACCGGGTCGGCACCGGTCTTCTCACGGACGCCCTCGAGGGCGCCGTAGACGATCCGCTCGGCGGTGGAGCGCTTGCCGTGCAGCAGGATCTTGTTGACCAGCGAGGTCACCAGCGGGGAGCCGTAGACCGGGTCGATGATGACCGGGCGCTTCGGGGCGGGGCCCTTACGAGGCATTCTTACTTCTCCTTCTTGGCGCCGTAGCGGCTGCGAGCCTGCTTGCGGTTCTTGACACCCTGGGTGTCGAGCGAACCGCGGATGATCTTGTAGCGGACACCAGGAAGGTCCTTCACACGACCACCGCGAACCAGCACGATGGAGTGCTCCTGCAGGTTGTGGCCCTCGCCCGGAATGTAAGCGGTGACCTCGATCCCGCTGGTGAGGCGCACACGGGCGACCTTACGGAGAGCCGAGTTCGGCTTCTTCGGGGTGGTCGTGTACACACGCGTGCAGACGCCGCGACGCTGGGGCGAACCCTTCAGTGCGGGCGTCTTGTTCTTCTCGACCTTGTCCTGCCGGCCCTTTCGGACCAGCTGCTGGATCGTAGGCACCGTTTCTCCGTTTTCTGTGTGCCAAGGCTTGGTAAAACTAACCTGCGGTGTTCTCCCACCACCACCGACCCACGCGGTCGGGCGTGTTGGGCCTCTTCGGGGGAAGAATCACGGAATCCCATGAGCTGAGCTGCGGCGACGGCACAGGCCGGACGGGAGGAAACTCCGCCGCGGCGGCCGGTCTGCTGGCACGCACAAGGACCCGGGCACACCCCAGGCACAAGGTCAGAGCCTACCTAGCGCATGGGCGGCGGTCAAAACAAATGGGGCGCGCCCGGGGTGTGCGGCGTTCGGCTCAGTCCACCGAGGCCAGTCGCGAGCTCCGGCGACCGGTGCCGAAGCCCGAGAACCGCTCCGGGCGCTCGCCCGGGGCGCGGTTGGTCGCGAACGCCGGGACCAGCACCAACAGCGCGGCCGCGGTGTAGATCGCCAGCCACGGCAGCCAGCCCAGCGGCGGCAGCCAGCGGGCGTGGTGGATCAGCCAGGAGCCGTCGGTGCCCAGGGCGTAGCGGCGCAGCGTCCAGTAGAACGCCAGTGCGTTGACCCCGGCCATCGAGACCGCGGTGATGCCGGTCAGCCGGCGCCAGGGCAGCATCGGCCGTTCCTCGTCCTTGGCGGACAGCACGAAGCCGCACAGCAGCGGCAGGCCGACCGCGAAGGGCAGCAGGTAGCGGCCCTGCCAGACCGGGCCGAGCTGGTACTGGGCGGCCTGCGCGGCGGCCGGGACGAAGAGCGTGGCGAGGGTCATCGCGATCACCGCGAAGATCTGCCGGCGGTTGCCCAGGGTGACCGTCAGCATGGCCAGCAGGCCGGTCGCGCCGATCCACACCACCCAGGTGATCGGCGGGGCCTTGGTGTCCAGCCAGCCGAAGAAGCCGATCATCTGCTCGATGTGTTCCATGCCGTACGCGAAGGTCGTCTTGGCGGCGTACCAGGGGTTGTACCAGTACGGGATGTCGATCACCGAGTTGTCGGGGTGCGCGGCGGCCCAGGCCAGCGCGCCGACCGCGGAGGCGCCGAGCAGGGCCGCCCAGAGCCACAGCGCCTTGCGGCGCAGCACCTGGCGGACCGCGCCGCGCTGCTGGAGCAGGAGTGCGAAGGCGATCGCGCCGGCGAACCAGAACAGACCCAGCGGGCGGATGTTGATCAGCACCACGCCGCCCAGGCCGAGTCTGGCCAGTCGGCGGTTGAGCAGCAGCGGGTCGGGCGACATCAGGATGGACAGCGCCGCGGTCCACACCAGGATGCCGGCCGCGATCTCGCCGCCGCTGGGGTTGACCATGCCGGCCATGAACAGCGCCATCGGGGTGGCCGCGACCAGCAGGCCGAGCATCGCGGGCGCCCTGCGCCGCCACTCGTTGACCCCGACCATGGCGCTGGCCAGCAGCGCGGCGCACAGCCCGGCGGACAGCAGGCGCATCAGGTACAGCGCGGCCGGGCCGCTGGTGACCAGCGTGGGCAGGCCGGTGAAGAGGTAGTAGGCGGGGTGGTAGCGGCCGGCCGCGGTGGTGGCCTGCACGGTCGGGCCGCCGGAGCCGATCTTCGGCATGCAGTTCGCGGTGTTGCGGGGCTCCCAGGCGTAGCACTGGTAGTCCGAGGACAGGTCGCGGTACCACGCGGGCAGCTGGACGCCGGTCTCGGCGAAGTAGCCGTCGACGCCGGCCACGGTGTGCTTGACCATCACCTCGGTGCCGCCGAACTGGCCGCGGGCGACCGCGGCGGCGCGGATGAAGTGCGCGTGCTCGTCCGGGGAGGCGCCCAGCGGGGTGGCGGCCGACCAGGCGCCGGCCAGCGCCATGAAGAGCGCGAAGGAGACCAGCCACAGGCGGCGCGGGGAACGGGTCATCCGGTCGGCGAGGCGGCTCAGGCGGGCCGTCGTCCGGCTCTGCGCGCTCATCGGATGTACGTCAGCCACGTCTGGTCCCCGTCCTTGGAACACTGGTGATTCGGTGCGAACTTCGGGCAGGTGCCGTCGAGTTTGCGCACGGTGTGCGAGACCCACGGCAGCACCCGGTAGGTGCCGTCGTTGGCGGGCAGGTAGCGGTCCGACATGGAGGAGGAGACCGTACCCAGGAGGAGCAGCAGGCCGCACAGCGCGCCTATCACGGCGGCGGGCCGGCCGATGGTGCCGAGCAGTGCGGCGGGCCCGTTGTCCCCCGTGGCGCGCTGCCGCTCGGCGAGTCGCAGCGTGACCACGTGCGCGACCAGCGCGCAGAGGATCATGCCGCAGTACAGCAGTTGGTTGTCGGTGCGGGTGTACAGCTGGACGGTGTGCGTCTCGTACATGTGCGAGGCGATGTACATCCGCATCAGCCAGGCGCTGACGAACATCGCCACCACGGTGACCACCAGCGGGCGGCGGATGCCGAGCCAGAGGGCCACGCCCAGGCAGACGAAGGTGACCACCGCGAACAGGCCGAGGCCGCCGTACTCGCCGGGCGGCGGCCAGTCGGTGACCTTGCCGGGCATGTCGGTGCGCCACATCAGGTAGTAGGCGGGGTCGGTGAAGTTGTCGAACCGGAAGTTCGAGTCCTTGGTGCTCTGGCCCTCGGTGAGCATCACCGACAGGTAGCTGCCGGCCAGCAGCAGGAAGGCCAGCACGGTGGAGCCCAGGAAGGCGGCGCCCTTGCCCGGGGCGGTGCGCCAGGGGAAGTACAGCAGCGCGGCGACCAGCACGCCGGCGGCGCTCCACAGGAACCAGCCGGAGTAGGTGAGGAAGAGCAGGGCGAGCAGCACGCCGAAGCCGGCGCCGATCGCCAGCAGCTTGGGCCAGCGCTGGTTCCCGCTCCGCCGCAGCGCCACCACCAGGGCGATCAGCGTGGGGATCAGCACCGCCAGCACGGTCTGGCTGTACGGCTTGTAGGCGTCGATCAGGGTGAACGCCGGGGCGACGCCGAAGGCCAGGGCGCGCAGCGGGCTGAGCAGCATCCGCCAGGCGAGGTAGGTCAGCGGGCCGAACGCGGCGGCGCCGAGGATCTGCAGGTCCTTGAAGGCGTACGCGGTGTTGCCGTCGTGGAACCACTGCGCGTAGTAGCCGAGGGTGTACAGCGGGCCGGGCGGGTAGACCGCGGAGCCGGACGGCTGGCCGTGCGCGACGGCCTGCGCCCATTCGACGATCCGGCCGCTGTCGCCGTTCAGGCCGAACATCGGCCACGGCGTGCCGAGCAGCGCCATCACGGCGCCGGCCGCGACGAAGCCGCTGGCCAGGCCCGCTATGGCGGCGCTGGCGAACCGCACCACCAGGTCGAAGTGCCGGCCACGGCGCAGCCGCATGGCGATCACCACGGCGGCGAGGCAGACCAGGCCGAGCAGCGCGAACCGCAGCTGGATCGCGGCCAGGCCGCTGACCTGGGCGATCCGGTCCAGCGGGTCGAGCTGGAAGCTCCGGGCCATGAACGGGAGGATCAGCGCGGCGAGGAACGCCACCGCCGCCTCCATGGCCAGCAGGGCGGGCGCGGACCCCGCCAGCCGGGCCCACCCGGCCCGTCCGCGCCCGCGCGCGGCGGCGCGGCTCTCGGGGCCGGGCAGCACGCCCGCCGACCCCTCGGTACTGACAGTCACAGGTGGTTTCCTCTTGCTGGTCGTCGTCCGGCGCCGCACAGGGGCAGCGACCACGCATCCTACTGGGCAGGTCCAGACCGGCTGCGGCTAGCACAGCCCTGAGCGGAAGGCCAGTTCAGCGTGGGTGCCGGCGGGCGCCGGCGGGTCACCCGCCGGTGACGCCGACCAGCACCGTGAGGCCGAGCAGCAGCGCCCAGCCGGCGATCGAGACCCAGCCGAGGACCAGGCCGAGGACCGCCAGGTTGTCGCCGTCCTCGCGCGTGCTGCGGATCTGGGCGCGGGCGATGTGGCCGGTGATCACGGCGGGCAGCGCGGTGGTGCCCATGGTGGGGATGCACAGGCCGCCGAGGACCGCGGCGGCCAGCGCCATGCCGTTGCGCGGGCGCGGCGGGCTGGGCAGGAAGGTCGGCGGCACGAGCGGGACGGCGGCGCCGAACGGGGCGACCATCGGGCCGGCCGGCAGGTCGGCGACCAGCGCGGCGAGCTGCCCGTAGGTGGCGGCCTGGTGGGCGGCGCCCATCCGGTGCTCGTACTCGGCGGCGCTGAGCCGGCCCTCCGCGTAGGCGGCCTTCAGCACGTCGACGGTCCGCTCACGGTCGGTGTGCGCGGCCCGCATGGCGGACTGCTGCGTCGGCGCCGGCTGCCAGGGCTGCTGCCCGTACGGCGCCGGAGGTCCCCACTGTCCGGCCATCACGGCCTCCCTCCCGATTCCCCGCGCTGCGGGTGCTCCCAGGATGCAGGACGAACGGCGGGCCCGGGTAGTTGCCGACGCGGCCGGGCAGGTCGGCGGGGTACGGGTACCGCCGAACGGGGGATGGGAGAGGAGGGGCGGCGATCATAGGGTCGTACTGATCCGCCCCGCCCCGGTCCGAGAAGGAGATCCCCCGCCATGCAGGCGCCCACCTCGCCGCCCGCCGTCTCGATCCGCGACCTGTGGAAGCGCTTCGGCGCGCAGACCGCGGTCGCCGGACTCAGCCTCGACCTGCCGGCCGGGTCGTTCATCGGCCTGGTCGGGCCGAACGGCGCGGGCAAGACCACCACGCTGTCGATGGTCACCGGCCTGCTGCGGCCGGACCACGGGACGGTGCTGGTGCACGGCGCCGACGTCTGGCAGGACCCGGTCGCGGTGAAGGCCCGGATCGGCATCCTGCCGGAGGGCCTGCGGATGTTCGAGCGGCTCAGCGGCCGGGAGCTGCTGCAGTACAACGGCCGGCTGCGCGGCCTGCCCGGCCCGGAGACCGACCGGCGCGCCGAGGAGCTGCTGGCCGTGCTCGACCTGACCGGCGCCGCGGACAAGCTGGTCGCCGACTACTCCACCGGCATGCGCAAGAAGATCGGCCTGGCCGCCGCGCTGCTGCACAACCCGGACGTGCTGTTCCTCGACGAGCCCTTCGAGGGCGTCGACCCGGTCTCCGCGCAGACCATCCGCGGCGTGCTGAGCCGCTACGCCGCCTCCGGCTCCACCGTGGTCTTCTCCAGCCACGTGATGGAGCTGGTCGAGTCGCTGTGCGACTGGGTGGCGGTGATCAACGCCGGGCAGGTGGTGGCCGCCGGTCCGCTGGACGAGGTCCGCGGCGCCACCTCGCTGCACCAGGCCTTCCTCGGCCTGGTCGGGGTGCGCGAGGACGACGGGCAGGCGCTGGACTGGCTGGGCGGGGGCAACCGGTGAGCTCCACCGTCACCGCCGACGACCGGACCGTCGTCCGGGCCCTGGTCGCGCTGAAGGTGCGGCTGCTGCGCAACGGGCTGCGGCGCAGCCCCGGGCGGGCCGTCGGGTACGTGCTGGGCACCGTGTTCGGGGTGCTGCTGGCCGCCGGCGTGGCCACCGGCTTCGCGGTGCTGCACGGGCACCCGGGCGCCGCCGACGCCGCCGCGGTGCTCACCGCCGCGCTCACCCTCTGCTGGGCCTCGCTGCCGCTGTTCCTGTTCGCGGGCGACGAGAGCGCCGACCCGACCCGGCTCACCATGCTGCCGCTGCGCCCGCCCGCGCTGCTGCGCGGCACCCTGCTGGGCAGCCTGATCGGCCCGGGCCCGGCGATCGGCCTGCTGCTGCTCGCGGGCGCCGCGGTCGCGGCCGGCGCGGGCCCGGCGTCCGCCGTGGTGGCGGTGGTCGCGGTGCCGCTCACCCTGGTCACGCTGCTGGCGCTGTCCCGTTCGGTGGCGGCCGGCAACGCCCGGCTGCTCTCCTCGCGCCGCGGCAAGGACTTCGCGATCTTCGGCGGGCTGGCCTTCGCGGTGCTGGTGCAGATCGGCAACCTGGGCTTCCAGAGCGCCGTCAAGGACCCGGGCCGCGGCCTCGACCTCTCGCCGCTGCACCCGTACGCCGCCGTGCTGCGCTGGATCCCGCCGGTCTCCGGCCTGGACGCGGTGCGCTCCGCCGGGGACGGCGACTACGCGTTCGCGGCGCTGCAGCTGGCGCTCACCGGCGGCCTGCTGGCGCTGCTGCTGCGCTGGTGGCTGCGCAGCCTGCAAAACCTGATGGTCAGCGGCGACGCCTCCACGCTGGTGGACACCTCCTCGGCACGCTCCACCCGGGCCTGGCGGCTGCTCCCGCAGGGCCGGGTCGGCGCGGTGCTGCAGCGGCACCTGCGGTACGCCTGGCGGGAGCCGCGCGCCAAGGCCGCGATCTTCACCGGCGTCGGCATGACCTGCGTCTTCGCCGTGCTCTCGGTGGTGCAGGGCTGGAGCTCGGTGTACGTGATCTGCGCCGGCGGGCTGATGCTGGGCCTGCAGACCGCCAACCTGTTCGGCATGGACGGCTCCGCGTTCTGGATGGTCGCCGCCGCGCTGAGCACCCGTCAGGACGCCCGGGACGAACTCGCCGGCCGGGTCTACGCGATCCTCGGCTACGCCGTCCCGCTGGTGCTGGTGCTCGCCCCGCTGCTGGCCGCCGTCACCGGCGACTGGGCGAACCTGGCGCCCGCACTCGGCCTGACCATGGCGGCGCTCGGCGCCGGCGCGGGCCTGGGCTGCCTGCTCAGCGTGCTCGCCCCGTTCGCGCTGCCCGCCGACGGCAACCCGATGCGCAACGCCGCGCCGGGCCAGAACGGCGTCGTGATGCTGAACGCCTTCGGCTCGATGATCGGCGTCGCCGTGCTCTGCCTGCCGGTCGGCGCGCTGCTCGGCTGGCTGCTGCTGGACCACCGCGCCGCCTGGCCGGTGCTCCCGGTCGGCGTGCTGTACGGCGCGGCGCTGGCGCTGCTGGGCATGCGGCTGGCCGCCGGGCGGCTGCTGACCCGCTCCCCCGAGATCCTGGCCCGGGTGGTCGAGCGCTGACGGCCTTGCGGGCGGCCTCCGGCATCATGGACAGCGGCCGACACCCCGAAGGAAGCAGGACCCCGTGACCACCAGCGAGCAGTCCGTCGACGAGTTGCTGGCGGGCGCGGTGCAGCAGGTGGTGGCGGCGCCCGCGGACGGGCTGGAGTACGTGGTGGACGGCGCGGCGTCGGTGCTGGCCGCGTCGGTGGAGCGCTGGCCGCTGGTCAGCCGGGCGCTGCTGGGACTGGCGGAGCGCTCGATCGGCCGGTGCTGGACGGCGGGCTGGCGGCCCGCGGACCTGGTGCGGGTGGCCCGGCGGGAGCTGGACCCGGCGCACCTGGCGCTGGCGGTGGACCTGATCGCCGCGGAGGGCCGCCGCCATCCGGCGGCCGCGCTGGACCGCCGCTGGCAGGACCAGCTGCGGGAGTTGGAGGCCGAGCCGTGGTGGCCGTCGGACGACGAGTTCCTGCAGCGGTTCGCCGAGCGGCACCGGCTGGACCGGTTCGCGCTGGCGACGGCCGCCCTGGAGCTGCTGCGGACCTGGGCCCACCTGCCGCCGATCACCCCGGTGGGGCCGGTCCCGGGGCAGCAGGCGTCCACGTCGGTGCGGGCGCCGCGCGGCGGTGAGCCGCGGATGCTGGGCCGGATCCGGGCGCTGCTGGCGAAGGCGGAGTCGACCGGCTTCCCGGAGGAGGCGGAGGCGCTGACCGCGAAGGCCCAGCAGCTGATGGCCCGTCACTCGATCGACGAGGCGCTGCTGGCGGTCGGCGGTCCGTCCGCGGACGAGCCGGGGGCGGTGCGGATCGGGGTGGACAACCCGTACGAGGGCCCGAAGACGATGCTGCTGGACGCGGTGGCGGCGGCGAACCGGTGCCGGGTGGTGTGGGCGAAGGAGTTCGGCTTCTGCACGGTGATCGGGTTCGACGCGGACCTGGACGCGGTGGAGCTGCTGTACACCTCGCTGCTGGTGCAGGCGACCGCGGCGATGCACCGGGCGGGCAGCCGCAAGCACAAGGACGGGGCGCCGCGCACCAAGGCCTTCCGGCAGTCGTTCCTGGTCGCGTACGCTGCGCGGATCCGCGAGCGGCTGGCGGCGGCGACCGAGCGGGCGACCGAGGACGCGGCCGCCGGGCGACCTCTGGACGAGGACGGCGCCGAGGTGCAACTCGCGCCGGACGAGCGGCCGTTGCCGGACGAGCGGCTGCTGCCGGTGCTGGCGGCCCGGGCGGAGGCGGTGGACGACGCGGTGGGGAAGATGTTCCCGAAGCTGGTGTCGCAGCGGGTGCGGGTGAGCGACGGCGAGGGCTGGCACGAGGGCCGGGCCGCCGCCGACCGGGCCTCGCTGCACGGCGCGGCGGGCCGGATCGCCCGCTGACGTCGGCTCGAGCGGGCCACGTATCGAGCTGACGACATATCGACTCGAGGGTGAGGGGCGGGAGTTGGAGTACGCGGAGCGGGTGCGCGGGTCGCTGCTGGGCGGGGCGCTGGGCGACGCCCTGGGCTGGCCGGTGGAGTTCCTGCAGCTGGATCAGATCCGGGCGCGGTTCGGCCCGGCGGGCCTGACCGGCCTGGCGGCGGGCGGCCGCGGCGGTGAGGTCACCGACGACACCCAGATGACGCTGTTCACCGCGGAGGGCCTGATCCGCGGCGGCCGCCCGTCCGACCTCCACCAGGCGTACCGGCGCTGGCTGCTGACGCAGCGACTGCCCGGCCCGGAGCGGCAGCCGGACGGCTGGCTGCTGGCCCAGCCGTTCCTGTACGCCTCGCGCGCGCCGGGCGGCGCCTGCCTGTCCGGGATCGGCGGCAGCCCGGAGTTCCGGGGCCTGGTGCCGTTCGGACAGGACGGCCGGGTGAACCCGCAGTCCAAGGGCTGCGGCACCGTGATGCGCTCGGCGCCGTTCGGGCTGATCGGCCTCGGCGCCGAGCAGGCCTTCGAACTGGCCGCCCAGTGTGCCCAGTTGACGCACGGACACCCGACCGGCTACCTGGCCGCCGGGGCGTTCGCGGCGCTGGTGGAGCGGCTCGCCGCCGGGGCGGAGCTGCCCGCGGCGGTCGAGGAGACCATCGCGCAGGTCGAGCAGCACCCGGGCGGCGCGGAGACCGCGCAGGCGCTGCGCCGCGCGGTGCGCCTCGCGGCCGAGGAGCCGCCCGCCGCCGAGACGGTGGAGCGGGTCGGCCTCGGCTGGATCGCCGAGGAGTGCCTGGCGATCGCGGTGTACGCGGCGCTGGCCGGAGCGGACGCCCGGGCGGCGCTGGTGCTGTCGGTGAACCACTCCGGCGACAGCGACTCGACCGGTGCGGTCTGCGGGAACCTGGTCGGCGCGCTCCACGGCACCGCCGGGCTGCCCGCCGACTGGTGCACCGAGGTGGAGGGCCGCGCGACGGTGCTGCGGGTGGCCGACGACCTGCTGGCGGTCTTCGCCGAGCGGCGGCCGGCCGAGGTCGCCGACCGCTACCCGGGGGCGCCGCGGTGAGCGTGAGCCTGGAGAAGCTGGCGCGCACCGCACCCGGCCTGGTCGTCCTGTACAAGTCGGCCAAGGTCAGCCTGGACAAGACCGGCCTGACCGGGACGCGCGCCGCGGTGTACCTGGTGCTGGACCGCTCCGGGTCGATGCGCTCGTTCTACCGCTCGGGCGCGGTGCAGCACTTCGCCGAGCAGGTGCTGGCGCTCTCCGCGCACCTGGACGACGACGGCACGGTGCCGGTGGTGTTCTTCTCCACCGGCGTGGACGGGGTGGCCGAGCTCTCGGTGGACGACTACCGGGGCCGGATCGACCAGGCCCACCAGGCGATGGGCAGGATGGGCCTGACCAGCTACCACGTGGCGATGAAGGCGGTGATCGGGCACTACCTGCGCTCCGGGAACACCGCGCCCGCGCTGGTGGTGTTCCAGACCGACGGCGGTCCGACCTCGCGGACCGCGGCGCAGGACATGCTCTGCCTCGCCGCGGAACTGCCGATGTTCTGGCAGTTCGTAGGGTTCGGCGACCCCGCCGACCGGGAGTTCGCGTTCCTGCACCGGCTGGACGAACTGCCCGTGCCGCGCCGCCGGCCGGTCGACAACGCCGGGTTCTTCCCGGCCGGCCGCGACCCGCGCGCGGTGCCCGACGAGGTGCTGTACGACCGGCTGCTCTCGGAGTTCCCGCAGTGGCTGCGGGCAGCGGCGGCGGCAGGCGTCCTGGGCGCTGTCTGACCGGCGCGGGATACTGGAACCGGCGGCCGGGCGGGGGCATCCCACCCGGTGACGATGCCTCAACCAGGCGTCGTACAAGGGTGATTCGGGGGAATCGTCATGCTGGAACGAGTGCGCCGACTGCGGGACGCGATGGCCCGGGAGGACGACGCCGCGGTCGAGAGCGCGGTCTGGGACCTGCTGGACAGCGTGCAGTCCGCGGCGGACCTGCTGGTCGCCGCCGCCGACGCGCCGGCCGACGTGCTGGCCGCCGAGCCGGCCGGCCGCTGGGACGGCCTGCCGGTGCTGCCCGCGCTGCTGGGCGACCCGGAGGGCGAGCACGCGACGCTGGAGCTGGGCACGGTGCTGGCCGCGGCGGTGGCCCGGGCGCAGGCCCGCCGCTCCGGCCCGGCGCCGCTGGAGACGGTGGCCCGGCTGATGGTGCCCGTCGCGGCCGCCGACCGGCTGTCCGCCGAGCGGGCCCGCACGGTCGCCGAGCGGCACGGCACCGTCCTGCCGGAGGGCGCCGTGCCCGGCCCGCGGATCGCCGACGAACTGGCCACCGGCCGACCGCTGTACGGAAGTTACGAGGACCAGCAGCTCGACGTGTGGGGTCCGCGGGCCGGCAAGACCACCGCCCGGGCGATCCCGGCGGTGCTCGACGCGCCGGGCCCGGTGCTGGCCACCTCCACCGGGCGCGAGCTGCTGCTCGCCACCCGCGCGCTGCGCGAACGCCGCGGCCCGGTCCGGGTGTTCGACCCGCAGCAGCTGACCGGCGAGCGGGCCGAGTGGTGGTGGAACCCGCTGGACACGGTGGGTGACCTGGCCGCCGCCCGCACCCTGGCCGGGGTGTTCGCGGACGGCGCCCGGCCCGGCGGGGCCCGCTCCGACGAGCTCCCCGACCCGGCGGCCGAGGAGTTGACTGCCTGTCTGCTGCTGGCCGCCGCGCTCTCCGGCGCCCCGGTCACCCGGGTGCGCACCTGGCTGTCCCGGCCGAAGGACGACGCCGCGCTGCGGATCCTGTGCGAGGCGGGCGAGGACCGGGCCGCGGAGAGCCTGGCCGCCGGGACCCAGGCCCCGGACGCGCACCGGCTGGCCGTCCACGCCGCCGCGCTGGCGCAGACCGCCTGCCTGACCGACCCGCGGGCGGCCGCCTGGATCACCCCGGGCGGCGGCCGCCCCCGGCTGGACCTCGGCGAACTCCTCGACGCCGGCGGCACCCTGTACGCGCTCTCCCGGCAGGGCGCCGACCCGGCCGGCCCGCTGACCGCCGCGCTGACCGTGACCGCGCTGGAGACCGCCGAGCGCCGGGCCGCCGACCAGCGGCTCGGCCGGCTGGCCACCCCGCTGGTCGGCGTCCTGGACGACGCGGCCGCCGTCTGCCGCTGGCGGCGCCTGCCGGACCTGTACGCCTACTACGGCTCGCGCGGGATCTGCCTGCTGACGCTGCTGCAGTCCTGGTCCCAGGGCGCGGAGGCCTGGGGTGAGACCGGGATGCGCAAGCTCTGGTCGGCGGCGACGGTGCGGGTCTACGGCGGCGGCGTCGCCGAGCCCGCCTTCCTGCGGATGCTCTCCGAACTGACCGGGTCGCACACCGCGGCCCGCTTCCAGGTCGGCCACCTCGCGCAGCCGGGCGCCGCCGCCCGCACCGTCACCCGCAACGAGGTGCAGCTACCGCTGCTGGACGTGGCCGAGCTGGCCGCGCTGCCGGCCGGCCGGGTGCTGGTGCTGCCGTCCGGCAGCCGCCCGCTGCTGGCCCGCGCGGTGCCCTGGTGGGACGGCCCGCACGCCGCCGACGTCCGGTCAGCGCTGGCCGGGAACTGACGGGGCGTCGGACCGGGGCGGCACCGGCCCCGGAGCCCGGCGTCAGTCCCAGAGCTTGCCGAAGGCCAGCAGCTCCTCGCGGTACTCGATCCGCTCCACCCACTCCTGCGGCCACGCCTGCTCGCCGTGCGCGGTGCCCGCGAACGCGCCGGCCAGGCAGGCCAGCGAGTCGGAGTCGCCGGAGGAGGCGGCGGCCCGGCGGACCGCCGCCACCGGGTCGTCCGGCAGCAGCAGGAAGCAGAGCAGCGCGGTGGCGAACGCCTCCTCGGCCACCCAGCCGGCGCCGGTGCGCTCGCAGGGATCGGCGTCCACCTCGCCGGCGGCGAGCGCCGCGTCGAGCCGGTCCAGGGCGAGCAGGCAGTCGTCCCAGCCGCGGGCGATGAACGCCTCGCGCGAGTGGTCCTGGGCCTTCTCGGCGAGCTCGCCGAGCCAGAACTCGTCGTAGCTGAGCCGCTGTTCGAGGGCGTGCGCGCGCAGCCGGGCGGGCAGGCCGGCCGGGTCGGCGCCCTGCGCCAGCCAGCGCACCGTGAACGCGGTGAGCTCGCTGGCGGCCAGCGCGGTGGGGTGGCCGTGGGTGAGGCCGGACTGCAGCTGCGCCGCACCGGCGACCTGGCGGTCGCTCAACTCCCGGACCAGGCCCACCGGGGCGACCCGCATGTTGGCGCCGCAGCCCTTGGAGCCGAGGTCGCTGGCGTCCTGCCAGGCCCGATCGGTGGAGAGCCGGAAGCAGGACCGCAGGCACGTCATGCCGGGCGCGCGGTCGTTGTCCGGGGAGCGCCACCAGTCCACGAACTCGTCGCGCAGCGGCAGTTCGAGGCGCAGCGGGACCAGCGGACCGTCCGCCAGGGCCGCCCGCAGGGCGCGTGCCACGGCGAGCGTCATCTGGGTGTCGTCGGTGACCTTCGCCCGCTTCGGCAGCGGCAGCCGCCGCCAGTCCGGGCTGAGCAGCCGGATCTCGTCGTACGTCAGGAACTCGGTCGGCTTGCCCATGGCGTCGCCGATCGCCAACCCCAGCATCGCGCCCGTCGCCCGCCCCACGGCGTCCTCCCCTTGACCTCGGCCTACCGGACCTCGACCGGCAGTTCCTTCAGCCCGCGGATCACGTAGCCGGGCTGCCACTCGGGCTCGCGCACCAGCGACAGCCCGGGGGCCTTGCGGAGCAGTGCGCCGTAGGACTCGGTGAGCTCAAGTCTGGCAAGCGGAGCGCCGAGACAGAAGTGGATTCCCGCGCCGAAGGTGATGTGCGGGTTGTCGGCGCGGCCCAGGTCGAGCCGGTCCGGGTCGGCGAACCGCTCCGGGTCGCGGTTGGCGGAGCCGAACAGCAGCGCCACCTCGGCGCCGCGCGGGATCCGCACCCCGCCGACCTCGATGTCGTCCAGCACCCAGCGCTCGAACATCTGCAGCGGGGTGTCGTAGCGCATCAGTTCCTCGATCGCGGTGGGCAGCAGCCCGTCCACGTCGGCGCGCAGGCGGGCCAGTTCGCCGGGGTTGCGAAACAGCGCCCACCAGCCGTTGCCGGTGGTGTTGACGGTCGCCTCGTGGCCGGCGTTCAGCAGCAGCACGCAGGTGGAGACCATCTCCTGCTCGCTCAGCCGGTCGCCGTCCTCCGCGGCCTGCGCGAGCGCGGAGATCAGGTCGCCGCCCGGTTCGGCGCGCCGACGGCGGATCAACTCCCGCAGGTAGTCGGAGAACTCGACGCTGGCGGCGACCGCGCGGCGGGCCGTCTCGGGGCTCGGGTTGAGCTCGAACATCCCGGTGATGTCGGCCGACCAGGGCCGCAGCTGGTGCCGGTCGGACTCGGGCACGCCCAGCATCTCGGCGATCACCGCGACCGGCAGCGGCTCCGCGACCGCGGCGATCAGGTCGCCGCCGCCGTCCGCGAGCAGTCCGTCGACCAGCTCGCCCGCCAGCCGGGCCACCGCCGGGCGCAGCGACTCCACCATCCGCGGCGTGAACGCCTTGGACACCAGCCGCCGGATCCGGGTGTGGTCCGGGGCCTCCAGGTCCAGCAGCCCGTGGTCGTTGAGGGTGTGGAACGGCTCGTGCGCCGGATCCGGCGCGGGCCGTCCGAACTCCTCGTGGGTGAAGCGGTGGGTGTAGGTCCGGCCGAGTCGACGGTCCCTCAGCAGGGCGCTGACGTCCGCGTACCGGGCGATCAGCCACTGGTCGCTCGGCGCGTAGTGGCTCACCGGCGCCTGCTCCCGCAGCTGCGCGTAGGCCGGGTACGGGTGGGCCACGAACTCGGCCGACCACGGGTCGAACGCCGCACTCGCCATCGATCTTCTCCCTGCTCGTCGGGCTGCCATGGTAAACAGCCCGACGAGCGGGTCCGACGGTCAGCCGCGGGACAGGTCGCCGTCGACGATCCGGCGCACCAGCTTCGGCAGCGCCTCGGAGATCGGCTCCCGGATCACCTCGGCGGCGTCGCCGTCGTAGTGGGTGGGCTCGCCGTTGACGATGATCAGCTTCGCGCCGTTCTCCAGCGCCTCGGCGGGCAGCAACGCCGCGGGCGTCACCTGGAGGCTGGTGCCCACCGCGATGAACAGCTGGCAGGCGCTCGCGACGGTGGCCGCCTGCTCCACCACCCGGTCGTCCAGCGGCTCGCCGAACATCACCGTGCGCGGTCGCAGCACCTCGCCGCACTGCGCGCAGCCCGGGTCGTCCTCCCCCGCCGCCACCCGCTCCAGCGCCGCCGCCATCGTCGTCACCGCCGCGCAGCCGACGCACTGCACCTCGGCCGCGGTGCCGTGCAGTTCGATCACCTTCCGGGCCGGCAGGCCCGCCTTCTGGTGCAGCCCGTCCACGTTCTGCGTCAGCACCCGCATCGGCACGCCGGAGCGCTCCAGCTCGACCAGCGCCAGGTGCCCCGGGTTCGGCTCGGCGGACCCCGCCCCGGCGTCCCGCCGCAGCAGCCAGGACCGGCGCCGCACCTCGGTGCTCTCCAGGTACGGCCCGATCGTCACGAGTTCCTGCGCGCTCGGATCGCGCTGCCAGAGCCCTTGCGGCCCGCGGTAGTCGGGGATCCCCGAGTCCGTCGAGATCCCCGCCCCCGTCAACACCGCCACCAGCGGACGCTTCTCAGTCATGCTCCGGACGGTACGGCCCGCGGCCCCTTGTGACCACCGGTTATCACCGGCCGGAAGGCCAGCCCGTACAGCACCGCCCCGACCGCGAGGAAGTCCAGCGACGCCCCCATCACCACCGTGCCCACCAGCACCAGCGCCGCGCTCCACCACGGCGCGGCGCCCGCGAGCACCGCCCGCACCAGCAGTCCGAGCAGGCCGACGTAGACCAGCATCGGCACCACCGTGTACACCACCGGCATCACCCCGGGCACCGACTGCACCTTGTCGAACAGCTCCGACCGGTCCGCCACGTTCCTCGCCACCGCGCCCACGTACAGGTCGATCCCGGTCTGCACCAGCGAGGCCGCGATGCCCGCCCACCCGAGGTCCCGCCAGATCCGGCCCCACACCCCGCGCCCGCCGCCGAGCCGCGCCAACTCCCCCAGTCCGACGCCCAGCAGCGCGAGCGCCGCGAACAGTGCCAGGTGCCCGACCATCCACCCGGCCCCGATCCCGCGCGACCCCGGTACCAGCCGTACCAGTCCGTACACCGCCAGCAGCCCCGCGGACCACCCCAACGCCCGACGCCCCGTCACCATCGCCCGACTCCCCTACCCGAGTGCCATCTCCGACACCCCCAACCCTGCCGCCACCGCCTCCCGTGCACCTCCCCCGCACCGGCGAAACGGCGGCCTCCCCCGCGAGGGGTAGGGGACGTCCACTAGGGAGTCGCCGCGCTCACTCCCCGCCCGCTACCACCGCCCCGGCCTCGTAGGCGAAGACCACCGCGTGCACCCGGTCCCGCAGGGCCAGCTTCGCCAGCACGTTGCTCACGTGCGTCTTCACCGTGTGCTCGCTCACCACCAGCTCGGCCGCGATCTCCGCGTTCGACATGCCCCGGGCGACCAGCCGCAGGGTCTCCAACTCCCGTACCGTGAGCCGCTCCAGCAGTCGGGCGGGCGGGCGCCCGGAGCCGACCGCGCCGGCCGCGCCGCGTCGCGCGGTGGCCTCGCCGATCACCCGCCGGGTCACCGACGGCGCCAGCAGCGCGTCACCGGACGCGACGACCCGCACCGCGTGCGCCAGGTCGTCGCGTCGCACGTCCTTCAGCAGGAAGCCGCTCGCGCCCGCGTACAGCGCGTCGAACACGTAGTCGTCGACGTCGAAGGTGGTCAGCATGATCACCTTGCAGTCGGGGAACTCCGCGCACACCCGCCGCGCCGCCTCCAGCCCGTCCATCACGGGCATCCGGACGTCCAGCAGCAGCACGTCCGGCCCGTGCTCGCGCACGGCGGAGACCGCCTCGGCCCCGTCGGCGGCCTCGGCGACCACCGTGATGTCCGGCTGGGCGTCCAGGATCATGCCGAAGCCGGCCCGCACCAGTTCCTGGTCATCCGCGATGACCACCCGAATCGTCAACCCGTCCCTCTCCCTCACGCCTTGAGCGGCAGCTCGGCCGCCACCACGAACCCGGAGCCGTCCGCCCCCGGACCGATCCGGGCGGTGCCCCCGCATGCGGCGGCCCGCTCCCGGATCGACACCAGCCCGCGCCCGCCCGACCAGCCGTCACCGCCACCGCCACCGCCACCGGTCGCACCGGAGCCGCGTCCGTCGTCGGTGACCGAGACCGCCAGCACGTCGCCGCCGCGCACCCCGACCCGGACGGTCACCCGCCGGGCCCGGGCGTGCTTGACCACGTTGGTGAGCGCCTCCTGGACGATCCGGTAGGCGGCGGCCTGGACCTCGGCCGGCCCGGCCTCCTCGACGGCCGCGTCCACCTCCACCCCGGAGCCGCGGACCCGTTCCAGCACCTCGCCGAGTTCGGCCAGCCGCGGCTGCGGCACCAGCGCGGGCGCTGCCCCGGCCTCCTTCAACACGCCCAGCACCCGCCGCAGTTGGACCATCGCGTCGCGGCCGGAGTCGGCGATCGCGTCGAACGCGCGGATCGCCCGGTCGGGGTCGGAGCGGACCACCAGCGGGCCGGCCTCGGCCTGAATCACCATCAGGGAGACGGCGTGGGCGAGGATGTCGTGCATCTCGCGGGCGATCCGGGCCCGCTCCTCGGCGACGGCCCGGGCCGCGTCGCTGGCGGCCCGCAGGCCGACCTGGTGGGCCCGGTCGGCCTCGGCGGTGGCGAGCCGGCGCAACTCGCGGACCAGGCTGCCGAAGACGAAGCTGCCGACCGAGACGACCAGGCTGAACAGCATGCCGTTGGGCGAGCGGGTGCCGACCACGTTGCCGACCACCAGCAGGGTGAGCAGCGTCCAGCGCTGCCAGTCCTTGCCGCGGTCGGCGAGCGTGTGGATCGCGACCACCATGCAGACCTGGACCTGCGGCATCGCCGAGTGCGCCAGCACCGACAGCGCCATGGTCGGCGCCCCGGCGGCCGCCATCACCGCCCACGGCCGGCGGCGCCGCCACCACAGCGGCACCGCGCTCGCCAGCGCCAGCGCGTAGGCCCACCACGGCCAGGACGGCTCGTCGTTGGCCACCGCCCACAGCGACACCCCGGCGGACAGCGCCACCAGCAGCCCGTCGACCAGCCACGGCCGGGCCCGCCACCAGCCCAGCAGAGCCGCTCCCCCGTCACCCATCCGGGCATCCTCCCATCCGTCGCCGGTCGTCCCGCAACGCGCCGGAGGGCGCCCCCGTCCGGGAGCGCCCTCCGCGCGGTGACGGACCGTCACAGCAGCCGCTTGATCTCCCCACGCGCCCGGTAGAAGCCGCCGGAACCGGACTCCCGCACCTCGGCGACCAGGTAGCGCGCACCGGCGACCCGGACCTCCTTGGGGAACTGCACCCGCCAGCTCGGGTCGAAGCCGGGCGAGACCACCCGGACCCGCAGCCGGCCCGCCTCGGCCACGCACTCGACCTCGACGCCGCCACCGGAGGCGACCGCCGCGACGCTGACCGTCTCCAGCTCGGCGCTCGGCACCACCCGCTCGATGCCACCGCCCTGCACCTCGGCGGTGGCCGGCAGCGAGCCCTGCTCGGCGGCCTGCACCGCGTCCGGCGAGGCGTCCAGGCAGGCCAGCGAACCGTCGGTGGTGACCACGTACAGCCGCCCGTCGCGGTACTGCATGCTGTACGCGGAGCCGCAGCCGGTGCCGAGCTTCCACAGCCGGGTGCCGTCGGCGGCGAAGCAGTACACCGAGGAGTGGTTGTCGCCGGCGAAGACGAACTCGCCGTCGGGCGAGGCCGCGCAGGAGAACACCGCGGCGTCGCACTTGTAGGCGGCGACCTCGGACCCGTCGGACTTCCGCAGCCGGTGCACCCAGCCCTGCGAGGTGCCGGCGAACACCTCGGTGGGCTCCTGCCAGCCGAACAGCACCTGCCCCTTGGTCCGGGTGTGCCACTGCTGCTCGCCGCCGCGCTTCGCGTACCGGGCCACGCCCGCGGAGTGGCCGTGGTAGACCGCCTCGGCGTCGCAGCGCACCATCCAGCCGGCCCGGCCCTCGGCGTTGCGCCGCCACTGGAACTCGTCCTCGTGGTCGACCGTGGTCAGCCCGCCGCGCTCGTCGGCGACGCCGAGCACGCCGTCGTGGATGTCCAGCCAGTAGATGTCGACGTCCTGGGCGATCTCGTACGCCACCCGCGGCACCTTGCCGCCCAGGTCGTACACCTTGCCGTCGTCGCAGCCGGCGTAGATCCACCAGTCGTCGGCGACGATGCACTTGACGCCGTCGGGCAGGCCGAAGCGGCCGGTGACCTCGCCGGTGTGGGTGAGGGTGTATACGTCGCCGTTCTCGTTTCCGACCCACGCGTGCTCCTCGCCGACGAACACCCCGAACGCGGGCGAGCCGGAGCGGAAGCGCCACAGCATCGGTGCCTGGCGGGCGGTGGAGCGCGACGAGGTGATCTGACGGCGGGTCACCGCCCGGCGCTGGCGCACCCCCAGGACGGCCGGCGCGTAGCCCTTGCGGACCTTCTCGCCGACCTTCTTGGCGGCCGCGGCCGCCGCCTTCTCGGCGCTCGGGTACGAGGTGGTCTTGGCCTGCCCCTCGTCGCCGATCCGGCCGTAGCGGATCGTCAACTCGGCTCCGGCGAGCCGCACTTCGTAGAACTTGTGCGCGCTCCCCTGGTCCTCGGACAGCTCCAGGTAGGTCACCTGCGGCTCCGCGGAAACGGTGGCAGACATGGCCGACTCCCCTTTCGGGCAACGGGTTTCGGGATACCGGGAGGGGCCTCGCCACCTGCCGACACCCACCAATCTAGGCCCCGGCACTGACAGTTGATCACCCGATCAGCCGGTGTGCACCCGCACCCCGCCGCTGCCGGCCCGCGCCACCAGCTTGTGCGTCGCCCCGGCCTGTGAGGGGACCGACGAGTCGCTGCCACCGCTTTCGGCGTGCGCGTCCACCTGGTAGTCGGCGCCGCCGGGCACCGCCAGGTCCACCCCGCCGGTGTCGGTGCGCAGTTCGGCGGAGGCCGGGGCGACGGCGAACCGCGCCTGGATCCCACCCGTCTGCACGGTCAGCTTCACCTGCTGCGCCCGCAGCCCGGTCGCCTGGATCCCGCCGGTGTCGGCCCGGGCGTCGATCTCCCCGGCCATGTCGACCAGCTTGATCCCACCGGTGTCCTCGGTCAGCCGCAGCTTCGTGCCCGCGGGCACCCGCACCTGGTAGCCGATCCCGCAGTCCGAGCAGGAGTACGCCAGCTTCAGCACCCCGCCCTCCAGGGTGTGGGTGGCGTTCGGCTCCTGGTCGCGCCAGCCCTGCTTCTCGATCACCCGCACCGGTCCGTCCGAGGCGATCACCTCGATGCCGCCGACCTTCCCGTCCAGCACCAGCTCGGTGACCTGCCCGGGCACCTCGTACGACACCGTCTTGTGGTTCTCGTCCCACCGGTCGCAGCCCACCGCCCCGGCCACCAGCACCCCGGCCACCAGCAACGCCCCCGTGATCCGCTTCACCGCTCCCCCTCAGTCCGTTCGCTCCCCCCGAGTCTCCCGCCCCCGTACCCCCGCCCGCCTCCCTCTGGAGTGGGGTTCGCCCACCTCCGTCCCCTGGGGGATCCCCTAGGTGGAACGCCGCAGGGCGGCCACCCCGTGTGGGGTGACCGCCCTGCGGATCAGCCGATCGCTCAGCCGGTGTACGGACCGTAGTCGTAGTCGTCCAGCGGGACGGCCTGACCGGAGCCCGCGCCGAACGGCGACAGGTCGTAGTCGTCGTAGCCGACGGCCGAGTACATCGCGGCCTTGGCCTCCTCGGTCGGCTCGACCCGGATGTTGCGGTAGCGGGGCAGACCCGTACCGGCCGGGATGAGCTTGCCGAGGATGACGTTCTCCTTGAGGCCCAGCAGCGGGTCCGACTTGGCGTGGATCGCCGCGTCGGTGAGCACCCGGGTCGTCTCCTGGAAGGAGGCGGCCGACAGCCAGGACTCGGTGGCCAGCGAGGCCTTGGTGATACCCATCAGCTGCGGACGGCCGGAGGCGGGGTGACCGCCCTCGGAGACCACGCGACGGTTCTCGGTCTCGAAGCGGCCGCGCTCGACCAGCTCGCCCGGCAGCAGCTCGGCGTCGCCCGACTCGATGATCGTCACGCGGCGGAGCATCTGCCGGATGATGATCTCGATGTGCTTGTCGTGGATCGACACACCCTGCGAGTTGTAGACCTTCTGGACCTCGGCCACCAGGTGGATCTGGACGGCACGCTGGCCCATGATCCGCAGCACGTCGTGCGGGTTGGTCGCACCGACGGTCAGCTTCTGGCCGACCTCGACCGCCTCGCCCTCGCTGACCAGCAGCTTGACGCGCTTGGAGACCGGGTAGGCGATCTCGTCCGTGCCGTCGTCGGGGGTCACCACGACCTTGCGGGTCTTCTCGGTGTCCTCGATCCGGACCCGGCCCTGCGCCTCCGAGATCGGGGCCACACCCTTGGGGGTACGGGCCTCGAAGAGCTCGACGACACGCGGCAGACCCTGGGTGATGTCGTCACCGGCCACACCACCGGTGTGGAAGGTACGCATCGTCAGCTGGGTGCCGGGCTCACCGATGGACTGGGCGGCGATGATGCCGACCGCCTCACCGATGTCGACCAGCTTGCCGGTGGCCAGCGAACGGCCGTAGCAGAAGGCACAGGTGCCGACCGCCGACTCACAGGTCAGGATCGAGCGGACCTTGACCTCGCTCACGCCGTGCCGGATCAGCTCGTCCATCAGGACGTCGCCGAGGTCGGTGTTGGCGGTGGCCAGCAGCTTGCCGTCGATGGTGATGTCCTCGGCCAGCATGCGGGCGTACACGCTGGTCTCGACGTCGTCGGCCTTGCGCAGCACGCCGTCCGCACCGACCGAACCGATCGACAGCTTGAGGCCGCGCTCGGTGCCGCAGTCCTCCTCGCGGATGATCACGTCCTGCGAGACGTCCACCAGACGACGGGTCAGGTAACCCGAGTCGGCGGTACGCAGCGCGGTGTCGGCCAGACCCTTACGGGCACCGTGGGTGGAGATGAAGTACTCCAGCACGGACAGGCCCTCACGGAACGAGGCCTTGATGGGACGCGCGATGGTCTCGTTCTTCGCGTTCGACACCAGACCACGCATACCGGCGATCTGACGCATCTGCATCATGTTTCCGCGGGCGCCCGAGTCGACCATCATGAAGATGGGGTTTGTCTTCGGGAAGTTCGCGGCCATCGCGTCGGCGACCTCGTTGGTCGCACGGGTCCAGATGCCGATGAGCTCGGACTTGCGCTCGTTGTCGGTGATCAGACCGCGCTCGTACTGGCGCTGGACCTTCTCCGCCTGCGCCTCGTAGCCCTCCAGGATGGCGGGCTTGCTCGGCGGGACGATGACGTCCGAGATCGAGACGGTGACACCCGAGCGGGTCGACCAGTGGAAGCCGGCCGCCTTCAGGTTGTCGAGCGCCGCGGCGACGACGACCTTCGGGTAGCGCTCGGCGAGGTCGTTGACGATCGCCGAGAGCTGCTTCTTGCCGATCTCGTAGTCGACGAACGGGTAGTCCTCGGGCAGCAGCTCGTTGAAGAGCGCGCGGCCCAGGGTGGTGGTGATCCGGAACGGCTCACCCTCGGTCCAGGTCGGCTGCCCGTCCTCGTCCACCGGCGGGGTCCAGCCGCGCGGCGGCACGGTGCCGGCGGCCATCCGCAGGTCGATCGGGGCCTGGACGTCCAGCTCGCGGGCGTCGAAGGCCATGATCGCCTCGGCGGTCGAGGAGAAGGAACGGCCCTTGCCCTTGACCTCCTCGCGGTCCGAGGTGAGGAAGAACAGACCGAGCACCATGTCCTGGGTCGGCATGGTGACGGGGCGACCGTCGGCCGGCTTCAGGATGTTGTTCGAGGACAGCATCAGGATGCGGGCCTCGGCCTGCGCCTCCGCGGAGAGCGGCAGGTGGACGGCCATCTGGTCACCGTCGAAGTCCGCGTTGAACGCGGTGCAGACGAGCGGGTGGATCTGGATGGCCTTGCCCTCGACCAGCTGCGGCTCGAAGGCCTGGATGCCGAGGCGGTGCAGGGTGGGCGCACGGTTCAGCAGGACCGGGTGCTCGGCGATGACCTCTTCGAGGACGTCCCACACGACCGGACGGGCGCGCTCGACCATGCGCTTGGCCGACTTGATGTTCTGCGCGTGGTTCAGGTCGACCAGGCGCTTCATCACGAACGGCTTGAAGAGCTCCAGCGCCATGGCCTTCGGCAGACCGCACTGGTGCAGCTTGAGCTGCGGGCCGACGACGATGACCGAACGGGCCGAGTAGTCGACGCGCTTGCCGAGCAGGTTCTGACGGAAACGACCCTGCTTGCCCTTGAGCATGTCGGACAGCGACTTCAGCGGACGGTTGCCGGGGCCCGTGACCGGGCGACCACGACGGCCGTTGTCGAAGAGCGCGTCGACGGCCTCCTGGAGCATGCGCTTCTCGTTGTTCACGATGATCTCGGGCGCGCCGAGGTCGAGAAGCCGCTTCAGGCGGTTGTTGCGGTTGATCACGCGGCGGTACAGGTCGTTCAGGTCGGAGGTGGCGAAGCGGCCACCGTCGAGCTGGACCATCGGACGCAGGTCCGGCGGGATCACCGGGACGCAGTCGAGCACCATGCCCTTGGGCTTGTTGCTGGTCTGCAGGAAGGCGGAGACGACCTTGAGGCGCTTGAGCGCACGGGTCTTCTTCTGGCCCTTGCCGGTGCGGATGATCTCGCGGAGGCGCTCGGCCTCCTCGGCCAGGTCGAAGGACTCGAGGCGGTCCTTGAGGGCCGCCGCGCCCATCGAGCCCGAGAAGTACGTGCCGAAACGGTCACGCAGCTCGCGGTAGAGCAGCTCGTCGCCCTCGAGGTCCTGGACCTTGAGGTTCTTGAAGCGGGTCCACACCTCGTCGAGCCGGTCCAGCTCGCGCTGGGCGCGGTCGCGCAGCTGCTTCATCTCGCGCTCGGCGCCCTCGCGCACCTTGCGGCGCACGTCGGCCTTGGCGCCCTCCGCCTCCAGCTCGGCCAGGTCGGACTCGGCCTTCTTGGCCCGGCCTTCCAGGTCGGCGTCGCGGCGGTTCTCGATCTGCTGGCGCTCGACCGAGACGTGCGCCTCGAGGGACGGCAGGTCGCGCTGACGGCGCTCGTCGTCCACCCAGGTGATCATGTAGGCGGCGAAGTAGATGACCTTCTCGAGGTCCTTCGGCGCCAGGTCCAACAGGTAGCCCAGGCGCGACGGCACGCCCTTGAAGTACCAGATGTGGGTGACCGGAGCGGCCAGCTCGATGTGGCCCATCCGCTCACGGCGCACCTTGGCGCGGGTCACCTCGACGCCGCAGCGCTCACAGATGATGCCCTTGAAGCGGACGCGCTTGTACTTGCCGCAGTAGCACTCCCAGTCCCGGGTGGGACCGAAGATCTTCTCGCAGAAAAGGCCGTCCTTTTCCGGCTTCAGCGTGCGGTAGTTGATGGTCTCCGGCTTCTTCACCTCGCCGTGCGACCACTGGCGGATGTCGTCGGCGGTGGCCAGTCCGATGCGGAGCTCGTCGAAGAAGTTGACGTCAAGCACTGGTCGTCAAGCCCTCTTTCGTGATTCGAGAGTCTGTCTGTTGGTCTGAGGGGGGCCTGGGGGCTGGGCCGGCTCTCACGTGCGAGAGCCGACCCGGCCTCCGTCAGACCTCTTCGACGCTGCTCGGCTCGCGCCGGGACAGGTCAATGCCGAGCTCCTCGGCGGCGCGGAACACGTCCTCGTCGGAGTCCCGCATCTCGATGGACTGGCCGTCCGAGGACAGCACCTCCACGTTGAGGCAGAGCGACTGCATTTCCTTGATGAGGACCTTGAAGGACTCGGGAATGCCGGGCTCGGGGATGTTCTCGCCCTTGACGATGGCCTCGTAGACCTTCACACGGCCGAGGACGTCGTCGGACTTGATGGTGAGCAGTTCCTGCAGCGCGTACGCGGCGCCGTAGGCCTCAAGGGCCCACACCTCCATCTCACCGAAGCGCTGACCACCGAACTGCGCCTTACCACCGAGCGGCTGCTGGGTGATCATCGAGTACGGACCGGTCGAGCGGGCGTGGAGCTTGTCGTCGACCAGGTGGTGCAGCTTGAGGATGTACATGTAGCCGACCGAGATCGGCATCGGGAACGGCTCGCCGGAGCGGCCGTCGAACAGCCGCGCCTTGCCGGTGGAGTTCACCAGGCGCTCACCGTCACGGGTGAGGGTGGTGTTGTCCAGCAGGCCGGTGATCTCGTCCTCGCGGGCGCCGTCGAAGACCGGGGTGGCCAGGTTGGTGCCGCCCTCGACCGTGTCGGCGCCGATCGCCTGCAGGCGCTTGGCCCACTCGTCGGCGAGACCGGAGACGTCCCAGCCCTGCTGGGCGAGCCAGCCGAGGTGGATCTCCAGGACCTGTCCCGGGTTCATTCGGGACGGGACACCCAGCGGGTTCAGGATGATGTCGACCGGGGTGCCGTCCTCCAGGAACGGCATGTCCTCGACCGGCAGGATCTTGGAGATGACGCCCTTGTTGCCGTGACGGCCGGCCAGCTTGTCACCGTTGGTGATCTTGCGCTTCTGGGCGACGTAGACGCGGACCAGCTGGTTCACGCCCGGGGGAAGCTCGTCCCCCTCCTCGCGGTCGAAGACGCGGACGCCGATGACCTTGCCGGACTCACCGTGCGGCACCTTCAGCGAGGTGTCGCGGACCTCACGGGCCTTCTCACCGAAGATCGCGCGGAGCAGGCGCTCCTCCGGGGTCAGCTCGGTCTCACCCTTCGGGGTGACCTTGCCGACCAGGATGTCGCCGGTGACGACGTCCGCACCGATCCGGATGATGCCGCGCTCGTCGAGGTCGGCGAGGACCTCCTCGGAGACGTTCGGGATGTCCCGGGTGATCTCCTCGGGGCCCAGCTTGGTGTCACGGGCGTCGACCTCGTGCTCCTCGATGTGGATCGAGGAGAGGACGTCGTCCTGCACGAGGCGCTGCGACAGGATGATCGCGTCCTCGTAGTTGTGGCCCTCCCACGACATGAACGCCACGAGGAGGTTCTTGCCGAGCGCCATCTCGCCCTGGTCGGTGCAGGGGCCGTCGGCCAGCACCTGGTTGACCTCGACCCGGGCGCCCTCGTCCACGAGCACCTTCTGGTTGAAGGCGGTGCCCTGGTTGGAGCGGGTGAACTTGGCGGCGCGGTACGTGGTGTACGTGCCGTCGTCGTTGGCCACGGTGATGTAGTCGGCCGAGACCTCCTGCACCACACCGGCCTTCTCGGCGGTGATGACGTCGCCGGCGTCGACCGCGCAGCGGTACTCCATGCCGGTGCCGACCAGCGGGGCCTCGCTGCGCAGCAGCGGCACCGCCTGGCGCATCATGTTCGAGCCCATGAGCGCGCGGTTGGCGTCGTCGTGCTCGAGGAACGGGATCATGGCGGTCGCGACCGACACCATCTGGCGCGGCGAGACGTCCATGTAGTCGATCTCGGTGCCGGGGATGTAGTCGATCTCGCCGCCACGGCGGCGGACCAGGACACGCGGCTCGGCGAAGGTCAGCTCCGCGGTCAGCGGGGCGTTGGCCTGCGCGATGACGTAGCGGTCCTCCTCGTCGGCGGTCAGGTAGTCCACGGCCTCGGTGACGACACCGTCGACGACCTTGCGGTACGGGGTCTCGATGAAACCGAACGCGTTGACCCGGCCGTAGGAGGCGAGCGAGCCGATCAGACCGATGTTCGGGCCTTCGGGGGTCTCGATCGGACACATGCGGCCGTAGTGCGAGGGGTGCACGTCACGGACCTCGAAGCCGGCCCGCTCACGGGACAGACCACCGGGGCCGAGCGCGGACAGACGACGCTTGTGGGTCAGGCCCGACAGCGGGTTCGTCTGGTCCATGAACTGCGACAGCTGGCTGGTGCCGAAGAACTCCTTGATGGAGGCGACGACCGGCCGGATGTTGATCAGGGTCTGCGGCGTGATCGCCTCGACGTCCTGGGTGGTCATGCGCTCGCGCACGACGCGCTCCATGCGGGCGAGACCCGTACGGACCTGGTTCTGGATCAGCTCGCCGACGTTGCGGAGACGACGGTTGCCGAAGTGGTCGATGTCGTCGACCTCGATGACGATGTCGCGGCTCTCGCCGTCCCGCCACTCGGTCTCGCCGGCGTGCAGCTTCACCAGGTACTTGATCGCACCGATGATGTCCGGCTCGGTGAGCACGCCGGAGTCCAGGGACTCGGCGTTGCCCAGCTTCCGGTTCACCTTGTAGCGGCCGACCTTCGCGAGGTCGTAACGCTTCGGGTTGAAGTACAGGTTCTCCAGCAGCGTCTGCGCGGCCTCACGCGTGGGCGGCTCGCCCGGGCGCAGCTTGCGGTAGATGTCGAGCAGCGCGTCGTCCTGGCCCTGGGTGTGGTCCTTCTCCAGGGTGGCGCGCATCGACTCGTACTCGCCGAACTCCTCGATGATCATCTCGTTGGTCCAGCCGAGTGCCTTCAGCAGCACGGTGACCGACTGCTTGCGCTTGCGGTCGATGCGGACACCGACCATGTCGCGCTTGTCGATCTCCATCTCCAGCCAGGCACCGCGGGAGGGGATGATCTTGGCGGAGTAGATGTCCTTGTCGGACACCTTGTCCAGGGTGGAGTCGAAGTAGACGCCGGGGGAGCGCACCAGCTGCGAGACGACGACACGCTCGGTGCCGTTGATGATGAAGGTGCCCTTGTTGGTCATGAGCGGGAAGTCGCCCATGAAGACCGTCTGGGACTTGATCTCACCGGTCTCGTTGTTGGTGAACTCCGCGGTGACGAAGAGCGGGGCCGCGAAGGTGAAGTCGCGGTCCTTGCACTCGTCGATGGAGTTCTTCGGCGGCTCGAAACGGTGATCCCGGAAGGTCAGGGACATCGACCCGCTGAAGTCCTCGATCGGGGAGATCTCCTCGAAGATCTCCTCCAGACCGGACTTCGTGGGGACGTCCTGACCACTCTCCAGGGCGGCCTCGACCCGAGACTTCCAGGCCGCATTGCCGAGCAGCCAGTCAAAGCTCTCGGTCTGCAGGGCCAGGAGGTTCGGAACCTCGAGGGGCTCCTTGATCTTCGCGAACGAGACGCGGAGCGGGGCGGTGGATGCGGAATTGTTCGAGGCGTTGCGCGGCGCGGCCAAGAGGGGGGTCCTTCCGAGGGCTCGGAGCTCACTACGCGCATACCCTCCGGGCCTTGGCCGAGGCGGAAACCCCAGGTCAGGACAGGGGCCACTCCGGGCGACGAGTCACGGAGCAGCTAACAGGCAGCGCAAAGGGACAGTGTAGCCAAAGGCGACACTGCTAGCAAGCCCTGATTCGGAGACCGAATCGGACGCTCCTCCCGTACAACCGACAACCCGGGCAGTGATCCCTCACCGGCCGGGCCGTCGCACCCACGTCTGCGTCACCGGGAACCTTCCCAGTGCCGCCGCCGAATATGCATCGGAGACGGTTCCGCTTGGACACGCGCCTTGAGAATCGCGCGCCTCGTGCTGTTCGTCAAGGCCCCCACCAGGGTGTGGACCTCTTGCCCCACTCATCGTCGGACCCGCTGCGCGCGTTACAACCGCACCGAGCCAGGGGCCCCGACGACAGCGATCACCCTACCCCCGGGCGCCGACAACGACCGAGTCCGGCTTGGGCCATCGGGGGACGGCCCGATGGCCGTCAGGTGGCCGCCGGGGACGAAAGCAGGCCGGGTCGGCCACCCCGAAGGGTGGCCGACCCGGCCTGCGGAGAACCTCTCAGAGAGAGGAACGAGTCACTTGACGGTGACCTTGGCGCCAGCGCCCTCGAGCTGGGCCTTCGCCTTCTCGGCGACGTCCTTCGCGACCTTCTCGAGAACCTTCGCACCGGCGGTGTCGACGAGGTCCTTGGCCTCCTTCAGGCCGAGGGAGGTGAGGGCGCGCACCTCCTTGATGACCTGGATCTTCTTGTCGCCGGCACCGTCGAGGATGACGTCGAACTCGTCCTGCTCCTCGACAGCGGCCTCGGCGGCGGCCGGGCCGGCCGGGCCGGCAACGGCGACCGGGGCGGCGGCGGTGACGTCGAACTTCTCCTCGAAGGCCTTCACGAACTCGGAGAGCTCGATCAGGGTCATGCCCTCGAACTGCTCGAGCAGGTCCTCGGTGCTGAGCTTCGCCATGATTGGCGTCCTTCCACTAAATCGGCAGGTGCCGGATGTACGGATTGGCGGGCGTGCATACGGGCCCGCTGGGACGGGGAGTGGTTACTCCGCGTCCTCGGCGGGAGCCGGAGTACCGGCACCGCCCTGCTCGACCTTCTCGCGCAGCGCTTCCACGGTGCGAACGAGCTTGGACGGGAGCGCCTGGAAGACCGCGGCAGCCTGGGACGGCTTGGCCTTCATCGCACCCGCCAGCTTGGCGAGCAGCACCTCGCGGGACTCGAGGTCCGCGAGCTTCTTGATCTCATCGGCGGTCAGCGCCTTACCCTCAAGGACACCGCCCTTGATGATGAGAGCAGGGTTCTCCTTGGCGAAGTCACGCAGAGCCTTCGCCGACTCCACCGGGTCACCGGTGACGAAGGCGACAGCCGTCGGACCGGCGAACAGGTCGTCGAGCTCGGAGATCCCGGCCTCGTTGGCCGCGATCTTGGTCAGCGTGTTCTTCACCACGGCGTAATCGGCGTTGCCGGTGAGCGAGCGACGCAGCGTCTTCAGCTGCTTCACCGTGAGACCGCGGTACTCGGTCAGAACGGCGGCGCTGGAGGCACGGAACTTGTCCGTGATCTCGGCGACGTCGGCAGCCTTGTCGGGCCTGGCCATAGGCTTACGCCTCCTTCCGTGATGTCGAAGTCGGGCCGACCTTCGAGAAGTCGACCATCAAACACCGCGGACCCCAGGAAGCGAAGAAGCCCCGGCGCGCAGGCGCACGGGGCTTGAAACGACCTCGACGGACCGGAACGGTCCGGAGATCTTCTCTGCTCCATAACCTGCGCGGGCGATCCGAATGAGGTACGGATCCTTCGGTGCCGTCCACCCTTGCGGGGACACGGCGACGACCAGCGGTCTTTGGCTCTGTCAGCTTACGGGACCCGTCCGGCTGGACCAAATCGCCTATCCGGGCACCGGGGGCGGGGTGGCGGTGCCGGCGTCCTGGACGTCCGCTTCGGCCGGGGCCTGGACGGAGAGCGAGGAGGCGCCGAACTCGGTGTAGGCGATGGTGTCCACGTCGGCGGCGGCGCGGCGGAGTTGGACCAGCTGGTCGTGGTCGTTGAGCCAGAGGTCGAGCACCACGTCGCCGGGGCCGAGCGCGGTCTCCAGTGCCTGCCGGCGGGCCGGGGTGAGCTGGGTCTGCGCGGCGGCGTACCGGGCGGCGCTGAGCACCGCCCGGTAGTGGTGCACGGTGCTGTCCTGCAGCTTCTCGTCGCCGACCAGTTCGGGCTGGGCGGCGGCGGCCGCGGCGGTGGCGGCGACCAGCGGGTTGAGCCGGTCCGCCAGCCCGGCGTACGGGATGTCCTTGGCGACGTACTTCTGCCAGTGCGGCCCGCCGAGCCGGGCCGCGGTGTCCGGGTCGCCGCCCAGGTAGGCGGAGGTGTCCAGGACGATCAGCTGGCGGGTCTCGGTGTCCGGCCGGTACTGCAGCACGGTCTTGGGCGCCCAGAACAGCGCCCCCTTGGCGCGCTCCCCTCCCAGCGTGGAGCGGAACTCCGCGCGCCGGGCGTCGTGCAGCACCAGCTGGGCGGAGAGCAGCACCCCGTGCGGGGAGCGGTCGGTGGGCGTCGGCTGGGCGGAGGAGGAGGACGGCGGGCTGCTCGGCCCGGGCGTGGCGCCGCCCCCGCCGGAGCCGCCGCACCCGGCCAGCAGCAGCCCGGCCGTCAGCCCGGCCGCCGCCACCTGCCAGCGCACCGCCATCGCCCCTCCTCCCGCCGCCGTCCGGTCCGTCACACCCCCACCATGCCATGCGGCCCCGGTGGGCCCTGGATCAGCCCTTGAGCAGATCGGCCAGGTTGAAGCAGTCGCTCGCCGCCGGGGCCTCCAGCGTCGTGGTGCCGTACTCGGTCAGGCCGATCACGGTGGGCTTGCCGGAGCCGGCGGTCTCCCGGAGCTGGATCAGCTCGCCCTTCGCGTTCAGCCAGAAGTCGACGGTGATGCTGCCGGTGCCGTTCTTCTTGTAGTCGGCCACGGTGCGGGCCTTCTGATCGTCCGTCAGGCCGGCGAGCGCACCGACCAGGTCGTCCGCGGTGAAGGTGGCCTTGAAGCGGGTGGCCGGGACGGACTTGACCGCCTCGGGGCCGACCAGGGTCGGGGTGCCCTTCTCGACCGCGGTGGTCAGGTCGGCCACCGGGTTGCGGGACAGGAACAGCACGCCGACCAGCGCGGCCGAGTCGGCGCCGGCCGCCTTGTCGGTGACCGACTTGGCGTCGTACTTCAGCCAGTGCTTGCCCTTGAAGGTGCTGTCGCGGTCCTTCGCCGAGGTGGCGAGGTAGACCGTGCCGTCGACGAACCGGTACTGCGACTCCTCGGCGCCGTCGGAGCCGACGAAGGAGAAGCCGACCGGGCTCTTCCAGACCATCACGCCGGAGCCGTCCTCGACCCCGCCGGACATGGTGAACTTGGCGCCCCCGGCCTGCTGCAGGCTCGCGGCGGCGGTGCGCAGCAGGGTGGCCGGGTCCTGGGTGGGGCTCGGCGAGGCGGAGGACGGCTTGGCCGCGGCCGAGGAGGCCGCCGGCGCGGCGTCGTGGCTGCCGGAGCCGCCGCCGGTGCAGGCGGTCAGGCCGCCGACCAGCGCGGCGGTGAGGGCGAGGGCGGGGACGGAGCGGAGCAGACGCACTTTGCGGGAACTCACTTCAGGATGTCGCCGAGGTTGAAGACCTCGGACGCGGATGGGGCCTTGGTGGCCTGGACGGTGCCGAGCGCGCTGTAGACCACGGTGCTCGGCTTGTCGGTCTTCGTGGTGGCCAGGTCGGTGCTCGACTGCTGCACCAGCTCGCCCTTGGCGTTGATCCAGTAGTCGGTGACGGCGCTGGCGCCGCTCGCCTTGAGCTGGGCGTTGACCTTGGTCTTCAGCTCGGGGGTCAGCTTCATCGCGCCGACCAGGGTGTCCACCTGCACCTCGCTGCGGTAGTGGACGGTGGCCTGACCGGCCACGGTCTCCGGACCGACCAGGGTGGCGGTGGGGGCGGCGGCGACCAGCTGCACGCCGGGGTCCATCAGCTGCATCATCGTGGCGAACGGCACGATGTCGGTGCTGCCGGGCACACCGGTCACGGCGTCCCGCGGGTCGAGCTTCATCCAGTTCTTGCCGCCGGCCAGCGTGGCCAGCTCGGCCGGAGCGCCGAGGTACATCGCGTCGGCGACGAACAGGATCTTGCCCTGCTGGCCGTCGATCTCGGTGTTCAGCAGGAAGGACGGCGGGTTCTTCCAGACGTACTCGCCGGTGCCGCCGCTGCCGTTGCCGTCCCCGGGGGTGACGGTGACCTTGGCGCTGCCGGCCTTCTCCATGACGGCGGCGGAGGCCAGCAGGGCCTCCTTGGGCGCCGGCTTGGCGGCCCCGCCCTGGGCGGCCGACCCGGGGGCGGCGGACCCGGTGGCGCCGGCCGATCCGCCGGCCGCGGCGCTGCCCGAGGCGGCGGCCGCGCCGCCGGGCTTGTTGTCGGAGGCTCCCCCGGTCGACCCGGTGGACGTGCAGGCGGTGAGCAGTCCGGCCGCCAGACAGGCGGCGGCAACGGTACGCAGGGTGCGCACGGATATCCCCCCTCTAATCCGATTCTCATTGAAGAGACGCGACGCGGACTGTATCCGATCCCCCCGACCGCTGTGCAAACCAATGGCAAACGCCACCGGGCCCGCACCCCAATGGGGTGCGGGCCCGGTGGCTCGACCGTGCTACGAACTGACCGGAGGTCAGACCGCCGCCGGGTCCTCCTCGACGAGGAGGTTGCGGGTGCGGTTCGGGTCCACCTGGACGCCCGGGCCCATGGTGGTCGAGAACGCGATCTTCTTGATGTAGCGGCCCTTGGCGGCGGACGGCTTGGCCCGGAGGACCTCGTCCAGCGCGGCGGCGTAGTTCTCGACCAGCTGCTCATCGGAGAACGAGGTCTTGCCGATGATCAGGTGCAGGTTCGAGTGCTTGTCGACGCGGAACTCGATCTTGCCGCCCTTGATCTCGTTGACGGCCTTGGCGACGTCCGGGGTCACGGTGCCGGTCTTCGGGTTCGGCATCAGGCCACGGGGACCGAGCACGCGGCCGAGGCGGCCGACCTTGCCCATGAGGTCCGGGGTGGCGACGACGGCGTCGAAGTCCAGACGACCCTTGGCGACCTCGTCGATCAGCTCGTCGGAGCCGACGATGTCGGCGCCCGCGGCACGCGCGGCCTCGGCACGCTCACCGTTCGCGAAGACCAGGACCCGAGCGGTCTTACCGGTGCCGTGCGGGAGGATGACGGTGCTGCGGACCATCTGGTCGGCCTTGCGCGGGTCGACACCCAGACGCATGGCGACCTCGACGGTGCCGTCGAACTTGGTGGTGGAGGTCGCCTTGGCGAGGCGAACGGCCTCGAGGGGGGCGTAGATCCGGGTGCGGTCGACCTGGGCGTCCGCGGCCTTGAGGGCCTTGCTGCGCTTCACTGCTGCTCCTGGTGGCTATTGGAGTTCGTGGTATTCACGGGCCGCGCCGGCCCTACCACGGAGGACGTACGGGCTGATCAGCCCTCGACGGTGATGCCCATCGACCGGGCGGTGCCGGCGATGATCTTCTCCGCGGCGTCCAGGTCGTTGGCGTTCAGGTCGGGCATCTTGGTGGTGGCGATCTCGCGCACCTGGGCCGAGGTCAGCTTGGCGACCTTGGTCTTGTGCGGCTCCTTGGAGCCCTTGTCGATGCCCGCGGCCTTCAGGATGAGGCGCGCAGCCGGCGGGGTCTTCGTGACGAAGGTGAAGGAACGGTCGTCGTAGACCGTGATCTCCACCGGCACGATCATGCCGCGCTGCGACTCGGTGGCCGCGTTGTACGCCTTGCAGAACTCCATGATGTTGACGCCGTGCTGACCCAGCGCGGGGCCGACCGGCGGCGCCGGGTTGGCCGCACCGGCGTTGATCTGGAGCTTGATAAGCCCCGTGACCTTCTTCTTCTTGGGAGGCATGTCTCTCCGGGTCCTTCCGAGAGGTGAGTGCTGATGCGCCCGGCCTCCGGGGCGAAACCCGGCCGCCAAGGCACACATCCGACCAGGCTAACCGCTGATGCGGTGCTGGACCAAAACGGTTCCGGGGCGGAGGCCTTCGCCCCCGCCCCGGAACCGAAGCGCGTGGATCAGTTCTTCTGGATCTGGTCGAAGGAGAGCTCCACCGGGGTCTCCCGGCCGAAGATCTCCACCAGGCCCTTGACCTTCTTCGAGTCGGGGTTGATCTCGTTGATGGTCGCCTGCAGGGTGGCGAACGGACCGTCGGTGACGGTGACCGAGTCGCCGACCTCGAAGTCCAGCACCTGGATCTCGCTCGGCTTGACCGGAGACGGCTTGCCGGCCTCCTTGGCGGCGGCGCGCTCGACGTCCGGGGCGAGCATCTTGACGACCTCGTCCAGGGTCAGCGGGTACGGGTCGTAGGCGTTGCCCACGAAGCCGGTGACACCGGGGGTGTTGCGCACGACGCCCCAGGACTCCGGGGTGAGGTCCATGCGCACCAGGACGTAGCCGGGGAGCTTGTTCTGCCGGATGGTCTTGCGGTCGCCGTTCTTGATCTGGACGACCTCCTCCTGCGGAACCTGGGACTCGAAGATGTAGTCCTCGACGTTCAGCGAGACGGAGCGCTGCTCCAGGTTCTGCTTCACCCGGTTCTCGTAGCCCGCGTAGGTGTGGATGACGTACCACTCGCCCGGGGCGCGGCGCAGCTGCTCGCGGAACTCGGCGACCGGGTCGCTCTCGACCTCCTCGGCCGGCTCCTCGGTCTCCTCGGCGTCCGCGGCCTCCTCGGCGACGGCTTCCTCCGCAGCGGCCTCGGCCTCGTCCACCTCGTGCACGGCGGCGACCTCGGCCGGCTCGCCGGCCTCCTCGTCGGCGGCCTCGACCTCGTCCTCCGCGGCGTCCGCCTCGTCCACGATCTCCTCGGCGGCCTCGACGTCGGCAGCCTCGGCCGCGTCCAGCTCGGCGGCGACATCCGCCTCGCGGACGGTCTCGTCGGCGTCGTACAGGGGGGACTCAGACACGGTCGCTGCTTCTTTCCTGGTTGGAACGGTTACCTCAACAGTACCGACTCAACGGTAGTCGCCCGCGGTGCTTCGCGCCGACAGCTCGACCCGGGCCGAAGGGTTCGGCCCGGGTCGGGTGGAGTTCGCGCGAGGATCCCGCGGGATCCCGGTGAGTTCGGTATGGGGGTCCGGCGTCAGCCGAAGACCCAGAAGCTCAGCTTCGAGAAGCACCAGTCGAGACCGGCGACGAGGAGCATCATCACGATCACGAAGGTCACCACGACGGTGGTGTACTGGATCAGCTCGCTGCGGGTCGGCCAGACCACCTTGCGGAGCTCGGCGATGATCTGCCGGTAGAAGACGGCGATCCGGGCGAACAGGCCCTTCTTGGCCCGCTTGCCGGACTTCTTGCCGTCACCGCCGGAGGCCTTGTTGGCCCGCCGGCGCTCGCGGCGGGACAGCTTGCCGTCCGCCGCGGTGGTCTCGTCCGCCGCGCCGTCGGTCCCCTCGGGGTTGCCGCTCTCAGGCGTTGCGGTGGAGCCCGTGGTCTCCGTCACTCGTCCTCACCTGAATCCGGGTCCTGCGGAGCTTCCGTGCCTGGTGCACGGGCGATCCGGCGAAAGCAGTGCTGGGTGGGGCCCTCTCCGCATCAAGCCCGCTCGCTCTGCGGAGCGAACGGGCTTGGTACGGATCAAGCAGCAGGGCACGAGGGACTCGAACCCCCAACCGCCGGTTTTGGAGACCGGTGCTCTACCAATTGAGCTAGTGCCCTTCGAAACCTTGCGGCTCCGGCGCGGCCCCCAACCTACCGCATCCGGACCGCCAAGTGGTGAACCCGGCGGACGGATCCGCACTTCGGGAGCCATCGAGCAGTGAGTGTACGGGTTCTTCGCCGATTGGTCGAACCTCATTCACCGCCTTTCCGTAACCGCCAATCCGGAGTCCACGGCGACGGGCGTACGGATCGTGGACGCAGCGGTACGCATGCTGAAACCGTCGTGCTCCGCCCCCTTGCGTTCTGGGACCATGCAGGCATGAGCGCACCCACCCCCGAGAACGTCTCCCCCGCAAACCGCCGGGTCTCCGCCCGGGTCGGCGCCATCGCCGAGTCCGCGACCCTCGCCGTGGACGCGAAGGCCAAGGCCCTCAAGGCGGCCGGCCGTCCGGTGATCGGCTTCGGCGCCGGCGAGCCCGACTTCCCGACCCCGGGCTACATCGTGGACGCCGCCGTGGCGGCCTGCCAGGACCCGGCCAACCACCGCTACACCCCGGCCGGCGGCCTGCCGGAGCTGAAGTCCGCGATCGCCGCCAAGACGCTGCGCGACTCCGGCTACCAGGTGGACGCCTCGCAGGTGCTGGTGACCAACGGCGGCAAGCAGGCGATCTACAACGCCTTCGCCGCGATCCTCGACCCGGGCGACGAGGTGATCATCCCCGCCCCGTACTGGACCACCTACCCGGAGGCGGTGAAGCTCGCGGGCGGCACCCCGGTCGAGGTGGTCGCCGACGAGACCACCGGCTACAAGGTCTCGGTGGAGCAGCTGGAGGCGGCCCGCACCGAGAACACCAAGGTGGTGCTGTTCGTCTCGCCGTCCAACCCGACCGGCGCGGTGTACACCGAGGCCGAGGCGGAGGCGTTCGGCCGCTGGGCGCTGGAGCACGGGCTGTGGGTGCTCACCGACGAGATCTACGAGCACCTGGTGTACGGCGACGCGAAGTTCACCTCGCTGCCGGCCCTGCTGCCCGAGCTCGCCGACAAGTGCATCGTGGTCAACGGCGTGGCCAAGACCTACGCGATGACCGGCTGGCGGGTGGGCTGGATGATCGGCCCCAAGGACGTCGTCAACGCCGCCGCGAACCTGCAGTCGCACGCCACCTCGAACGTCTCCAACGTGGCGCAGCGCGCCGCGCTGGCCGCCGTCGCGGGCGACCTGTCCGCGGTCGACGAGATGAAGACCGCCTTCGACCGCCGCCGCCGCACCATCGTGGCGATGCTGAACGAGATCGAGGGCGTCTACTGCCCCGAGCCGGAGGGCGCGTTCTACGCCTACCCGTCGGTGAAGGCCCTGCTGGGCAAGGAGCTCCGCGGCAAGCGCCCGCAGACCTCCGCCGAGCTGGCCGCGCTGATCCTGGACGAGGCCGAGGTCGCGGTCGTCCCCGGCGAGGCCTTCGGCACCCCCGGCTACCTGCGGCTCTCCTACGCGCTGGGCGACGCCGACCTGGTGGAGGGCATCAGCCGGCTGCAGAAGCTGCTCGGCGAGGCCCGCGCCTGACGCCTCCCGACGCCTCCGACGCCTTTCGGAGCCGCCCTCCGCATCTCACCCCTTCGGGGGATGTGCGGAGGGCGGTTCCACATCGGGCGGGTTTTACGGCAGGATCGGTGAATGGATCGCCTGCGTGATGTCCGGAGCCTGCCGAAGGCCCATCTGCACCTGCACTTCACCGGTTCGATGCGCCCCGCCACCCTGCTGGAACTCGCCGACAAGCACGGCGTCCGGCTGCCGGAGGCGCTCAGCTCGGGCCATCCCCCCAAGCTCCGGGCGACCGACGAGCGCGGCTGGTTCCGCTTCCAGCGGCTCTACGACACCGCCCGGTCCTGCCTGCGCGACGAGTCCGACATCCGCCGCCTGGTCCTGGAGACCGCCGAGGACGAACGCGCCGACGGCTCCCGGTGGCTGGAGATCCAGGTCGACCCGACCTCGTACGCCCCGCTGCTCGGGGGCCTGACCCCGACGCTGGAGCTGATCCTGGACGCGGTCCGGGACGCCTCGGAGGCGACCGGGGTGGGGATCCGGGTGCTGGTCGCGGCGAACCGGATGAAGTCCCCGATGGACGCCCGCACGCTGGCCCGCCTGGCGGTCCGCTACGCCGACCGGGGGGTGGTCGGCTTCGGCCTCTCCAACGACGAACGCCGGGGCCTGGCACGGGACTTCGACCGCGCCTTCGCCATCGCCCGGGACGGCGGACTGCTGGCCGCACCGCACGGCGGCGAGCTCGCCGGGCCCGGCTCGGTCCGCGACTGCCTGGACGACCTCGGCGCCGGCCGGATCGGCCACGGGGTGCGCGCCGCCGAGGACGCCCGGCTGCTCCAACGCCTCGCCGACCGCCAGATCACCTGCGAGGTCTGCCCCGCCTCCAACGTCGCCCTCGGCGTCTACGAGCGCCCCGAGGACGTCCCGCTGCGCACCCTCTTCGAGGCCGGCGTCCCGCTCGCCCTCGGCGCCGACGACCCGCTGCTGTTCGGCTCCCGGCTCGCCGACCAGTACACCCTGGCCCGCGAGTCGCACGCCTTCACCGACGCCGAACTCGCCGAACTGGCCCGCCAGTCGGTCCGCTCGTCGCGGGCCCCCGAGCACGTCGTCAAGGAACTGCTCGCCGACATCGACGGCTGGCTGCTGGACGCCTAGCGCGAGGCCGACCCTAGAGGGTGACGCCGACCATCACCGGCTCGTTGACCAGCTCCACGCCGAACGCCGCGCGCACGCCGTCGCGGACCTCGCGGGCCAGCGCCAGCAGGTCCTCGGTGGTGGCCGCGCCACGGTTGGTCAGGGCGAGCGTGTGCTTGGTGGAGAGCGTCGCCGGGCCGCTGCCGTGGCCCTTGCGGAAGCCCGCGTTGTCGATCAGCCAGGCCGCGGAGGTCTTGGTCCGCCCCTCCCCCGCCGGGTAGCTCGGCGCCCGCAGCTCGCCCAACCGAGCGCTGAACGCGGCGAACTGACCCTCCGTCAGGATCGGGTTGGTGAAGAACGAGCCCGCCGACCAGGTGTCGTGGTCCGCCGGGTCCAGCACCATGCCCTTGCCCGCACGCAGCCGCAGCACCTCGTCGTGCGCGTCCTGCAGCTTCACCCGCTGCTCGGCCTCGACCCCCAGCGAGCGCGCCACCTCGGCGTACTTCACCGGCGCGGACAGCCCGCCCTCGTCGGCGAGCCGGAACCGCACCCGCAGCACCACGTAGCGGTCCGGGTCGGCCTTGAACAGGCTGTGCCGGTAGGAGAACGCGCAGTCGGCGTTGGCCAGCGTCACCGTCTCGCCGAGCAGGCGGTCGTACGCCACCACCTCGCTGACGGTCTCGGCGACCTCCTGCCCGTACGCCCCCACGTTCTGCACCGGGGTCGCCCCCGCGGAGCCCGGGATGCCGGCCAGGAACTCGATCCCGGCCAGGCCCGCCGCGACGGTGCGGGCCACCGCCTCGGACCACACCTCGCCGGCCGCCAGCTCCAGCAGGGTCCCGTCCAGCGCGAACCCCTTGGTGGCGATCCGCAGCACCGTCCCCGGGAAGCCGGCGTCGCCGATCACCAGGTTCGAGCCACCACCGATCACCAGCAGCGGCTCACCCGCCTGGTCCGCCTCGCGAACCGTCGCCACCACCTCGGCGTCCGTCTCCGCCGTCACCAACCGCCTCGCCGGCCCGCCCAACCGCAGCGTGGTCAGCGGGGCCAGCGGCGCATCCATCTCCACATTCACGCCCCCAGAGTAGTTGCACCATCAAGGGGCTCGGGGAACTGCGAGGCGAGTGCGTGGTGGTCTGAGCTTGGCTGTAGGTCTCTGGAGACCTCTATGCGCCCAGACCTTTCAGCGCCCCGGAACCGTCACCGCCCCGTGCCCCCGCCGTTCCCCGGGCCCCTGGACGCTTGCAACTGGCTCATTGCTTCTTCCCAATCCGGCCTGCCCGGGCTGGTGGCGTCCCAGGTGGCGAAGTGGGAGCCGGCCATGTGCGGGCGGAGGGCCAGCATCGCGGTGCGGTGCGGGTCGGTCTTGACGAAGCGCCCGAGCGCTTCGCGATCGGTCCACGCGGACAGCACCCAGAAGGTGCCGCGCAGCGGGGCGGCGCGCAGGGTGACGCCGAGCGCCCCGTCGGCGGTGCGGGTCTGGCGGCGGATGCGCAGCGAGTGTCGCAGGAAGCCCGGCACGTACCGCAGGCTGCGGACGCGGAGTTCGGCGGCCATCACCACCGGCGTGGCCGGGGCGCGGAGCGTCGCGGGGCCCGGGGTCCAGGGAAGGGTGAGCATCGTGGTGGCTCCGGGTTCCGGGTTCAGGACCGCACCGCGGCGCGCGCGGTGGGCATCGCGGTGGTCTGACGCTCCGTCACCGGCTTCATGCCGTGCCGGCGCGGGATGAGTGCGGCGGCCAGCGCCGCGGCGGCGACGGCGGCAGAGCCGACCGTCAGGGCGGGGACCAGGCCGTCGGTGAAGGCGGTCGCGGAGCCGTAGTCGCCCTGGGCGGAGAAGACGGCGGAGAGCACGGCCACGCCGAGGGCGCCGCCGACCTCCCGCATGGCGTTGTTGGTGCCGGAGGCGATGCCCTGGTCGGCGCGCGGGACGCTGGCCATCACCAGGTTGGCGGTGGGCGCGAAGTAGAGGGACATCCCGATGCCGCAGAGCACCAGGACCGGGATCTGCTGGCCGTAGCCGGCCGAGTGGTCGGCGAGCAGGGCGAAGCCGGCCAGGCCGAGGGCCTGCAGGAGGAGTCCGGTGACCACGATCGGACGGCCGCCGATCCGGTCGGAGAGGATGCCGGCCAGCGGGGAGATGATCAGCGGCATGGCGGTCCAGGGCAGCATCCGGATGCCGGCCTGTTCGGGGGTGTAGCCGCCGATGCCCTGGAAGTACTGGCTGATCAGGAAGATCGAGCCGAACATGCCGAGGAACATCAGCAGGCTGGCGGAGTTGACGGCGCTGAAGGCGCGGTTGCGGAACAGTCGCATCGGCAGCATCGGGCGGCGTGCGAAGCGGGCCTCGTATCCGACGAAGGCGATCAGCAGCGCGACGCCCGAGATCAGCGCGGTGAGCACCAGCGGGTCGGTCCAGCCGTCGGGGTTGCCGCGGACCAGGCCGAGGATCAGGCCGAAGAGTCCGGCGCTGACCAGGGCGGTGCCGGGGATGTCGAGGCGGGGGTTCTCGCTGCGGCTCTCGGCGAGGCCGATCCGGGCGATCGGCAGCAGGGCGAGGCCGACCGGGACGTTCACCCAGAAGATCCACTGCCAGGAGAAGTGCTCGGTGAGGCTGCCGCCGATCAGCGGCCCGAAGGCGACGGAGAGTCCGGTGGCGCCGGACCAGATGCCGAGCGCCATCCCGCGCTTGGCCGCCGGGACGGCGACGGTGAGCAGCGTGAGGGTGAGCGGCATCATCACCGCGGCGCCGGCGCCCTGGACGGCGCGGGCGGCGATCAGCGCGCCCATGCTCGGCGCGAGCGCCGCCGAGGCGGAGCCGAGCGTGAAGACGGCGAGCCCGCCGAGGAACATCCGGCGCCGGCCGAACCGGTCGCCGAGGGCCGCGCCGAGCATCAGCAGGACCGCGAAGGTCAGGGTGTAGGCGCTCACCGTCCACTCCAGGTCGGCGAGTGCGCCGCCCAGGTCGGTACGGATCGCGGGCAGGGCGGTGGTGACCACCAGGTTGTCGAGCCCGGCCATGAAGCCGGCCACGCTGACCACCACCAGGGTCCAGATCGCTTGCCTGTTCACGGTGTCCCCCTTGCTTCCTTGTCTCGAAAGGTTGTGATTGATCAATAACTTTCGTGGGCCGAAAAAAGGGCGCGCCGCCACCGGGGGCGGAGCGCCTCAGCTGCCCTCGGCCTCGTCGTCGCCGTGCTCCAGCCCGGACCAGATCTGATGGTCCGTCGGGTAGCCCAGCGCCACCAGCGTGTTGATCAGCATCCCGAACGCCATGAACTGGGTGGCCTCCTTCTGGTCACCGCCCACGCGCTCCCGGATCCGCTCGAACAGCCGCAGCCACGCCGCGCGCGCCGACTCGCCGACCTCCATCTCGCCGAGCGACTCGGCGGCGAACACCGAGACGTACATCTGCATCTGCATCATGACCTGCTCGCGGTCCTCGACCAGGTTCAGGTACGCCTCACCCATGGCCTCGCGCGCCTCGGTCCCGCTCAGGCCCTCGGACGCCTTGTCGAAGACCCGCCAGGTCTCCTCGATGCAGTGCTCGCACGCCGCTTCGAAGATCGCCTGCTTGTTGGGGAACAGGCGGAACAGGTACGGCTGCGAGACGCCCACCCGCCGGGCGATCGCCTCCGTGGACGTCCCCCGGTACCCACCCCGGGCGAACTCCACCATCGCCGCACGGACGACGCTCTCGCGCCGCTCCTCGGCGGACATCCGCATGCTGTTCCGGGCCATGGCTTCAGGTTAGTAATTGATGACTAACTTTGCAAGAGAGCAACCACCGCAGGTGCCCCCGGGGCCCTGGATGGTGCGACCGAGCGTCTCAGCTCAGCTGGACGATCGCCTTCGACATGCCCAGCACCTTCTGTCCGGCGCTGGTGGCGACCAGGTCGACGCGGACGCGGCGGTCGTCGAGGAGGGCGGCGACCTTGGCCGTGACCTCGATGGTGGCGCCGGTCTCGTCGTTGGGGACGACCACGGGCTTGGTGAAGCGGACGCCGTAGTCGACGACGGAGGCGGGGTCGCCGGTCCAGTCGGTGACCACGCGGATGGCCTCGGCCATGGTGAACATGCCGTGCGCGATGACGTCGGGCAGGCCGACCTCGCGGGCGAACTTCTCGTTCCAGTGGATCGGGTTGAAGTCGCCGGAGGCGCCCGCGTACTGGACCAGCGCGGCCCGGGTCACCGGGAAGGCCTGGGCGGGCAGCTCGGTGCCGACCTGGACCTCGTCGAAGTTGATCGTCATGTCACTCCTCCCCGTCGGCGGCACGCGCCACCAGCGTCATGATCGAGGTCACCACGTGCTCGCCGCTGACGTCGTGGACCTCGCCACGGACGGTCAGGACGTCGTTGCCGGCCAGCGACTTGATCGCGTCGATGGAGACGGTGACCGAGAGCCGGTCGCCGGCCCGGACCGGGCGGAGGTAGCTGAACTTCTGGTCGCCGTGCACGACCCGGCTGTAGTCGAGGCCCAGCTCGGGGTCGTTCACCACCTGGGCGGCGGCCTGGAAGGTGAGGATGAAGGGGAAGGTCGGCGGCGCGATCACGTCGAGGTGGCCGAGGGACTTGGCGGCCTCGACGTCGGAGTACGCCGGGTTGGCGTCGCCGATCGCGGCGGCGAACTCGCGGATCTTCTCCCGGCCCACCTCGTACGGCGCGGTGGGCGGGTAGGTCCGCCCGATGAAGGAGGGGTCGAGCGGCATGGGCAACTCCTCTGATGCTTCGTCAGGCAGAAATGACTCCAGGCCGCTCCCCCTGATGGGGTGCGGCCTGGAGTCGAGGCAAAGTCAGCGGGTCTCGCGGTGCGCGGTGTGAGAGTTGCAACGCGGGCAGTGCTTCTTCATCTCAAGACGGTCCGGGTCGTTACGCCGGTTCTTCTTGGTGATGTAGTTCCGCTCCTTGCACTCCACGCAGGCCAGCGTGATCTTCGGGCGGACGTCAGTGGCAGCCACGGGAGTGCCTTCCTGGGACAACGAATAAGAACACAGACAAGAGTAGCCGATCGGGAGGGATCCCCCGATCGACTACGCGGAGTAGCGGTGACCGGACTTGAACCGGTGACACAGCGATTATGAGCCGCTTGCTCTACCAACTGAGCTACACCGCTTTGATGATCGAACCCTCACCGGGGTGAGTGCCTTTCACCAGAGCCCCCATGCGGAATCGAACCGCAGACCTTCTCCTTACCATGGAGACGCTCTACCGACTGAGCTATAGGGGCGAACGAGGAAGAGATTACACGGTTCCAGGCCAGAGGTGAAATCCGTATCCGCGCCGGATCAGCGCAGGTCGGCGGGGCCGCACTGACGGGCCGTCACCCGACACCAGTTCGACCGGGTCGGCAACCGGGGTGATCCGACACGTCCGTCAGCCCGCCTCCGAGCGTCCCGGGCGAGCGCGGCCTAGGCTCGACCGTCAGCGATCTTGCGAGGAGCGGGCCGATGAGTGAACGCAGCGAGGGAGCCCAGCCGCCGTCCGCCGCCAACCCGCTCGGGCACGGACCGGTGCTGCTGCTCACCGGGGGCCGGCTGGCGGACGGACGGGTGGTGGACGTCCGGATCAGCGGGGACCGGATCCAGGCGGTCGGGACGGTCGGCAGCCTCGGCCCGCTGCCCGCGCTGCCCGGGCAGCCGACGGTGACCACCGGCGCCCGGATCGACCTCTCGGGGTACCTGCTGCTGCCCGCGCCCGCCGAGCCGCACGGGCACTACGACAGCGCCTTCACCGCGACGCTGCCCAACCCGCCGCCGGAGGGGCCGGGCGACCTGGTGCGCCGGGTCACCGACGCGGCGCTCACCTCACTCGGGTACGGGGCGACCGCCCAGCGCACCCACGTCCGGATCGGCGACGTGCACGGGCTCGGCCGGCTGGAGGCGGTGCTGACCGCCCGGCAGGCGCTGCGCGGGCTGGCCGACCTGCAGGCGGTGGCGATGCCACGGCTGCTCACCGGACTGGCCGGGGCGGACGGGCGGGCGCAGCTGCGGGAGGCGCTGAAGCTGGGCGCGGACGCCGCCGGGGGCTGCCCCGACCTGGACCCGGACCCGGTCGGCTACGTGCAGGCGCTGCTGGAGGCGGCGGGCGAGGCGGACTGCCCGGTCGACCTGCACACCGACGCCGTCGACCAGGCCCAACTCGCCCGGCTGGTCGCCGTGCTGGCGCCGCACCGGCCGCGGGTGACGGTCGGCCCGTGCAGCGCGCTGGCGCCGGGCGGCTCGACCGTGCTGGCCACCGCCGGCATGCGGGTGGTCTGCCTCCCGCAGAACGGCGGCTGCACCGGCCTGGAGGGTCCGCCGGTCGGCCTGCGTCCATCGCTGGTACGGGAGTTGACCATCGCCCGGGTCCCCCTGACGGCGGGCGGCGGAGCCCTGCGGGACACCGCCAACCCGGTCGGTCGGGCCGACCCGCTGGAGGCGGCCCGCCTGCTGGCCGCGAGCGGGGCGGTCTCGCCGGAGGCGGCGTACGAGGCGGTCTCCGGGCAGGCCCGGGCGGCGCTGGGGCTGGCCTTGGTACGGGTGGACGCCGGGTTCCCGGCCGAGTTGCTCGCGGTGCGCGGCGACAGCCTGGGCGCGGCCCTGTCCGGTGGCCACTCCCGACTGGTGGTCCACAACGGCCGGGTGGTCTCCCGCACCAGCGCGGTGCGGGAGTTCGCGGACACCGTGGCGCTGGCCCTGCCCCGGCAGAACCACCCGGGGTAGGGCCCGCCCTCGGGAGCGTGCCGCTTCAGCCGCCCAGGCGGGTTAGCCCGACCGGGATGACCGGGAGCGGCGGCTGGTAGACGTCGACGAAGCGGCGGTGCACCCAGAGGTAGCGGCCCTGCGCGTCGGTGACCCGGCGCAGGTCGGCGTAGCCGATGTCCTCGTCGGCCAGCAGGGCGTGCAGTTCGCGGAGCAGCCCGCCCTCGGCGAGTTCGGCGGGGCCCTCCCAGTCGACGAGCCGGCCGTCGGCGTCGAGTTCCTCGGGGAGCGCCTGCCCGGCCTCCGCGGCGGCGCCCAGGGACTCCTTGGCGAGGGCGAGTTGCTTCTTGACGGAGTCCCACTCCTGGTCGTCCAGCTGGTACTCGAGGGCGGCCAGGCTGACCGGCAGCAGGGTCTTGACCAGGGCGGCGGTGGCCCGCAGCAGCGGGGCGGCGCGCACCCACCACTCCCGCGGGACCTCGATCTCGTACACCCCGGCGTCGGGGCGGCCGGTCTCCAGCCGGTGGACCGGGAGGCGGCTGTGCTCGCAGTAGAGGGTGAGCCGCAGGCGGCGGGTGGTGAGGCCGGGGTGGCGCAGCGTGCGGTCGAGCTCCTCCAGGCTGAACAGCCGCGGGCCGTTGACCGCCTCGTCCGCCAAGGCGTGCAGGGTGGCGGAGAGCTGGGCGTCGACCCGGCTGAAGCGCATCCGCAGGTCGTCGTCGAGGCCGTCGAGGCGGCCGAGCAGGCGGGTGGTGCCGGCGCTCTGGGCGGCGATGACCCGGTCGATGTGGCTCTCCAGCACGTCGTCCACGGCGGAGCGGACCAGTTCGCCGAGGCCGACGGCGGGGCCGCGGCGGTCCAGTCCGTGCAGCAGCGCGGTGATCTCCAGGTCCTCGTCGCAGCTGGGCTCGGAGCAGGGGAAGTCGACGCGTCCGCGGTCGAGTTGGCGGTAGAGCTTGTCCAGGTCGAAGCGGCCGCGGCCGGCCGGCTGCAGGCGGCAGAGCGCGGTGCAGGAGAGCTGCACCCGGGTCTCCAGCCCCTTCCAGAAGCCGTCCACGTAGTCCCGGACCTCGCGCACCAGGTGGTCCAGGAAGGCCTGCGGGTTGAGCCCGCGGACCCGGACCACCAGGCCCTCCTGGGCGAGGGTGATCAGCGCGCGGGCGCCGTACCGCTCGGCCAGCACCATCCCGCCGGACCAGTGCACCGCCTCGGTGACGTTCTCCCGGCCGAGCGAGTGCCGGTGGAACAGCACGATCAGCCGGTGCATCAGCCCGTCCGGCCACACCTGGCGGCGGCTCTCGCGATCGAACACCCCGATGATCTGGGCGAGTTCGGGATCTCCCGGCCGGTACGAGCCCCAGGCGGCGGTGAGGTCGGGCCGGTGCGCCTGGACCAGCTGGGCGACCAGGCTGAGCGGCTCCCCGCCGGTCAACTCCGGCACCCGGTAGCTCAGTTCGAAGCGTTCCATGAGCCGCAGGAACATCTGCTGCAGCTGGTGCGGGTAGCGTTGCTCCGGGTCGCGGGCCGGGTCGGCCCAGATCCGGGCCAGCCTCCGGTGGCGCAGCAGTCCGGCGCTCTGCACGGTCTCCGGGTCGTCCAGCACGAAGCCGACCGCGACGCTCAGCCAGTCCGCCTTGAGGATCACCAGCTCGTTCAGGCCCGGGTCGTCCGCGTAGTGGATCCAGTGCCCCAGCGCGTGCCCGTTGCGGACCAGCGACTCGGCACTGCGCTCGGACAACCCGCGCGCGGCGGCCGCGCTCAGGTAGTCCTCGTAGCGCAGGTACGGCTCCGGACCGGCCCCGAGGTCCTGCCGCAGCAGGCTCCAACTGCGCGGGTACCAGCGCTGCACGTGCGCCAGCCCGGCCGCGGTCCGGGCGATGGCGTCCCTCAGCCCGGCCAGCGCGGCGTCCGGGACCCGGCTGTCGACGTGGTGGAACCCCGCGATCATCTCGCCGTACCGCTCGCGCAGCGCCGCCTCGTCGATGTGCGCGTACCGGGCACCCGGGCCGCCGTGGGTGGCCACCACGTGGATCCGGGCCGAGCTGCCGGCCCGGTGCCGGATCATCCGGATCCACTCGTCCACCTGCCCGAGCTCCGGCCCCTCCCGGGGCTTCCACACCACCAGGTACACCGCCGGCTCGGTGAAGAACAGCTGGTGGGTGGGCCGGTAGATCTGCTGCCCGCCGAAGTCCCACCCGTTCAAGGTGATCACCGCCCCGCCGGGAGCGGTCACCTCCACCGGCTTGATCTCGATCCCGTGCGTGGTGTTCCGCCCCTCGACGAACGCCTCCCCCCGCAACGCCCCCAGCAGGCTCGACTTCCCGACCGCCCCCTCCCCCACCAGCACCAGCTTGGCCTCCCGGATCAGCTCGCCCTCGTCGGCGACCAGGCGCAGGAAGGTGCCCAGGCCATCGGGGCCGTCCTCGTCGGCGGCGAGCACTTCGGGCGGCAGCGGGTTGCCGGTGACGGACAGGAGCTGGAGGGCCAGGTCGCCGAGGCCGCGCGGCAGGATGGTGAGCCGGTTGAACTGCAGGTAGAGCGTGCCCAGGTTGCCGAGCCGGCCGATGCCGTCCGGGAGCCGGGTCAGCCGGTTTCCGCGCAGGTCGAGGATGGACAGGCTCCGCAGTTCGCAGATCGAGTCGGGCAGCTCGACCAGCCGGTTGCCGTCCAGGTCGATGGACCTGATGCTGGACAACCTGCCGATGGAGTCCGGGAGTTCGGTGATCTCGTTGGCCATGAGGTGGAGCGAGGTGAGCTGTTCGAGCGCACCGATCTCGGCCGGGAGCCCGGTCAGGCCACAGCGGTTGAGCTCGAGCCGTTCGAGCCGGGTGAGCTCGCCGATCCACTCCGGCAGGCTGCCCAGCTGCTCGTTGCTGGCCAGATCGAGGCTGGTCAGGTTGGACAACTCCCGGACGCAGGAGGGGAATTCTTCGAACTGGTTGTTGGGCGCGCTGAGCAGCTGCAGGGCCGTCAACCGGCCGATCCAGTCCGGCAGTGCCGGCAGGTCCAGGTCGCCCACCGCCAGGTAGCGCAGGGACCGGAGCTCGGCAAGGTGCTCGGGAAGTCCGGCCAGCTGCCCGCAGGCGGCCAGCGTCAGCTCGGTCAGCGAGGTCAACTCGCCGATCCAGTGCGGCATTTCCTCCAGATCGGACATTCCCAGGTCGAGTGTTTCGAGCGCGTCGAGTCGGCGCACGCAGTCCGGGAGCCGCCGGATTTTCGCGCCGATCAGCGAGAGCTTCCGCAGGTGCCTGAAATCGCCGATGAAATCCGGGAATTCCTCCAGGTCGACGAAGTCGAGCGCGAGCTCCCGCAATTCGGACAGCCGGGCCAGCCCGACGGGCAGCCGGGTCACCGGACTCTCCGTCAGGTCCAACACTTGCAGATTCGCCAACTCGCCGATGAATTCCGGAAGTTCATCGATGTCCGCGTAGCTGAGGTCGAGCCCCTCCAGCCAGGTCAGCTCGGCCAGCCACGCGGGCAGCTTGTCGACCACCAGCTCCAGCTCGCGCAGTTCGGTGAGCTGTCGCATCGCCGGCCCGAGGGAGTCGACCTCCTGCTCCGGCACGCCCTCCAGCTCCAGCACGAGGCTTCGGCTGCGGTCCGCGAGGGCCTCCGCGATCGCCTGTCGGGCGTCGTCCAGTTCTTCGGAATCCACCCAGCGAGCGTAACGAGACGCCGCCGCCCCGGTCAGCCGTTCGGCCAACCGCGGCGGCGGTCAGTCCTCCGCGCCCAGCATCAGCCGGAAATCCCCTACCGCTTCCGCCAGTTGGCCCGCGTATCCGCCCTGGGCGAGGCGCAGCACGAAGGTCACCGCGGCGTCCGGGTGGGGGTCGGTGTAGGGCTGGTGGTTGTAGTCGAGGACGAGCAGCATCGACTCGAAGGCGGTGCGCTTGTTCCGGTCGGTCATCGGGTGGTTGCGGGCGATCGACTCGCCGAGCGCGACCGCCTTGGTCCACACGTCCGGGTACGCGTCGGCGCCGAACGCACTGGCCCGCGGGCGGCCCAGTGCGGAGAGCAGCAGCGCCCGGTCACGGACCACTGCCGCCTCGCCGACCAGGTAGTCGACGTCGCCCTCGTCCAGGTACGCGGTACGGCGGTCGCTCACAGCTCGGCCAGCCTCTCCAGCGTCTCGGCGTTCGCAGCCCGGATCCGCGCGACCAGCGCGGCCCGGAGCTCCGCCTTCGCCTCCGGCGAGAGCTCCTGCTCCGCCCGCTGCTCCGGCTGCTGGTCCTGCTGCTCCTGCTGCTCCATACCGGGCCTCCTCCCTGGTCGCCGGCCGCCGACGCTAACGGGGCCGGAAGGGAGCCGTCGAACGGATTTCCGGCTGGTGTCGCCGGGCAGCGCCCTGCCCGCACCGGGGCGACCGGTACGGGCAGGGCGGCCGCGGTTCAGCCGCTGATGCTGGCGGCGCCCGTCTCCAGGTGGCCGACGAAGCGGCGGGTCCAGGCGGCGTCGGAGTCCACGGTGATCGTGAAGTCGTACCAACCGGACGCGATCGCCTCGGCGTTGAAGAAGTCCTCGACCGCCGCGCCCGCGGCGACCTGGTACGTCCAGGTGCCGGAGCGGTAGTTGTTCGAGGTGACGGTGAACTTCACCGACGCCGCCGAGGTGTTGACCATGCGGAACCAGATCGCCGCCTTGCCGGTGTCCGGCGCCGCGGCGTAGCGCGCGGTGGCCTCCACGCTGCGGCCCGCGGTGGTGGTGTTGCCGGTGAAGCGGCGCAGGAAGCGGTTCGGGCCGGTCATGGTGAGGTCGTACTTGCCGTCGCCGAAGCCGGTGCCGACGTTGAAGAAGTCGGTGGCGCTGCCGCCTGCGCCGACCGTGTACTGCCACGGTCCGCCGGTGCGGTAGGCGTTGGCGTAGACCGCGAAGTGCGCGGCGCGGGAGGCCGGTTGGCCCTGGTTGGCCATCGACAGCCAGACCAGCGTCTTGCCGCCGTCCTGGAACTCGATCCGGTCGACGTTGCCGTTCGGCTGGTACGGCAGCGCGCGGGCCGGCCTGGTGCCTGGCTCCTGGGCGGGCAGCGCGTTGGTCGTCGGACCGGGGTTCGGGGTGACGTTGCAGCCGGCCTGGTGGACGGTGGCGCTGACGTCGGGGAGCGCGGGCAGCCCGTACACGGGGTGGGCGAAGTCGAAGGCACTGGTCAGGTCGCCGCAGACCTGGCGGCGCCACGCGGAGATGTTGGGGCAGGCCGCGGGCTTGCCGATGGCGGAGGTCCAGGTCTCCAGGAAGCGGATCACCGAGGTGTGGTCGAACACCTCGGAGTCGACCCAGCCACCGCGGGTCCACGGCGAGACGATGATCATCGGCACCCGGAAGCCGAGGCCGATCGCGGCGCCCTCGGTGAACTCGTCCGCCGTCCCGTCGGCCGGCACCGGCGGCGGGACGTGGTCGAAGAAGCCGTCGTTCTCGTCGTAGTTGAGGAACAGGACGGTCGAGTCGAAGACCTCCGGGCTGGCGGCCAGCGCGTTGATCACCTGGTTGACGAAGTGCGCGCCGTCGTTCGGCGGGGCGTCCGGGTGCTCGGAGTGCGCCTGGTCGGCGACCACCCAGGAGACCTGCGGCAGCGTCCCGGCCAGCGCGTCCGCCCTGATCGCCGCGGCGATGTCGTCCGGGGTCGAGCCGCTGGCCTTCGGCACCGAGCCCATGCCGCGCTGCGCCAGCGGGCTGGAACTCGCCGCGTCGGTGAACTGCTTGAAGTAGGCGAGCCCGTTGTCCCCGAAGTTGTCCGAGGCGTTCTGGTACACCTTCCAGCTGACCCCGGCGTTCTGCAGCGCCTCCGCGTACGTCTGCCAGGTCAGCCCCGACTCGGAGCCGCCGTCGTACGCCGGCCCGCCCGCGGTGCCGTTCGGGTCGATGCTGCCGGACCACAGGTAGGTGCGGTTGGGGCCGGTCGCGCTCAGGATCGAGCAGTGGTAGGCGTCGCAGATGGTGTAGGCGTCGGCGAGCGCGTAGTGGAACGGGATGTCGGCGCGCGCCATGTAGCCCATGGTGCGGTTGGAGCCCTTGGCCGAGATCCAGTTGTCCATCTTCCCGGCGTTCCAGGCGGAGTGCTGGGTCGACCAGCCGTGGTCCAGCGAGCCGTCGCACTGGGCGATGCTCTCCGCGCTGGTCCCCCACCACCAGGTGTTGTTGGCGCTCAGCTGCCACGGGTACTGCCGCCCGCTGCCGTTCACCTGGTTGAAGACGCTGTTGCCCCCGGCCGTCAGGATCGCACTGCGGTCGGCGAAACCGCGTACGCCCTTCAGCGTCCCGAAGTAGTGGTCGAAACTGCGGTTCTCCTGCATCAGCACCACCACGTGCTTCACGTCCGTGATGGTCCCGGTGGTGGCGGCTTCGGCCCGGCCGAGCGTCCCGGGCAGGCTCTCCAACCCGAGCACCGCACCGAGCGCGGCCGCGGACCCGAGAAAGGTCCTCCGATTGACAGGTGTCATCCCTGGTCTCCCTCCAGCGACGGATGAGTCGACCAGAGACTCTCCTACCGTCGGGTAACTGCCTAGCCCGCGCGCAGTGGCAGATGTCTGAACAACTCGGAACACCCAGGGGCCGTCGCACGGCCTCCGGCCCGCTTCGGCCACTTCGCAGGCAACCGACCCTTGCCACTTCGGCACCCAGCCGCCCACAACGACCGGGGGGCCGACGATCGACGGTCCACCCCCTCCGTTACTCTGCTGCTCCGCTCCCTGCGCGTGGCCTCATCGCGCACACCGCGAGCGAGGCAACATCTCTGGGGGGATTCCACGTGCGCACCAACCGCGCCTCCGTCCTGTCCGTCGCCTGCATCACGGGCATCCTCGGACTGGCCGTTCCGGCGTCCGCCTCCGCGGCCGACGCCACGATCTACGTCAACCCGGTCGCCGCCCGGTGTTCCGACAGCGGCACGGGCACTCAGGCCCTGCCGTTCTGCACCCTCACCGCGGCCGCCGACAGCGCCCAGCCCGACCAGACGGTCCAGGTGGCCCCGGGCGCGCCCCTGAACGAGGCCGTCCGGATCACCAAGTCCGGCCTGCCGGGGCACCCGATCACCATCAAGGGGTCGGACGACTTCCCCAGCCAGCCCGAGATCGACGCCGTCGGCGGCCAGCCGGCGCTCACGCTGTCCGGCGTCCACGACGTGGTGATCGACGGCCTCTACGCCTCCGGCTCCGCGACCAGCGGCCCGATCGTGGTCAAGGACTCCAGCCGCGTGCTCCTCGACCACCTCGACGTCGGCGAGGCCCCCCAGTCGTCGGCCGGGGCGGGCGTCCTGATCACCGGTCAGGGCGACCACGTCACCCTGAGCCGCTCGTACCTGGAAGCCACGCACGGCATCGTGGTCGACCCCCTGGTCGGGAACACCACCATCGCCGGCAACGACCTGCCCGGCTCGCTGGCCGGCGCGATCCACGTCGCGGCCCCCGGGGCCGTGGTCACCAACAACACCGTCTCGGCCGGCACCGGGCCCGGCATCTCCCTCCTCGGCGCCGCCACCGACGCCACGGTCGAGAACAACATCGTGGTGGACGCGACGAGTGCTCCGTCCTCGACGGGTAGTCCTGACGCGCAGATCGCCGTCTCCGCGGGGTCCGTCACCCGGACCAAGGTCGACTACAACATCGTCCACGCGCCCGCCGGTCACCCCGACTACAACTGGGCCGGAACCGCCCTCGCCGGCGTGGCCGACTTCCGGGCGACGAGCCAGCAGGGTGCCCACGACGTCGACTCCGCCATCGTCTTCGACCGGACGGTGCTCTTCGGCGACCGGCTGACCGACGCCGACACCGCGGCCCTCAAGTCCGCCGACCCGAACGCCCCCGGGGTGCCGGCCACCGACCTGCTCGGCTACGGCCCGACCGACGACCCGAAGGTCCCCACGCCGGCCGACGGAAACCTGCTCGACCGCGGCGCGTACCAGCTCCAGGGCCTGAAGCGGGCCGAGTTGAGCGCGACGGGCCGCTACCGGACGCCGCAGGGCCCGGCACCGTTCACGGCGACCTTCAGCGCCACCGTGACCAACGACTGGCCCACCAAGCTCACGTACACCTACGACTTCGGCGACGGCACCACCCAGACCGGCGACCAGCCGACCACCACCCACGTCTACGGCACGCCGGGCAAGTACCACCCGACGGTCACCGTCACCGACGGCGTCGGCGGCAAGGTGACCAGCGAGCCCTACCAGGACGTGACCGTCGCCCCCGCCGACGCGACGCTGCAGCCCTCGTTCACGGTGAAGCCGTGGAGCTCCCCGATGAGGTACAACCTCGACGCGTCGGCCTCCTCCGGCCCGTACAAGATCACCACGTACGTCATCGACTGGAACGACGGATCCACGCCCACCACCGACTCGTCCGGCGTGTTCCTCCAGCACACCTTCCCCCAGCCCGGCACCTACGCCGTCACGCTGACCGTCACCGACGAGTCCGGTGCCAAGGCGACCACCGTCCAGCAGGTCACCACCGCCTACGACCCCGCCGGTTACGTCGCGCTCACGCCCACCCGCATCCTCGACACCCGCTGGTCCGCCTCCGGGCCCGCCCCCCTCGGCCCCGGCGCGACGACCGTCGTCCAGGCGGCCGGGGGCAGCGGCCCGAACGCCGTACCCATCGGCGCGACCGCCGTGGTCGTCAACCTGACGGCGACGCAGGGCACCGACGACAGCTTCCTGACCGCCTTCCCCACCGGCACCAAGGTGCCGACCGCCTCGAACGTCAACTTCAAGCCGGGCCAGGACGTCTCCAACGTCGTCACGATCCCGATGACGGCCGACGGCACCATCAGCCTCTACAACCACGTCGGCACCGTCCACGTGGTCGCCGACGTGCTCGGCTACTACAAGCCCGCCGCCGGTTCGAACTACACCCCCGCGACGCCGACCCGACTGCTCGACACCCGCACCACCAACTCCCCGTTGGGCCAGTTCGGTGTCCGCAGCCTCCAGGTCGCGGGAGCCTCCGCCATCCCGGCCAACGCCACCGCCGTCGCACTGAACGTCACGGCCACTGAGGGCACCGCCGACAGCTTCCTCACCGTCTACCCCACCGGTGCCCAGCTCCCGAACGCCTCGAACGTCAACTTCAAGGCCGGGACCGACACCGGGAACCAGGTCATCGTCCCCGTGGGCCAGGGCGGCAGCATCGACATCTACAACCACATCGGCAGCGTGCACGCGGTGGTCGACGTCTTCGGTTACTACAGCCCCGACAGCAAGGGCAAGTTCATCCCCGTCTCCCCCCAGCGCCTGATGGACACCCGCCAGCCGGGCCGACACGCCCTCACCCCGAACTCGAGCATCTCGGTCGGCGGCGTCCCGGCCAACGCCACCGCCGCCGTCCTCAACGTCACCGCCGTCGACGGCACCGCCGACAGCTTCCTCACCGTCCACGCCACCACCACCCCGCGCCCGGCCACCAGCAACCTCAACTTCGGCCCCGGCCGCACCATCCCCAACCAGGTCATCACCCCGGTCTCCAACGGCTCCTTCGACGTCTACAACCACGTCGGCACGACCAACGTCATCACCGACCTCTTCGGCTACTTCACCGCCGGCTAGACCCCCCACCTGATCGGCCCCACCGGAACTTCGGTGGGGCCGGGCCACCCATAACGGCCATCCGCGCCAGCCTGGCGGGCGGACACAACGAAACAGCCCCTGATCAGCGTTTCCGCAGATCAGGGGCTGTTCACTATCCGGTGGCTGGTGCAGGGTTCGAACCTGCGTAGCTTGCGCGACAGATTTACAGTCTGCTCCCTTTGGCCGCTCGGGCAACCAGCCAGGGATGGTGTCTCGCAGGGGGCTTCCCTGTTCGACGTCGTAAACGATACCTGATGTTGGGGGGTGGTCTGCCACTCGGTTAAGTCACGCAATGATCAAGGACGGCGCGCTGCGGTTGCGGGCGGGGGTGCGGGGCGCTGGATAGGCTGGGGCGTCGCCCGTCCGGGACGGGTGGCGAGACCGTCAAGCCTGTAGCTCAAGGAGACCAACACCCATGGCCGACTCCAGTTTCGACATCGTCTCGAAGGTCGAGTGGCAGGAGGTCGACAACGCGATCAACCAGACCTCCCGCGAGATCGCCACGCGCTTCGACTTCAAGAACGTGGGCGCCGAGATCAAGCGGTCCGGCGAGAAGATCGAGATGAAGGCCAACGGCGAGGAGCGGGTCCGGGCGATCCTGGACGTGCTGCAGACCAAGTTCGTGAAGCGCGGGCTGTCGCTGAAGGCGCTGGACGCGGCGGAGCCGCAGCTGTCCGGCAAGGAGTACAAGATCTTCGCGGACGTGAAGGAAGGCATCACCACCGACGACGCCAAGAAGGTGGCGAAGATCATCCGCGACGAGGGCCCCAAGGGCGTCAAGGCCCAGGTGCAGGGCGACGAGCTGCGGGTCAGCTCGAAGTCGCGTGATGACCTGCAGGCCGTGCAGGCCCTGCTCAAGGGCAAGGACCTGGACTTCGCGCTGCAGTTCGTCAACTACCGCTGACACGCGGGACCGGCCGGGCCGACCCCCGTGCGGTGGGGGCGGCCCGGCCGGTCCGGTTCGTGAACAGGTCGGGTCAGTGGACGGTGAGGACGGCCGGCGGGCTGGGGAGGCTCGTCGGGGTCGGGAGGCCTGTCGGGGTCGGCAGGCTGGGCGGGGACGGGAGGCCGCCGAGTAGCCCCTGGATCGTGCTGGTGAGCTGCTCGACCAGTTTCTGGATCGCGCCGGTGTCGGGCGCGCCGCTCGTCGGGAGCAGGCCTCCCAGCAGTCCGGTCAGCGATTTCAGCAGGTTGCCGAGGGTGCCGAGCAGGTCCAGCGAGGGCGGTGCGGGCACGGACGGCGTCGAGGGCGGGGAGACCGGCAGGGTGTCGGTCGGCAGACCCCCCGTGGCCGGCAGCGAACCGGTCTGGGTGGACCCGGTCGGCGGGGCGGGGACCGTGATCGGCAGCCCGGGCAGCCCCGGCAGCCCGATGGGCAGCTGTGGCGGCGCGATCGGCCGGGTGACGGCGGGACGGTTGCGGAACACGTCGGCGGTGTCGGCAGCGGACGCGGGGATGGCGGTCGCCAGGGTGACCGTGGTGAGGCTCAGGACTGCGGTCAGCGCGGCGGCCGGCCAGTGGGCACGCATGGGTAAAGCCGTTCCTTTCAGCGGAGTTCAGGCATTTCGCCTGCACCACACGTTGGGCCACCCGTACGGGGGCGGCCACCGCGCGTACGCCGAATGGTGCGGAGCCAGGGAGCCGCGGCCGACGGACCGTCACCTCCGGATCCGACGGGGGATCAGCCACCACTGAGGGCGGCACCGGAACCGCGTCAGGCGGCCCGCGGCCGGTAGCGGTGGAGGCCGACCACGCGGCACGGGTCCTGGTCGGCCCGGACCGGGACGCCGAGGTGGCGGAGCACCTGGTCGAGCGGCCGTCCCGCGGCGGGCGCGGGGTCGCCGGTGGCGACGTCGATCGGGCCGAGGACGACGCGGCCGTCGTACCAGGCGGCGGCGCGCTGGCCGCCCGGGGTGCCGGAGTGTTCGGCGTCGGTCTCCACGTACGCGATCGGGGCGGACTTGGACCAGGCGGCGATCCGCAGGCCGAATCCGTCCGGGAACCGCTTGAAGCCGAAGTCGGCGCTGCGGGACGGTTGTTGGAGTGCATCGAAAAGCTCGTCGGTCATCGGGATGAGCGCAAGGTCGTGGGACAGGCGGGTCATCCGCGCGGCCGGGACCTCGGCGGCCACCACGGCGAGCAGTTCGGCGGTGGCCAGCAGTGCGTTCAGTTCGTATGACACCTCCCCATTCTCCGCCGGAATTGCGATCCGGTCAGGAAAACAATCGAACTGACAATCCATCCGATTGGCGGGGCCAGACCGCACTTGGGCGCTCATGGAGGCGAACTGGCAGAGTGGGGCGGGTGACCAGCACTCCCGCGCCCCGTCCGCGGCCCACCGCCGAGCAGCTCGCCGCCGCCCAGGACGCCACCATCCCGGACGTCTCCGGACCCGGCCTGCGGGTGCTGTTCTGCGGCATCAACCCCGGCCTGTGGTCGGGCGCGACCGGACACCACTTCGCCCGGCCGGGCAACCGGTTCTGGCCCGCGCTGCACCGCTCCGGCTTCACCCCGCGCCAACTCCGGCCCGAGGAGCAGGACGAACTGCTCGCCCATGGCCTCGGCATCACCAACGTGGTGGCCCGGACCACCGCCAAGGCCGCCGAACTCACGCCCGAGGAGTACCGGGTGGGCGGCGCGGCCCTGGTCGACCGGGTGCTGCGGCTGCGCCCGCGCGCCCTCGCGGTGCTGGGCATCGGGGCGTACCGGGCGGCGTTCGGTCGGCCGCGGGCCTCGGTCGGGCGGCAGGCGGAGCCGATCGGCGACACCGAGGTGTGGCTGCTGCCCAACCCGAGCGGCCTGAACGCGCACTACACGCTGGACGGCATCGCGGCCGAGTTCCGGGTGCTGCGGGAGCACGTGGAGTCCACGGAGGGCTGAACGCGAGGCGACTGACGGTCAGGCCAACTCGGCTTCGAAGAGGGCGCGTTCACGCCGGACGTAGGCGGCGTCGGCGAGGTACATCAGGTGGTGGCCGTCGGCGAGGTGGGAGGCGAAGGCGGCGTTGCCGGCGGCGGCCTCGGCGTGCATGAAGTCGACCAGGGCGTGCAGGCGGTCCGCGACGGCGTCCACCAGGGCGGCCCGGTCGGCCGGGTCCAGACCGTACGCGTCGCAGAACTCCCGTACCCGGCGGGCCTGTTCGACGGGCGTGCCGAAGCCGTCGGCGTTGCCGGGGGCCGTGGTGGGGGCCCAGCGGTAGACCGCGTAGGCGACGTCCCACAGCCGGGGGCCGGGGTGGGCGGTGTCGAAGTCGATGACGCCGACCACGCGTTCGCCGTCCAGGACGCAGTTGTGCGGGGCGAAGTCACCGTGGCAGACCACCTCGACGGGCTCGCGGGCGGGGAGCATCCAGCCGTCGGCGGTGTAGCCGAGGGTGGCGTCGTGGTACGCCCGCAGGAGGCGGGCGGCGGTCAGCAGCGCGGTGCGGGAGGCGGCGGCGGGCGTCGGCGGGTAGTTGGAGACCTCGCCGGGCAGGAAGTCGAGGATCTCGCGACCGTCCTCGGTCAGGCCGTGGAAGGCGGGGGCGGCGGTGAAGCCGCGAGCTCGGAGGTGGGTCAGGAGACCGTGCACGGCGGGCGACCTGGGGCCGGTGGGGCGGAGGACGGTGGCGCCGATGCGGACCACCTGGTTGACGCCGCCACGGAGGGTTTCCTGGTCGGGCACGGGGCTCCTTCGGGTCGACTCCTGCTGCGCGGGGAGTGTAGGCACAGCGGAGTCCGCCCGGGGAGGGGATTTCGGTCCTCGGGCGGACTGCGGGAGCGAACGAGGGAAGGGCGCCGGGGGGGTGAGAAGAGCGTCCCCCGCCGGGGAACGGGCTAGCGGCCGCCGAAGCCCTCGTCGGTGGAGACGACCTCGCGGCCGAGGGGCATCAGGGAGATGGGGATCATCTTGAGGTTCGCCCAGCCGAAGGGGATGCCGATGATGGAGAGGAAGAGCGGGATGCTGGTGACCAGGTGGGCGAGGGCGAGCCACCAGCCGGCGAAGACCAGCCAGATGACGTTGCCGACGCAGGAGGCGGCGCCGGCGTCGGGCTTCTCGACGGTGGTGCGGCCGAAGGGCCAGAGCATGAAGCCGGCCAGGCGGAACGCGGCGACGCCGAAGGGGATCGTGATGATCAGGATGAAGCAGATGATCCCGGCGATGGCGTAACCGATGGCCATCCAGAGTCCGCAGAAGAGCAGCCAGATGACGTTGAGTACGAAGTTGATCACCTTCATGGGTCCAGGCTCGCACATCGGGGGCGGATCGGGGACCGGGCGGAGCCCGGTTGTGGCAAGCGTGTGACGCGGGCGGGGCCGACGGGGTGCGAGGGACGGCGAAAGGCCCGTCCCGGGGCTTCCGGGGCGGGCCTTTCGCGGGTGGGAGGGGTCAGGTGAGGAGCTTGGCCTTCGCCTTCTGGTACTCCTCCTCGGTGAGCGCGCCGCTGTTCTTCATGTCCGCGAGCTTGGCCAGGTCGTCCACGTGGGACGCGGCGGCACCGCCGCCGGCGGGGGTGGCGGCGGTCTTGCGGATGTAGTCCTGGAACGCGGCGTCGGCCTGCTTGGCCTGGGTGATGTCGCGTTGGGTCATCGATCCGCCGCGGACGATCAGGTAGACCAGGACGCCGAGGAAGGGCAGCAGGATCACGAAGAACGTCCAGCCGGCCTTGCCCCAGCCGCCCATGTCGTCACTGCGGAAGATGTCCGTGATGATCTTGAAGAGCAGGAAGAACCAGAGGATCCAGAGGAACAGCTCCAGCATCGTCCAGAAGATGTTGAGCAGCGGATAGTTGTCCATGACGCTCCGATCCCGCACACGGTCCGACGAGTCGCCCCGGCGGCCGGATGGCGCAGGGGACGAAACGATTCGTATCACCATGAAACGGACATCGCATGCCAGGTGCGGCCACCGGGCGACCGGGGGGCTAGCTGGTCTCGATCTCGTTCTGCAGGCGGTCGAGCTCGGCGATGTCGGGGTGGTGCAGGTCGAAGGCCGGGGACTCGGAGCGGATCCGCGGCAGGGTGACGAAGTTGTGCCGGGGCGGCGGGCAGGAGGTGGCCCACTCCAGCGAGCGGCCGTAGCCCCACGGGTCGTCGACGCCGACCTTGGGCTGGTACTTGGCGGTGTGCCAGACGTTGTAGAGGAACGGCAGGGTGGACAGGCCGAGCAGGAACGAGCCGATGGTGGAGACGGTGTTGAGGGTGGTGAAGCCGTCCGAGGCGAGGTAGTCGGCGTAGCGGCGCGGCATGCCCTCGGCGCCCAGCCAGTGCTGGACCAGGAAGGTGGTGTGGAAGCCGACGAAGAGCGTCCAGAAGTGGACCCGGCCGAGGCGTTCGTCCAGCATCCTGCCGGTCATCTTGGGCCACCAGAAGTAGAAGCCGGCGAACATCGCGAAGACGACGGTGCCGAAGACCACGTAGTGGAAGTGGGCGACCACGAAGTACGAGTCGGAGACGTGGAAGTCCAGCGGCGGGGCGGCCAGGATGACGCCGGTGAGGCCGCCGAAGAGGAAGGTGACCAGGAAGCCGATCGACCAGAGCATCGGGGTCTCGAAGCTCAGCGAGCCCTGCCACATGGTGCCGATCCAGTTGAAGAACTTCACCCCGGTCGGGACGGCGATCAGGAAGGTCATGAAGGAGAAGAACGGCAGCAGCACCTGGCCGGTGACGAACATGTGGTGCGCCCAGACGGTGACCGACAGGCCGGTGATGGCGATGGTGGCGGCGATCAGGCCGGAGTAGCCGAAGGTCGGCTTGCGGCTGAAGACCGGGAAGATCTCGGTGACGATGCCGAAGAACGGCAGCGCGATGATGTACACCTCGGGGTGGCCGAAGAACCAGAACAGGTGCTGCCAGAGCATCGCGCCGCCGTTGGCCGGGTCGAAGACGTGCGCGCCGAACTTCCGGTCGGCCTCCAGGCAGAGCAGGGCGGCGGCCAGGACCGGGAAGGCCATCAGCACCAGGACCGAGGTGAGCAGGATGTTCCAGACGAAGATCGGCATCCGGAACATGGTCATCCCGGGCGCGCGCAGGCAGATGACCGTGGTGATGAAGTTGACCGAGCCGAGGATGGTGCCGAAGCCGGAGAAGGCCAGGCCCATGATCCACATGTCGGATCCGATGCCCGGCGAGTGCACCGCGCTGTTCAGCGGCGCGTAGGCGAACCAGCCGAAGTCGGCGGCGCCCTGCGGGGTGAGGAAGCCGCCGACGGCGATCAGCGAGCCGATCAGGTAGAGCCAGTAGGCGAAGGCGTTCAGCCGGGGGAAGGCGACGTCGGGGGCGCCGATCTGGAGCGGCATGAACCAGTTGGCGAAGCCCGCGAACAGCGGGGTGGCGAACATCAGCAGCATGATCGTGCCGTGCATGGTGAACGCCTGGTTGAACTGCTCGTTGGAGATCAACTGGGTCCCCGGCCGCGCCAGTTCGGCCCGCATCACCAGAGCCAGCACCCCGCCCACCAGGAAGAAGGCGAACGACGTCCCCATGTAGAGGGTGCCGATCTGCTTGTGATCGGTGGTGGTCAGCCAGACCACCAGCTTCCGGCCCCGGTACGGGCGGGAGGCGCGGCCGAAGCGGCGGCGCCGGCGGGGTGGCGCGGGCGGGCCGGACAGCCCCAGTTCGGCATCGCTCGGCAGCATCGTCACCGCACCGCACCTCCGGCCTCGGGTCTGGCAGTGCGTCAAGCACTACCAGTGCGGGCCGGGTGGGCCGGGGACGCTCGCCGCTGCGGTCGCCCACACGGGTCAGCGGCCGGCCAGGCGCTCCAGGCGGGCGATCCGCTCGCGCATCGGCGGGTGGGTGGAGAACAGCTTGGCGCCGACCTCGCCCGGGCGGAACGGGTTGGCGATCATCATGTGGCTGGCGGTCTGCAGCTGCGGCTCCGGCGGGAGCGGGAGGCGCTGGGTGCCGGACTCCAGCTTGCGCAGGGCGCTGGCCAGGGCGAGCGGGTCGCCGGTGATCCGGGCGCCGTCGGCGTCCGCCTGGTACTCGCGGGAACGGCTGACGGCCAGTTGGATCAGGCCCGCGGCGACCGGGCCGAGGATCATGATCAGCAGCAGCCCGACCAGGCCGGGGCCGTCGTCGTCGTCGCTGCGGCCGATCGGGATCAGCCAGGCGAAGTTGACCAGGAACATCACCACCGAGGCGAGCGCCCCGGCGACCGAGGAGATCAGGATGTCCCGGTTGTAGACGTGGCTGAGCTCGTGGCCGAGCACCCCGCGCAGCTCGCGCTCGTCCAGCAGCTGCAGGATGCCGTCGGTGCAGCAGACCGCGGCGTTGCGCGGGTTGCGGCCGGTGGCGAAGGCGTTCGGGGCGGGGGTGGGCGAGATGTACAGCCGGGGCATCGGCTGGCGGGCCGAGGTGGAGAGCTCGCGGACGATCCGGTACAGCTGCGGGGCCTCGATCTCGCTGACCGGGCGGGCCCGCATCGCGCGCAGCGCCAGCTTGTCGCTGTTCCAGTACGCGTAGGCGTTGGTGCCGACGGCCACCACCAGGGCGATCAGCAGGCCCGCCCGGCCGAAGAAGCTGCCGATCACCAGGATCAGCGCGGACAGTCCGCCGAGGAGGACGGCCGTCCGCAATCCGTTGTGGTGGCGGTGCACTGCGGGCCCTCCTGTGGTGCCTGTGGAGGCCCTCCGGCGGGCTCCCTCTGCCCGGATCAACGCCCCGAACTCGCGGGTTCGTTCCCCCGGGCACTCTCGCACAGGTCAGAACAGGCTGCCCGACACCACCTGAAGGACCAGTTGCGGAGCCACCGACAGCACGACCGCGCCGCAGGCCGCCAGGCCCAGCGCGGCGCTCAGCGAGGCCGGGGTGCGGCGCTGCTCGGGGGTCTCGGCGGCGGCCGGGGCGAACAGCAGCGCCGTCCACTTCAGGTAGTAGGCGAGCGCGATCACCACGTTCACCGCCATCACCACGGCCAGCCAGCCCAGGCCCGCGTCGACCGCGGCGCGGAACACCACGACCTTGCCGAACAGGCCGACCACGCCCGGCGGCAGGCCGGCCAGGCAGAGCAGGAAGAAGGCGAGGCCGTACGCCGCCCAGCGGTTGCGGGCGGCCAGGCCGCGGAAGTCGTCCAGCCGGCCCGAGCCACCGACCAGCGCGACCACGCCGAACGCGCCCAGGTTCACCAGGCCGTAGATCAGCGCGTACGCCACCGTCGCGCCCAGCGGCTCGGCGGAGTCGGCGTACCCGGCGGCGGCCAGCGGCACCAGCAGGTAGCCGGCCTGGCCGATCGAGGACCAGGCGAGCAGCCGCACCGCGCCGAACGCGGTGCCGGTGCGCTGGCGCAGCGCGGCGGCGTTGCCGACCGTCATGGTGAGCGCGGCGAGCACCGCCAGCACCAGGCCCCAGGTGTGGCCGTACGGGCGGAACGCCAGGGTGGTGACCAGGGCCAGGCCGGACAGGCCCGCCGCCTTGCCGACCACCGAGAGGTAGCCGGCCACCGGGAGCGGAGCGCCGACGTAGGTGTCGGGCACCCAGAAGTGGAACGGGACGGCGGCGGTCTTGAAGGCGAAGCCGACCAGGGTGAGCACCGCGCCGGCCTCGGCCAGCGGCTTCAGCTGGGCGGGGGCGTGCGCGAGGCCCTCGGCGACGCCCTGCAGCTGGAGGGTGCCGGCGGCGGCGTAGACGAAGCTGACGCCGAGCAGCATGACGGCGGTGGCGGTGACCGAGGACAGGAAGAACTTCAGCGCGCTCTCCGCGCCGCGGCCGTCCCGGCGCAGGGCGACCAGGGCGAAGGCGGGCAGCGAGGCCACCTCCAGGGCGATCACCAGGGTGGCGAGGTCGCGGGCGGCGGGCAGCAGGGCGGCGCCGCAGGCGGAGGAGAGCAGCAGGAACCAGTACTCGCCGCGGGGCAGCCGGTCGTCGTCGACGGTGTGCAGCGAGAGCAGCGCGGTGAGCAGCGCGCCGCCGAGGACGAGCAGTTGGAAGGCGAGCGCGAAGTGGTCGGCGGTGTAGGAGCAGCCGCCGCCGGGGCTCTTGAAGCAGAAGGTCGAGCGGGTGTCGCCGAGCACCAGTGGCAGCAGCATGGCCAGCGCGGCGAGCAGCCCGGTGACGGTCAGCCAGCCGAGCAGCCGCTTGCGGTCGTCGGGCAGGAACAGGTCGGCGACCAGCACGGCGAGGGCGGCGAGCGCGGCGATCAGCGGCGGGGCGATGGCGAGCCAGTCGACGGACTGGATCAGCCGGCCCGGGTCGGCGACGGCGAGCGAGGTCATGACGGGCTGCCCCAGGTCGTGAGTGGTGGTCATCAGCCGCCTCCGAGGAGGTGCTTGACGGCCGGGTCGGAGAGGCCGAGCAGCAGGGCCGGCCACAGGCCCGCGAGCAGGGTGAGCGCGGCGAGCGGCGTCCAGCTGGCGGCCTCGTAGCCCTTGATGTCCGGCAGGTCGGCGACCGGGGCGGGCTGCTTCGGGTCGCCCATGCAGACCCGCTTGACCACGATCAGCAGGTAGGCGGCGGTCAGCAGGGTGCCGAGGCCGGCCAGCACCATGTACGTCACGAAGGCGGGCCGGGACAGGCCCGCGGCCGGGTCGAAGGCGCCGTACATGGCGAGCAGTTCGCCCCAGAAGCCGGCCAGGCCGGGCAGGCCGAGGCTGGCGACGGCGGCGAACACCAGCAGCCCGCCGATCCGGGGCGCGCGGCCGTACAGGGCGGCGCCGGTGGTGCCGGACAGGGTGTCCAGGTCGGCGGTGCCGTAGCGGTCCTTGACGGCGCCGACCAGGAAGAACAGCAGGCCGGTGATCAGGCCGTGCGCGATGTTGGCGAACAGCGCGCCGTTCACTCCGGTCTGGGTGAGCGAGGCGATGCCGAGCAGCACGAAGCCCATGTGGCCGACCGAGGAGTACGCGATCAGCCGCTTCAGGTCACCCTTCGCGCCCTGCCGGGCCAGCGCCAGGCAGGCCAGCGAGCCGTAGACGATGCCGACGGCGGCGAACGCGCCGAGGTACGGGGCGTAGGTGGCGGTGCCGTCGGGGACGATCGGCAGCAGGACGCGGACCAGGCCGTAGGTGCCCATCTTGAGCATCACGCCGGCCAGCAGCACCGAGCCGGCGGTCGGCGCGGCGGTGTGCGCGTCGGGCAGCCAGGAGTGCAGCGGCCAGGCGGGGGCCTTCACGGCGAGGCCGACCAGGATGGCGAGCGCGGCGATCAGCTGGGTGGTGTGCGACAGGCCGGCGCCGTGCGCGTCGGCGAGCTTCACCATGTCGAAGGTGCCGGCCTTGACGCCGATCAGCAGGAAACCGAGCAGCATCACCGCGGAGCCGAGCAGGGTGTACAGGATGAACCGGTTGGCGGCCGCGACCTTCTGCCCGCTGCCCCAGCGGGCGATCAGGAAGTACATCGGGATCAGCACGATCTCGAAGGCCAGGAAGAACAGCAGCAGGTCGAGCACCGCGAAGGTGGCGAGCATGCCGGTCTCGAGCAGGAGCAGCAGCCCGGTGAAGCCCCGGCCTCCGGGGCCGTCGGGGAGCTTGCGCAGCGAGTACAGCGCGCACAGGAAGGTGAGCAGCGCGGTGAGCACCAGCAGCGGCAGCGAGATGCCGTCGGTGCCCAGGTGCAGGCGGACGTCCAGGGCCGGGATCCAGGCGACGTCGGTGACGGCCTGCATCCGGCTCGGGGCGTCGTGGTCGAAGCCGGCCGCCAGGGCGATCGCCAGCGCCAGGGTGGCGCCGGTGACGGCGGTGCCCAGGCGCAGCGCCTGCTTCTCGCCGATCGGGGCGAGGGTGGCGGCCGCGCCGAGCAGCGGCAGCACCAGGAGGGCGATGAGGACCGCGTTCATCGGGGGCTCCAAGGGCGTGCCGGGGACGGGAGCTGAAGGTGGGTCATGAGCCGACCGCCACCAGGACGGCGAGCAGGACGGCCCCGGCGAGCAGGGCGCTCAGGTAGCCCTGGGCGTTGCCGGTCTGGGCGAAGCGCACCGCCCGGCCGAGCCAGCCGGGGGCCGCGCCCGCGCCGCGGACGTAGGTCTCCACCACGGCCTTGTCCAGGAAGCGGACCAGCCGGGCGGCGGCCTCGGTGGGCCGGACGAACAGCAGGTGGTACAGCCGGTCGACGCCGAAGCCGTGCAGCGCGGGCCGGTAGAGCGGGCCGAGCAGGCGGGGCGCGGGGTCGGCCGGGAGGGTCTCGGCGGCCGGCGGCCCGGGCTGGCCGGGCACCAGCACCTGGCCGGCCGGCTGCTGCGCGGCCTGCCGCGAGGTGACGGTGCGCCAGGCGGCGTAGCTGATCAGGATGCCCGCGAGGGCGACGCCGGTGCCGATCACCGCGGTGGTGGTGGACGGGCGCAGCGACTCGCCGTCGAGCAGGGCGGGCAGCCAGTCGGTGCGCAGCCCGGCCAGGCCGAGGCCCATCGAGGGGACCGCCAGCACCCACAGCGGCCAGCGCATCGCGCCGGGCTCGGCCTTGGCGGGGTCGGCCTCGTCGATCTCCGGGGAGTACGGGGCGCCGGCCTGGTGGGTGCCCGCCGCGGCGGGGAGCGGCTTGCCGTGGAAGGCGACCAGCCACATCCGGGTGGCGTAGGCGCCGGTGAGCAGGGCGGTGAGCAGTCCGGCGCCGAGCACGATCGAGCCGGCCGCGGCCGGGACCGCGGAGGCCGGGCCGAGGCCGCCGGTGAGCGCCTCGCCGTTCGCGGCGTGCTCGGCGGCGGAGAGCACCGCCTCCTTGGAGAAGAAGCCGGCGAACGGCGGCAGGCCGATCAGGGCGATCAGGCCGATGCCCATCGTCCAGTAGGCGTCGGGGACGCGGTGGCGCAGGCCGTCGATCCGCGACATCACGCTGATCGAGTTGGTGTGCGCGGCGTGGATCACCACACCGGCGGCGAGGAACAGCAGCGCCTTGAACGCGCCGTGGGTGATCAGGTGGAAGACCGCGGCGTCGCGGTCGCCGGAGGCCAGCGCGCCGGCCATGTAGCCGAGCTGGCCGACCGTCGAGTAGGCGAGCACCCGCTTCAGGTCGTCCTGGGCCAGCGCGCACAGCGCCGAGCCGATCATGGTGATCGCGGCCATGATCGCGAGCACCAGCAGCGCGGTGGAGGACAGCAGGAAGACCGGCAGCAGCCGGGCGACCAGGTAGATGCCGGCCGCGACCATGGTGGCGGCGTGGATCAGCGCGGAGACCGGGGTCGGGCCGGCCATCGCGTCCGGCAGCCAGGTGTGCAGCGGGAACTGGGCGCTCTTGCCCGCGACGCCGCCCAGCAGCAGCAGCGCGATCAGCGTGGGGTGGCCGAGCCGGCCCTCGGCGGCGGCCTTCAGCACCTCGTCGATCCGGAAGCTGCCGGCGTCCGCGCCGAGCAGGAACAGGCCGAACAGGAACGGCACGTCGCCGAGCTTGGTGACCAGGAAGGCCTTCAGCGAGGCGCTGCGGGCGTCGGCGGTCTCCCAGTGGTGGCCGATCAGGAAGTACGAGCAGATGCCCATCACCTCCCAGCCGACCAGCAGCACGATCAGGTCGCCGGAGTAGACGACCAGGAACATCGCCGCGGTGAACAGCGAGACCAGCGCCGCGTACGAGGGGTAGCGCGGGTCGTCCTTCAGGTACGCGGTGGAGTAGACCTGCACGCAGGTGGCGACCAGGCCGACCAGCACCGAGATCAGCGAGGAGAAGCCGTCCAGGTGCAGGGCGAGCGAGATCTCCGGGCCGCCGGTGGGGGCCAGCCGGGTGGCGGCGTCCAGGGTGGCGCCGGTGCCCAGCTGAAGGGCCGTCACCAGGGCCAGCACGGCGGCCACCGCGACCGGCAGGACGGCCAGCGGGCGGGCCAGGCCCGGGTGGCGGCGTCCGGTGGCGAGGCCGGCGGCGGCGCCGAGCGCGGGCAGCGCCGGGACCAGGATCGGCAGGGCGAGGTTCATGCGGTGACCTGCGCCTTCTCGGTCTCGGCGGGCCGCTCGTCCGCGAGTTCGGCCTCGTGCCGGTCGCCGAGCGCGGTGATCCGGTCGACGTCGGCGGTGCGGCGGGTGCGGTAGACCAGCAGCACGACGGCCAGGCCGAGGCCGATCTCGGCGGCGGCGATGGTGATGGTGAACAGCGTGAGCGCCTGGCCGGCGTGCAGGGTGTCGCGCAGCCAGACGTCGAAGGCGACCAGGTTGAGGTTGACGGCGTTCAGCATCAGCTCGACCGACATCAGCACCAGGATGACGTTGCGCCGGGCGAGCACGCCGTAGACGCCGACGCTGAACAGCAGCGCGGCGAGGACTGCGGGGTAGGCGAGATGCACTCTCAGCGCTCCTTGCGGGACAGCACGATCGCGCCGACCAGGGCGGCGAGCAGCAGCACCGAGAGCGCCTCGAACGGCAGCACCCAGTGCGAGAACAGGTACTCACCGGTCAGCCGGGTGGTGCCGGCCGCGCCGGACAGGTCGATCCAGGACGAGCGGAAGGCGTCCACCACCAGGGTGACCAGGGTCGCGGCGGAGGCCAGGCCGACCGCCAGCGCGGCCGGGCGGTTGCCGGAGTCGGCGTCCGGGGAGCGGCCGATCGGGGCGCGGGTGAGCATCAGCCCGAACAGCACCAGCACCACCACCGAGCCCAGGTACACCAGCACCTGCACCCAGGCCACGAACTCGGCCGTCAGCAGCAGGAACTCCACCGCCAGGCCGCCGAGCGCGACCACCAGCCAGAGCGCGGCGTGCACCAGCTGACGGGTGGTCACCGAGACCACCGCGGCGCCGAGCACGAGCACCCCGACCAGCAGGAAGACGACCTCCTGCCCGGTCGGCGAGAGGTACGAGCGCGCCGCGGGCTCCAGCGAGCCGGCCGCGGCCAGCAGGGTGCTCAACTCTCCCCACCCTCCTGCTCCTGGGCCGCCGCGGCGGCGGCGAGCTTGTCGGCCGCCTTGCGGGCCATGGCGATCTCCTTGGGCTCCTCCGCCGCACCGTCGTGCGCGGGCGGCGCGGGGACGGTCCACATCCACTCGCGCAGCCGGTCCCGCTCGTGGGTGAGCTCGCGGATGTCGGTCTCCGCGTACTCGAACTCCGGGGACCAGAACAGCGCGTCGAACGGGCAGACCTCGATGCAGATCCCGCAGTACATGCACAGCGAGAAGTCGATCGCGAAGCGGTCCAGCACGTTGCGGGTGCGGGCCCGGGCGTTCGGGTCGGCGGCGGGCAGCGTCTCCTTGTGGGAGTCGATGTAGATGCACCAGTCCGGGCACTCGCGGGCGCACAGCATGCAGACCGTGCAGTTCTCCTCCAGCAGCCCGATCACCCCGCGGGAGCGGGGCGGCAGCGCGGGCTGCACGTCGGGGTACTGCGCGGTGACGGTCCTGCGGGTCATCGTGCGCATGGTGACGGCCAGGCCCTTGGCCAGGCCGCTGCCGGGAATCTTCATCAGGAGATCGCCACCTTGATGATGCCGGTGAGGGCGAGCTGGGCCAGGGCGAGCGGGATCAGCACCGTCCAGGCGAAACGCATCAGCTGGTCCTCGCGCAGCCGCGGGTAGGTGACCCGCAGCCAGAGCACCACGAAGGCCAGCGCCAGGGTCTTCAGCAGCGTCCACAGCCAGCCGAGGCCGTCGGAGAACGGGCCGTGCCAGCCGCCGAGGAAGAGCACCGAGGTCAGCGCGCAGATCACCACGATGCCCGCGTACTCGGCGAGCAGGAAGAGCGCGAACCGCAGGCCGGTGTACTCGGTGTACGCGCCGAAGATGATCTCCGAGTCGGCCACCGGCATGTCGAACGGCGGGCGCTGCAGCTCGGCCAGGCCCGCGGTGAAGAACACGAACGCGCCGATCAGCTGCCACGGGATCCACCACCAGTGGAAGGCGTCCACGATCCCCGGCAGCGACACCGTCCCGGCCGCCATCGCCACCGACGCGGCGGCCAGCAGCATCGGCAGCTCGTACGACATCAGCTGCGCGGCGGAGCGCAGCGCGCCCAGCAGCGAGAACTTGTTGGCCGACGCCCAGCCCGCCATCAGCGAGCCGAGCACGCCGATGCCCATCACCGCGAGCACGAAGAAGATGCCCGCGTCGATCGCCTGCCCGACGAAGCCGTTCGGCCCGACCGGGATCGCCAGCAGCACCAGCAGGTACGGCAGCAGCGCCACCGCCGGGGCGGCCTGGAAGATCCGCCGGTCGGCACCGGCCGGGACGACGTCCTCCTTCTGCGCGAACTTCACGCCGTCGGCGACCAGCTGCGCCCAGCCGTGGAAGCCGCCCGCGTACATCGGGCCGAGCCGGCCCTGCATGTGCGCCATCACCTTGTGCTCGGTCTGCCCGACCACCAGCGGCAGCACCAGGAACACCGCCAGCGTCCCGACGCAGCGCAGCAGCGTGTCGATGAGGTTCACGCGCTGTCTCCGTTCCGGTCGGTGGGCTGGTCGGGTTCGCTGTCGGGCTGCGACGGCTCGCGCTGCGGCTGCTCGGGCTGCGGCTGCTCGGGCTCGGGCCGCTGCTCGGGCTCGGCCTCCGGCGCGGGGACGGCGTCAGGTTTCGCCGCGGGCGCGGGCGCGGCCTCGGGCACCGCCTCCGATCCGGGCTTCTCGTCGTACGCCGGGACCGGCGCGTGCCACGGGGCGTCGCTCGACCGGCGCGGGGCGGGCTCGGGCGCGGTGCCGGGCGTCGCCGGGGTGTCGGGCGCCTGGCTGACCGAGCCCTCGCCGACACTGCGGGTGCGGCGCGGACGGTCGGCGCGGACCGGCGGGGTGTCGCCCTCGGCCGGTGCGGCCTGGGTGGCGGAGCCCTCGCCGACGCTGCGGGTACGGCGCGGACGGTCGACCCCGGCGGCCGCTCCGGCCCGGGCGGCCCGGGCGGGGCGTTCGGCGACCGGCGGGAGGGTGCCCTTGAGCGGGCCCCACTCGTTCGGGTCGGGGACGCCGGCCGGCTGCATCTTGCGCCGGGCCGGGCCGCCGTGGTCGGCGGACTCGCCGGGCTCCTTGGCGCCCGGCCAGTCCTTGGCGACCCGGGCGGCCAGCACGAAGTCCTTGCGCAGCGGGTGGCCCTCGAAGCCGTCCGGCAGCAGCAGGGCGATCAGGTGCGGGTGTCCGGCGAAGTCGATGCCGAACATCTCGTGGGTCTCGCGCTCGTGCCAGGCGGCGCCCGCGTACACGCCCGTGGCGGTGGGCAGCACGGCCCCCTCGCGCGGCACCCGGGTGCGCAGCAGCAGCCGGCGCACCTCGCCGGGCCGGCCGACGGCGGCGAGGTGGGCGCAGACCGCGAAGCCCTCGGCGAGGTCGTCGACGGCGCTCAGCCAGTCCAGGAAGGCGAGGCCGAGCCCGTCGCGGGCGGCGGTGAGCGCCTCGATCCAGTGCTCGGCGGGCACGTCGACGGTGAGCAGCTGGTACGCCTCGGCACCGCTCGCCCAGGGCCCGATCGCGGCGGCGGTGCGCTCGGCCGCCGTGGGCTCGGCGGGAGTTGACGGCTCGTCGGGCGTCGGGGCGTCCGGGGTGTCGGTCACTGGCCCTCCCCCGGGACGGTCGGCGCGGGCGGCGCGGCCTGCAACGGGCGGCGCAGTGCGGCGTCGGGTGCGGCGTAGCGCTGCGGGACGTCCTCGGCGGCGATCTTCTCCTGCAGCTTGAGGATGCCCTGCAGCAGCGCCTCGGGCCGGGGCGGGCAGCCGGGCACGTAGACGTCGACCGGGATGATCTGGTCGACGCCCTTGGTGACCGAGTACGAGTCCCAGTACGGGCCGCCGGAGTTGGAGCAGGCGCCGAAGGAGATCACGTACTTGGGCTCCGGCATCTGCTCGTAGAGCCGCTTGACGGCGGGCGCCATCTTGTCGGTGACGGTGCCGGAGACGATCATCAGGTCGGCCTGGCGCGGGCCGGGCGCGAACGGGATGACGCCCATTCGGATGAAGTCGTGCTTGGCCATCGACGCGGCGATGAACTCGATCGCGCAGCAGGCCAGGCCGAAGTTGAAGCACCAGAGGCTGTACCGGCGGCCCCAGTTGAGCACCACCTTGACCGGGTCCGGGGCCAGCCGGGCGAGCGGGCCGAGGCGCCGCTGCTCGACCGCGGCGCCGGGGTGGGCCGGGTCGGGGATGCCGAGCGGGACGGGGCCGGAGCCCGGCGTCCCGTGCGAATGCGTCACGTCCATTCCAGAACGCCCTTCTTCCAGGCGTAGAGCAGCCCGACCGCGAGGAAGCCGATGAAGACGAACATCTCCACCAGCGTGGTCGCGCCGTATCCCGCCGCCGCGAAGACCGTGGCCCACGGGAACAGGTAGATCGCGTCGACCGCGAAGATCACGTACAGGAAGGCGTAGACGTAGTACCGGACCTGGGTGTGGGCCCAGCCCTCACCGACCGGGTCGACGCCGCACTCGTAGGTGAGCAGCTTCTCCGGGGTGTGGACGACCGGCCGCAGCAGGCGGTTGGCGGTGAAGGCCACCGCGACGAAGAGGACGCCGATGACCGTCAGCAGGCCGACGGCCGCGTAGGCGTCGAAGTAGCCGCTGCCGACGGCGGGGTCGGCAGCGAGCGGCTGCCCCTCCATGCGTTCGCCCTTCTTCTTTGCCAGTCAATGACCATCGCTAACGCGCGAGTCTATGTGCACCGTCCGTTTACCCCTTCACCCGCCCGCCCTGCAAGACGGTCCACCACCGGGGGTGGGGTTAACCCCCGGGAGAAGACGGCATCCAGCACCATGGCGCCGCCGGGGCCGCTCCCGGGATGCTGGTGATCGACACCAGCCGGGCGAGAGTGAGGAGAGTGCGCCGCGCATGGGAGAGGAGCCGAAGCGCCCGTCGCTGTACGGGCCGCAGATGTGGCGGCAGGTCGGGCACGGGCTGCTGAACCTGCCGGTCGCACTGGCCGGGTTCGTGTTCACCACCGTGATGCTCACGGTCGGCCTGGGCCTGGCGGTGACGGTGGTCGGGCTGCCGCTGCTGGCCTTCGGGCTGGCCGGCTGCCGCTGGTTCGGGGCGGTCGCCCGGGCCCGCGCCCGCACCGACCTCGGCAGCCGGGTGGGCGAGCCGGTGCCGGTGGAGCCGTCCCGCGCCGGTCTCGGCGGCCGGGTCACCGCGGCGTTGACGGACTCGCTGAGCTGGCGCTCGGCGCTGTACTGCGTGGTACTGCTGCCGTGGGGCGTGCTGACCTTCGCGGTGACGCTGGCGGTGCTGATCGTCGGCTGGCCGGTGCTGCCGTTCGTGATGCGGGCGATGGCCTGGGCGTCCCGGATGCTGGTGGAGAGCCTGCTCTCGCCGAGCGCGCTGTCCGAGCGGGTGCGCGAACTGGAGGACGACCGCGGCGCGGTGGTCGACACCGCCGCGGCCGACCTGCGCCGGATCGAGCGCGACCTGCACGACGGCGCGCAGGCCCGGCTGGTGGCGCTGGCGATGGACCTCGGCCTGGCCAAGGAGAAGCTGTCCGAGGACCCGGAGGCCGCCCGGCACATGGTGGACGCGGCGCACGGCGAGGTGAAGCTCGCCCTGCAGGAGCTGCGCGACCTGGCCCGCGGCATCCACCCGGCGGTGCTCACCGACCGCGGACTGGACGCCGCGCTCTCCTCGGTGGCGGCCCGCTGCACCGTCCCCGGCGGGGTCCGGGTGCACGTCGAGCTGGGCGGCGACCGCCCGGACTCCGCGGTCGAGGGGATCGCCTACTTCACCGTCAGCGAGCTGCTCACCAACGCCTCCAAGCACTCCGGCGCCCGGACCGCCTCGGTGGACCTCTGGCGCCAGGAGGACCGGCTGATGCTGATGGTGCAGGACGACGGCAAGGGCGGCGCCACGGTCCGCCCGGGCGGCGGCCTGGCCGGGCTGGCCGAGCGGGTCGAGTCGGTGGACGGCGTCTTCGTGGTGGACAGCCCCGCCGGCGGCCCCACCTCGGTCACGGTCGAGCTGCCCTGGCGCACCCGCGCCGGCGCCCGCTCCTGACCGACGGCCGGCATGGGCGGGCCCGGAGTGCCGCTTCCCTTGCGCGGTACGGCACTCCGGGCCCGGGTTCGGCGGTGCCAAGGCTTGTCTGACAAGCCCTAGAGCGTCCCGAGGGTGACCTGTGCGGTCTGGTTCTGGCCGCCGCGCTGGTAGCCGACGGTGACCTTGTCGCCGGGGCTGAGCGAGGCCAGTGCGGTGGTCAGCGTGGCGGGCGAGGTGATCTGGGTGTCGTTGATCTTGGTGATCACGTCGCCCGCCTGCAGCCCGGCGGAGGCCGCCGGGCCACCCGAGGTGACCGAGACGATCACCGCCCCGGCCGGCTGGTAGTTGGCGTCGAAGTACGGACGGACCGTCACCCCGAGCGCGGCCCGGCCGGAGTTGGTGACCTTGCCGTCCTTGATCAGCTGGTTGGCGATGCCGGTGACGGTCACCGCCGGGATGGCGAAGCCGATGCCGGGCGCGGCCGAGCCGTTCAGCTCCTGGTCGACGGCGGCCAGCGTGTTGATGCCGATCACCTGGCTGGAGAGGTTGACCAGCGCGCCGCCGCTGTTGCCCGGGTTGATCGCGGCCGAGGTCTGCACCATGTTGCCGATGGTGGCGCCCGGCGAGGTGGCGTTCTTCGGCTCGCTGACGGTCCGTCCGGTGGCCGAGACGATGCCCTGGGTGACCGAGCTGGACAGCCCCAGCGGGCTGCCCATGGCCAGCGTGATCTGCCCGACCTCCACCTTGGAGCTGTCACCGAAGACGGCCGGCTTCAGCCCGCTCGGCGGACTGCTCAGCTTGATCACCGCGAGGTCGGAGTCCGGGTAGGAGCCGACCAGGGTGGCGTCCAGCGGCGTGGTGCTGTTGGCCAGCGTGACGGTGAAGGTCTGCGCGCTGCCGATCACGTGCGCGTTGGTGACGATGTCGCCCTTGTCGTCGAAGACGATCCCCGAGCCGAGGCTGTCCCCCGCGGTGATCTGCACCACCGACGGCAGCACCTGCCCGATCACCCGCTGGTAGTCGTCCTGCAGCTGGTTGCTGCTGGACGGCGTGGCCGCCGCGGAGGCCGGACCGGTGGCCGCCGTCGAGCTGGAGGAACTGGAGCCGGAGCTGGAACAACCGGTGACGAGCAGTCCGGCCGCGGCCAGCAGCGCCATCGGGCCGAGCCACAGCTTGGGCCCGGTGGGCCGGGGCCCGGCCGGGATCGGGCGGGTCGGTTCCTTCTTCGGGCGCACGGCGGCCACCTCCGGTCGCTGGACAGGACTTTGTCAGCATTTCACCGTTATGTCCGGTTGCCCTTGGAGACACACCCAAGTTCGTCCCGGCGACGTCGGACTAGGATCGCGGCATGACCTGGTTGATCACCGGCGGGGCCGGATACATCGGCGGACATGTGGTGCGCGAGCTGGCCGGGGCCGGCGAGCCGGTCGTCGTCCTGGACGACCTGAGCAGCGGATCCGCGGACCGCCTGCCGGCCGGCGTCCCGCTGGTGGTCGGCTCCACCCTCGACCGCCCGCTGCTGGACAAGGTGATCGCCGAGCACGGCGTCACCGGCATCCTGCACATCGCCGCCAAGAAGCAGGTCGGCGAGTCGGTGGCCGAGCCGCTGCGCTACTACCAGGAGAACGTCGAGGGCCTGCGCCTGGTCCTGGAGGCCGCCGTCGCGGGCGGGGTGCGGCGCATCCTGCTCTCCTCCTCCGCCGCGGTCTACGGCATGCCGGACGTCGACCTGGTCACCGAGTCCACCCCGTGCGCGCCGATCAACCCGTACGGCGAGTCCAAGCTGATCGGCGAGTGGCTGCTGAACGCCTCCGCCACCGCGTACGGGATGTCGACCGTGGCGCTGCGCTACTTCAACGTGGCGGGCGCGGCCACGCCGGAGCTGTCCGACGAGGGCGTCACCAACCTGGTCCCGATGGTCTTCGAGCGGCTGACGGCCGGTCAGCCGCCGCGGATCTTCGGCGCCGACTACCCGACCCCGGACGGCACCTGCATCCGCGACTTCATCCACGTCTCGGACATCGCCTCCGCGCACCTGGCGGCGGTCCGTCGGCTGAACGCGGCGGGCGAGGACGAGCAGGTCAACCTGGTGCTGAACATCGGCCGCGGCGAGGGCGTCTCGGTGCGCGAGATGCTCGCCGAGATCGCCGAGGTCACCGGCCTCGACCTGGCCCCCGAGGTCACCCCCCGCCGCCCCGGCGACCCCGCCCGGGTGGTCGCCGCCGCCGACCTGATCCACCGCGAGCTCGGCTGGACCGCCCGCTACGACGTCCGCGAGATGGTCACCTCCGCGTGGGCCGGCTGGCAGCACCGGCACCCGTAACTACCAGGGGAAGGTGCAACACCCAGGGGCTCGGGGGGGGCGGGAGGTACCCCCGGAGCCCCTGGTGGTTACGGCACCGCCGTGCCGTAGAACGCGTCGAGCGCGTAGACGCAGCGGTCCTTGGAGCCGACGAAGACCCGGCCGCCGACGGCGACCGGGGAGCCGGTCAGTTCGCCCTTGGTGCCGAGTTCCCAGCGCAGCCGGCCGGTGGCGAGCTCCAGGGTGTGCAGCGAGTGGTCGCGGCTGCCGAGGTGGACCAGGCCGTCGGCGACGGCCGGGGAGCCGACCAGTTCGCCGCGGGTGGCGTAGCGCCAGCGTTCCCGGCCGGTGGCCGCGTCGAACGCGAACAGGGTGTCGCCCGAGCCGAGCAGCACCGCGCCGTCGGCGACCACGGCGGGCTCGGCGCCCTGTCTGGCGGCCGTGGCGGCCCGCCAGCGGCCCTGCCCGGTGACGGCGTCCAGCGCGTACAGGGTGCCGAGGTAGTCGGCGACGTACACCGCCGCGCCGTCCACCGCGGGCGGGGTGAACAGCACCACCGGCGCGTCGAAGCGCCAGCGCTCGGCACCGGTCGCCGCGTCCAGCGCGTACACCCGCTGACCCGCCGTCACGTACAGCACCCCGCCGCGCTCCACCGGCCGGGACGGCACGTCGCCGCCGACCGGCACCGCCCAGCGCACCCCGCCGCCGCGCGGGTCGACGCAGTGCAGCCGCCCGCCGCCCTGGTAGTACGCGGCACCGCCGACCAGCGCCGGGCCGGACTGCGGGTTCTCGTACTCCTGCTGGGCGTCCTCGGCGCGCCACAGCTCGGCGCCGCTGGCGGCCGAGCGCAGCTGCACCCCGCCGCCGCGGATGCCGCAGCAGAGCACGCCGTCGGCGGCGTCCAGCGAGTACACCCAGCCGTCCAGCGAGCTGCGCCAGCGCTCGGTGCCGTCGGCGACGTCGACGGTGTAGAGGTGCGGGCCGTCGGCGGCGTGCACCCGGCCGTTGTCGACGGCCAGCGCCCAGGCCACGTCGTGGGTCTTGTAGCGGCGCTGCCCGGAGGCGATGTCGAGGGCGTGCACCTCGAAGCTGGAGACGAACAGGGTGCCGTCGGCGACCACGGGGGTGCCCCACACGTCGTTGGACATCCGGAACCGCCAGGGCCGCCAGCGGGCGGCCGGCGGCGCCGCGGGGGCGCTGGTCCGGCGGACCCAGTCGGTGCCGGCCGGCGCGAGGGAGGGCGCGGACGGCTCGACCCGGGGCCCGGGCCCTATCGGCACCTGGGTCCCGGGCAGCCGCACCTCGCCGCCGGGGCGGCCGGGCGGCGGTTGGTGCGGGCGCATCCGCTCGGTGGCCACCTCGGCGACGGCGGAGCCGGGCCCGCCGACCGGGGCGGCCTGCGACGGCGGCGGCTCGGGCGGTGCGAGCGGCTGCGGCGGCACCGCGGGCGCCGCGGCGGGCGGGCGGCGGCTGGAGCGCTTGGCCTCGATCAGGTCCAGCGCGACCGGCGGCAGCCAGTCCCCCGCCTCGCCGGAGGCGTCCGCCCGGGAGAACAGGTGCGGCGCCAGCTCGGCCTGGATCTGAGCGGGCGTCGGACGGTGCTCGGGCGCGGGCCGCATGCAGGCCCGCACCAGGTCCACCAGGTCCACCGGCAGTCCGGACAGGTCGGGTTGGTCGCGCAGCAGCTGGAAGACCGTCTCCACCGGGTTGGAGCCGCGGTACGGCGGGTGCCCGGTGGCGCAGAACACCACCAGCGAGCCGAGCGAGAAGACGTCGCTGGCACCGGTGACGCTGCGGCTGTCCCGGGCCTGCTCGGGCGACATGTAGGCGGGGGTGCCGACCGCGACGTTGGTCATGGTGAGCCGGGTGGTGGAGACCCCGGCGGCGATCCCGAAGTCGATCACCCGCGGCCCGTCCTCGACCACCAGCACGTTGGACGGCTTGAGGTCACGGTGCACCAGGCCCGCGGCGTGGATGGACTGCAGGGCCTCCGCGATGCCGGCGGTCAGCCAGCGCACCGCGCCCACCGGCAGCGGCCCGCAGCCGGTGACCAGGTCCTCCAACGAGGGCGCGGGCACGTACGCGGTGGCCAGCCACGGGACCGCGGCGTCGGCGTCCGCGTCCACCACGGCGGCGGTGTAGAAGCCGCCGACCGTCTTGGCCGCGGCGATCTCACGGGCGAAGCGGACCCGGAACAGGTTGTCCTCGGCGAGCTCGCTGCGCACGGTCTTGATGGCCACCCGGCGCCCGGAGGCCGACCGGGCCAGGTAGACCAGGCCCATCCCGCCCGCGCCGAGCCGGGCGAGCACCTCGAAGGGCCCGATCCGCCTCGGATCGTGCGCCGTCAGCTGGTCCACTCCGCAGCCACCTCCCCTGTCCGCCAGCGCCCCCCGGCGGTGGCGCGCCCACGATTCTCCATTGCCCACCGCCCGGGAGCCAATCTCCCCCGCCCGTGACACGCCCCTCAGCCTCGGCCGCCGGGTCGCTCCGCCGCCCGGAAGGACCGCGGAAGCTGACTTGTCGTCACGCTGTGGGGTCATCAGTGCACGGGGGGGCAACAACACACGCTGAAAAACCGTCGTTTCCCCCCTCGGGCGGACTAATAGTCGCATCACCGAATCGCGCCAAGATCTTGTGGCGGTAAGCTGACGGCATGACAGGACAAGTTCGCACCGTCGACGGTCGCGTCGCCGGGCGGCGCGGACAGGAGACGCGGCAGAAGCTGCTCGACTGCCTCCGCGAGATGCTCAGCACGTCGCCGTACCGGGACGTCAAGGTCATCGACGTCGCCCGTATGGCGGGTACCTCCCCCGCGACCTTCTACCAGTACTTCCCGGATGTCGAGGGCGCAGTCCTTGAGATCGCCGAGGAAATGGCCGAGGACAGCGGCGGGCTCAAAGAGCTCGTCGATGGAAAGTCCTGGGCGGGAAAGACCGGGTTCACCACTTCGGAAGATCTGGTGGACGGATTCCTCGCCTTCTGGCGCAAGAATGACGCCATTCTCCGAGTGGTCACACTCGGTGCCGCGGAAGGGGACAAGCGGTTCTTCAAGATCCGCATGAAGGTCCTCAACTCGGTGGCGGCGCCGCTCACCGAGGCGGTCCGCAACAACCAGGGCAAGACCGACAAGTCGGTCGATCCGTCGGCGATCGCCGGCTCCCTGGTCTCGTTGCTGGCCTCCGCGGCGGAGCACTCGAAGGCGTTCACCTCGTGGGGCGTGAAGGTCAAGGACCTCAAGCCCAACCTGGCGCTCCAGGTGTACCTCGGAGTCACCGGAAAGAAGCCGCCGAAGTAACAGCCGCAGAGCTCAGTCCACCTGGCGTGCGAACCCCGGTTTCCTGTCCGGGGTGTGGCGGACGGCGGCCGTGTCCTCGGGGGAGGTTCGCCGACGTACCGTAGTGCGCCACCCATCTACGGACGCAAGGGGCGGTCGGGAGAGATTCTCCCGACCGCCCCTTCGTCGTGTCCGGCGCCCCGTCGGGGCCGGCCCGGTGTCCCGGGTGCCCGGTCAGGGGCAGCGCACCACCTGGCCGGCGTAGGCCAGGCCGCCGCCGAAGCCGAAGAGCAGCACGGGGTCGCCGCTGGCGAGCTCGCCGCGCGCGACCAGTTTGGAGAGGGCGAGCGGGATGGAGGCGGCGGAGGTGTTGCCGGAGTCGACCACGTCGCGGGCGACCACCGCGTCCTCGGGCAGGCCGAGCTTGCCGGCGATGGCGTCGATGATCCGCAGGTTGGCCTGGTGGGCGACGAAGCCGCGCAGCTGGGACGGGTCGAGGCCGGCCCTCTCGCAGGCCTGGCGGGCCAGCGGGGCGATCTGCGTGGTGGCCCAGCGGAAGACGGTCTGGCCCTGCTGGCTGATGACGGGCTGCCAGCCGCTGATCGCGACGGCGTCGCCCTTCTCCGGCTCGGAGCCCCACACCACCGGGCCGATGCCTGACTGCTCGTCCGGAACCGCCTCGACCACCGCGGCTCCCGCGCCGTCGCCGAAGATCACGCAGGTGGTCCGGTCGGTCCAGTCGATGATGTCGGACATCCGCTCCACCCCGATCACCAGCGCGCGGGTGGCGGCGCCGGCCCGGATCGCGTGGTCGGCGGTGGCCAGCGCGTAGGAGAAGCCGGAGCAGGCGGTGTTCAACTCGTACGCGGCGGGGGTGGGGATGCCGAGCCGGGCGGCGACCGCGGCGGCGGTGCTGGGGCTGCGTTCCACGGCGGTGCAGGTGGCGACCGCGACCAGGTCGATCTGGTCGGCGGAGAACCCGCTGGCGGCCAGCGCCTTCTGGGCGGCCTCGGTGGCGAGGTCGACCAGGGTCTCGGACTCGGCGATGTGCCTGGTGCGGATGCCGACCCGGGTGCGGATCCACTCGTCGTCGGTGTCGACCAGCTTCGCCAACTCGTCGTTGGTGAGGATCTTGGGTGGCTGGTAGTGGCCGAGCGACACGATGCGGGAGGCGGTCATACAGCCACTCAACCGGGTTACCGGTGAGTCGGGCGGTAACACTCTGGCACAGGATCGGGTGCCGGATGCTGTAGGGGCCTCACAACTCGGCGCTGGTCAGGCGGCCAGTGCGGGGGCGTCACCCATGACGATCATCGGATGCATCGCCGGGTCGAGGGTCTTCAGCAGCTCGACGATGTGGTCCTCGGTCAGCGAGATGCAGCCGTGGGTGGGGCCGCCGTGGTCGAGGTGCAGCCAGATGCCGCCGCCCTTGGCGGCGCCCATCGGGAAGCCGGTGTCGAGCGGCGAGGTGCCGGCGACCCGGTTGTAGTTGATCGCGATGACGTAGTCGAAGGAGCCCGCCAGCGGCTCGTTGTTGAAGCCGCGCCCGGACATCTGGAAGGCGTTGTCGCGGTCGTACGGGAGCTTGGCACCGGGGTCGGCCTTGCGGCCGCCGGCGTCGGTGAGCGCGAACAGGCCGATCGGGCTGCGCAGGTCGTTGGCCTTGTGGTCGGCGGTCCAGCCCTTGTACGCGTTGTGCGCGGGCCAGGCCTGGCCGGCCTGCCAGCTGCCGTCGTCGCCGCGGGTCCAGAGCGTGACGGTGGAGTCGGAGGAGTCCTTGTCCTTGCCGCTGGCGACCAGCAGCTGGCGGGTCTCGGCGGGGATCTGGGCGGTCCAGGTGGGGCCGAGACCGGGAATCGCGGTGATCTTGTCGCGGCTGGAGCGGTCCGCGGCCGGGGCGTCGGTGTGCGCTTCGGCGGCCTGCATCGGGACCACCTGCTCGCCGGGCTCGCGGTCCGGGGCGGCGCTGGCGGTCTGCGGGAAGGTCCGGCCCGGGCCGATCGTGAACCAGCCGGCGGCCAGCGCCAGCAGCGTCGCGGTGCCGACGGTGAACTTGCGGGTCCGGCGCGGCTTCGGCTTGCGACGGCGGCCCGCGGCACGGCCCTGGGGCTGCTCGGCCCCGTTCCGGGTGCTCGGCGCGGCGGCCGGGACCCCGCTCCGGGTGCTCGGCGCGGCGGCCGAACGGCGGTGCGAGGCGGCGCGATGGGAACCGGACATGCGGTCGATCCTCCCAGACCCGGAGACCGGTGCGGAACCCGGGACGTGTGATGAGCCTGTGAGCATACGCGGCCGGAAACGTTTCTTCACCGCCGCCGCAGGCCCTCGGTGGTGCGGCGCAGCGCCGCACGCCCCGCGGGTACGACCGCGCCCCGGTGGCCGGTTCCGAATGTCGGAAGCAGCCACCGGGGCGCGGGTCGGGCGGTCGTCAGAGGCGCATCGCCTGCGGGGTCTCGCGGCGCTGGAGGTCCGGGCCGTCGTACTCGCGGATGATCTCGTAGCGGGTGTTGCGCTCGACCGGGCGGAAGCCGGCGTCGCGGATCAGGTCGAGCAGGTCGTCGCGGCCGAGCTTGTTCGGGGTGCCGAAGTTGTCCGCGTCGTGGGTGATCTTGTACTCGACCACCGAGCCGTCCATGTCGTCGGCGCCGTGGCTGAGCGCGAGCTGGGCGGTGGTGACGCCGTGCATCACCCAGAAGACCTTGACGTGCGGGACGTTGTCGAAGAGCAGCCGGGAGACCGCGAAGGTCTTCAGCGCCTCGGCGCCGGTGGCCATCTCGGTGCGGTCCATCAGACGGTTGCGGACCTTGCCGTCCTTGGAGTCGTGGAAGTCGTGCTGGTAGCGCAGCGGGATGAAGACCTGGAAGCCGCCGGTCTCGTCCTGCAGTTCACGCAGCCGCAGCACGTGGTCGACCCGGTGGCGGGGCTCCTCGATGTGGCCGTACAGCATGGTGCACGGGGTCTTGAGACCCTTCTCGTGCGCCAGGCGGTGGATCCGCGACCAGTCCTCCCAGTGGGTGTCGTGGTCGACGATGTGCTGGCGGACCTCCCAGTCGAAGATCTCCGCGCCGCCGCCGGTGAGCGACTCCAGGCCGGCGTCGATCAGCTCGTCGAGGATCTCACTGGCCGTCAGGCCGCTGATCCGCTCGAACCAGTGGATCTCGGTGGCGGTGAAGGCCTTCAGCGAGACGTTCGGCAGCGCGGCCTTGAGCTCCTTGAGGGAGCGCGGGTAGTAGCGCCAGGGCAGCGTCGGGTGCAGGCCGTTGACGATGTGGAGCTCGGTGAGGGACTCCACCTCCATCGCCTTGGCCAGCCGCACGGCCTCCTCGATGCGCATGGTGTACGCGTCCTTCTCGCCCGGCTTGCGCTGGAACGAGCAGTAGGCGCAGGAGGCGCTGCAGACGTTGGTCATGTTGAGGTGGCGGTTGACGTTGAAGTGGACGACGTCGCCGTTCTTCCGCGTCCGCACGTGGTGCGCCAGGCCGCCCAGCCAGGCCAGGTCGTCGCTCTCGTAGAGTGCGATCCCGTCCTCGCGGGTCAGCCGCTCACCGGCGTAGACCTTCGCCTCCAGCTCGCGCTTGAGCCCTGCGTCCATGCGGCGCTCCGCCTCCTTGCGACTTCGATTCGTTGCCGAAGTCGAGACTACGCCTAGGCGGCCAGCAGCTCGGCCAGCAGGGCGGGGTCGAGGTTGCCGCCGCTGACGACGGCGGCGAACACGCGGCCGCCGAGCTCCTCGGCGCGGTGGAAGTAGGCGGCGGGGGCGACCGCGCCGGACGGTTCGGCGACGATCCGGCCGCGCCGGGCGAGCAGCGCGACGGTGGCGCGGATCTCGTCCTCGGAGACCGTCACGATGTCGTCCACGTAGGCGGTGAGGTGCTCGAACGGGAGCACGCCGACGGAGGTGGTGCGCAGGCCGTCGGCGATGGTGCGGTAGGTGTCGGCGACCGGCCAGGCGGTGCGCACCCCGGCGCGCAGGCTGGCCTGGGCGTCGGCGGCGAACTCCGGCTCGACGCCGATCACCCGCACGCCCGGGCAGGCCAGCTTGAGCGCGGCGGCGGTGCCGGAGATCAGTCCGCCGCCGGAGACCGGCACCAGCACGGTGTCCAGCTCGTCGGGGGCGTCCTCGGCGATCTCCACGCCGACGGTGCCCTGGCCCGCGATGATGTACGGGTCGTCGTACGGCGGCACCCAGACGTAGCCGTGCTCGTCGGCCAGCTCGGCGGGGACGGTGTCGCGTTCCTCGGCGGTGACGATGACCACCTCGGCGCCGAACGCGCGGGTGTTCTCGATCTTCACCGCGGGCGAGGTGTCGGGCATGACGATGACCGCCTTGAGGCCGAGGCGCTGCGCCGCGTAGGCCACCGCCTGGGCGTGGTTGCCGCTGGACTGGGCGACCACGCCGCGGGCGCGCTCCTCGTCGGTGAGCGCGGCCAGCCGGTTCATCGCGCCGCGGATCTTGAACGCCCCGGTCGGCTGGAGGTTCTCCGGCTTCAGCCACAGCTCGCGCGGGCCGGACGCGGCCCACGGGCAGGGCAGCAGCGGGGTGCGCACGGCGGTGCCGGCGATCCGCCGCTGCGCGGCGTGCAGTTCCTCCAGGCCGATCAGGGTCATGTCCGCTCCCTCTCGTTGACGGTGCGTCAGTGGCGCGCTTCGCAGCGGACGTTACTCGGCCAGGTCGAGCGGCAGCTCACTGACCCGGTTCTCCCACTTGGTGGAGAGCACCACGGTGGTGCGGGTGCGGGCCACGCCCTTGGTGCCGGACAGCCGCTTGACCACCGACTCCAGGCCCTCGACGTCCGGCACCCGGACCTTGAGCATGTAGGAGTCGTCGCCCGCGATGAACCAGCAGTCCTCCACCTCGGGGAGGTCCTTCAGCCGGTGCGAGACGTCGTCGTGGTCGGCGGCGTCGGTGAGCTGGAGGCCGATCAGTGCCGTCACCCCGTAGCCGAGGCTCGCCGGGTTGACGGTCGCCCGGTAGCCGGTGATCACGCCGGCCTGCTCCAGCCGGTTGATCCGGTCCGTCACGCTCGGCCCGGAGAGGCCCACCAGGCGGCCCAGCTCCGCGTACGAGGCGCGGCCGTTCTCCCTCAGTGCCTGGATGAGCTGTCTGTCCACAGAGTCCATGTGCCTGCCGCGTCCTTCCGAACCTCTCCAGAACCACAGATCATTATCCGGAATCCAAGGCGTCGTGCGCCGATCAACCCGGGTATCCCAGAGAACATACTCTCCCGTAACGAGCCCGCTCACTCGCCCCGGCTCGGGTGGACTTCGCGGTGTCGCGCGGGGGTGCTCGCCGCCTCTCCCAGGCTGCCTGACCAGCGGCGGTACAGCTCGTGCGGGACGCCGACCGCGTCCAGCACCCGGCCGGCCACGAAGTCGACCAGTTCCCGGGCGGTGGAGCCGCCCGCGTAGAAGCCCGGGGAGGCGGGGAGGACGACCGCGCCCTGCTCGTCGAGGGCCACCAGGTGGCGCAGGGTGGCGCCGGTCAGCGGGGTCTCGCGCAGGCAGAGCACCAGCGGGCGGCGCTCCTTCAGGGTGACCGAGGCGGTGCGCTGGAGCAGGTCCTTGGAGAGGCCGAGCGCGATGCCCGCCGCCGCGCCGGTGGTGGCCGGCACCACCAGCATCCCCTTGGCGGGGTACGAGCCGGAGGACGGGCCCGCCGCGAAGTCGCCCGCGGGCCAGTACCGGACGTCCCCCAGCGCCTGCTCGGCGAGGCCCAGCCAGTCGGCCAGGTCGGCCCGCCAGTGGGCGTCCCGGAAGGAGATGCCGGTCTCGTCCAGGATGGTGAGCCGCGCGGCCCGGCTGACGATCAGGTCGACGGCTTCGCCGGCGTCGAGCAGGGCGCGGATCACGGAAGCGGCGTAGGGGGTGCCGGAGGCACCGGAGACGCCGACGATCCAGGGCTTTCGGGTGTTGCTCATGGGGCCCATTGTCGCTGTGGAGCAACCACTGGGGGCTCGGGGAACTGCGAGGCGAGTGTCTGGTGGTCTGAGCTCGGCTGGGGGCCTTGGGAAACCGTCGGCGCCCAGACCTCGCAGCGCCCCGGAACCCGGACCGCCACTCGCCTCGCAGTTCCGCCCCCAGCCCCAAGGGGGGCCGGGAGGTACCCCCAGAGCCCCTGGTTGGGGCGACTTCCCCTCAGAATGGAGGTATGGCAGCGGTGTTGGTGGATCTGACGCATCCGGTGGTGTCCGGGATGCCGGTGTACCCCGGTGATCCCGGAGTGGAGTTGCGGGCGGCGCTCACGGCCGAGGTGGAGGGGGTGAACGTGTTGCAGGTGCACCTGGGGTCGCAGACCGGGACGCACGTGGACGCGCCGTACCACCTGGACGTGCGGTGGCCGACGCTGGACGGGCTGCCGTTGGAGCTGTTCACCGGGCCCGCCGTGGTGGTGGACCTGCGGGAGGTCCCGGCCCGCGGGGCGGTGACGGGGCGTCATCTCGCCGAGGCGCTGGCCGCGTCGGGGCCGGGCACGGTGCTGCTGCTGGCGACGGGCTGGCCCCGGTACTGGGGGACGGACCGCTACTTCGCGCACCCGTACCTGACCGAGGAGGCCGCCCGGGCGATCGTGGACGCCGGGGTGCGCACCGTGGGGATCGATGCGCTGTCGGTGGACCCGACGCCGGACCCGGGCCCTTCGGACCCCGAAGTGGCGCGGCTGCTGGCCGAGTTGGCGGACGAGCACGATCCGGCTCCGGAGCCGCCGACGCTGGCGGCGCACCGGGTGCTGCTGGGCCCGGAGGGCGGCGGGGTGATCGCGGAGAACCTGACGGACCTGACGCTGCTGCTGGAGGCGCAGGCGGCGGGCACGCCGGTCGAGGTGTCGCTGTTCCCGCTGCGGCTGACCGCGGCGGACGGGGCGCCGGTGCGGGCGGTGGCGCGGATCGGCTGAGCGCGGCGCCGGCACCAGCGCCCTTCCGCGGCACCGGACTTGGTCTAGACCAAAGCCGGAGAGCGCCGCTAGGCTCGCGCCCATGGCTGAGGTGATCGGTGTCGTCGAGCGGCTGTGGCGATACCCCGTGAAGTCCACGGGCGGCGAGCTGCTGGACGCCGTCGAGGTGGACGAGCGCGGCCTGGCCGGCGACCGGCTGTACGCCGTCCGGGACGGGGCCGGGAAGCTCGGGTCGGGGAAGAACACCCGGCGCTTCCGCCGGATGGACGGGCTGCTGCGGCTGAGCGCCCGGCTCGGCGCCCGGATCGACGCCCCGGAACTGTTCGACCCGCTGGGCTCACCGGTCGCCGACCCCACCTCCTTCCTGCGCGCCTACCTGGAGCAGGAGGACGTGGAACTCGCCCGCGAGGACGCCGTCTCGCACTTCGACCAGCTGCCGGTGAGCGTGCTGACCACCGCCACCCTGGACTGGGTGGCCGCCGCGGTGCCGATGGCGGTGGTGGACGAGCGCCGGTTCCGCCCGAACGTGCTGCTGCGCACCCCGCCGGGGACGCCGCCGTTCACCGAGGACCGCTGGTTCGGCCGCGAGGGCCGGGTGAAGGGCGGGGTGCGGCTGGCGTTCGTCCGCTCCAGCGAGCGCTGCGCGATGGTGGGCACCCCGCAGCCGGGCCTGCCGCACGCGCCGGAGATCCTCAAGACGCTGGTCCACGAGCACGACGGGCGGCTGGACGCGCTGGCCACCGTCGACCGGCCGGGCCGACTGCGGGTCGGCGACGCGTTGACGCTGCACTGACCCCGCGTCAGCACCGGCCCCGCAGCGGCCGGATGCCCGTCACGGGACCTTCCGGACCAGGCAGAACGGGTGCCCGGCGGGGTCGACGTACACCGTCCAGGTCGGCTTGCGGTCCTTGACCTCGGCGCCGAGTTCCAGCGCCCGCCGCTCGGCGACGGCCAGGTCCTCGACCTCGATGTCCAGGTGGAGCTGCTGCGGGTGCGCGGGGTCGGGCCAGATCGGCGGGCGGAAGTCCGGGGCCCGCTGGAAGCAGAGCACCATCCCGTCGGGCAGGTGGACCGTCGACCAGTCGTCGTCCGGCGACCAGCGCGCGTCGGGGCGGTCGACCTCGCCGCCGAGCAGGCCCGCGTAGAAGTGGGCCAGGCCCGCCGGGTAGTGGCAGTCCAGCACCACGCACTGCAGTACGCCGATCATCAGACCTCACCGTCCTGGTCGCTCGATGCCCGTGCTTCCAGCATGGCGCATCGCCGGGCGGGGTGGCGGTTCATCCGGCGGGGGCGCCGTCCGCCCAGCTCAGCGCCGGGTCGGACGGTCCGTCAGGTGGCGTGACGGCGCAGCAACGAAAACCCCGGCCAATCAGGACGCCGACGTCCGGAAGGCCGCCGTCCGGGCGCTGGCGGGGGCGGTCGCCGGGCCGGGGGTGGCGCAGGCGCTGCGGGAGCGGCTGGCCGACGCCGATGCGGACGTCCGGGCGTACGCGCGGCTCGCGTTGCGGGGGTAGGCGCCCCCTCGGACGCGAGGAGGCCCGTCGCTGCCACCTGGACGGTGGCGGCGACGGGCCTTCGGGGGGTGGCGGGGGCCGGCTCGCGGCCCGGGTGCGCACGCCGGTTACTTGGGGTCGCGGTCGAACTGGCTCTTGGACCAGCGGTAGCCGAGGACGGTGAGGGCGAGGCACCAGGCCAGCGCGATCCACCAGTTGTTGCCGATCGCGGTGCCGAGGAGCAGTCCGCGCAGGGTTTCGATGGCGGGGGTGAAGGGCTGGTACTGGGCGATCGGCTGGAACCAGCCGGGCATCGAGTGCAGCGGGACGAAGGCGCTGGAGATCAGCGGCAGCAGGATCAGCGGCATCGCGCTGTTGGAGGCGGCCTCCGCGTTCGGGCTGCCCATGCCCATGCCGACGGCGATCCAGGTCAGGGCGAGCGAGAACGCGGCGAGCAGGCCGAGGGCGGCGAGCCACTCCAGCGCGGTGGCGCCGGTGGTGCGGAACCCGATCGCCAGGCCGACCGCGCCGACCAGGAGGACGCTGGCCACGGCCTGGATGACGCTGCCGACGACGTGTCCGATCAGCACCGAGCCGCGGTGGATGGCCATGGTGCGGAAGCGGGCGATGATGCCCTCGGTCATGTCGGTGGCGACCGAGACGGCGGTGCCGATGGTGGTGGAGCCGATGGTCATCAGCAGGATGCCGGGCAGCAGGTAGGCGATGTAGGCGGTGCGGCCGCCGGACATCCCGGCGCTCATGGTGTCGCCGAAGATGTAGACGAAGAGCAGCAGCAGCATCACCGGGGTGAGCAGCAGGTTCAGCGTCAGCGAGGGGTAGCGGCGGGCGTGCAGCAGGTTGCGGCGCAGCATCGTGGACGAGTCGCGCACGGCCAGGGCGAGGGTGCTCATCGGGCGTTCTCCTTCGACTGAGCGGGCTGGTTCTGGGCGGGGACGGTGGTGGCGCCGGTGAGGGCGAAGAAGACGTCGTCGAGGTCGGGGGTGTGGACGGTGAGTTCGTCGGCTTCGATGTGGGCGGTGTGGAGGCGGTCGAGGAGG